>NZ_JAQQWS010000001.1:0-96843 GCF_028610675.1 Alkalihalobacillus pseudalcaliphilus
AATGGAACCGCCGTATACGGAACCGTACGTACGGTGGTGTGGGGGGTGGAGGTTAGTCGCCTCCTTCTATCCCGATTCAGAGAAAACGTCTAGCCGTCAATGCGGAGCAAATTAAAATACACAGCAATGAGTGGTAAAACGGACCACCAATGCGAAGTAAATCAAAATACGTAGCAATGAAACTAAAAAAAGAAGGGCCGATGCGGAGTAAATGAAAATATGCAGCAATGAAACCGGAAAAATGAAAGTAGGGTTTAGCTTTTAACTGGTGAACTTTATTCAATTTGGTTTTGTTCTTTTTCGTTTTAAAAGAAAGGTGTTAGATTGTTTTATTACTTGAAAATAGTACTAACCCAGCGGATCATGATTTTGGTAGCGGTGAGCAAAGCTCCGCATTTGAGCATCAGTATCAACTTTCCTATAAAACCACCAAAGATAGAAGTTCGTGCATTTTTAAGGTAAACTATAAAAAAGATGGTCTTCTACAAGGTGGGGTGTTTGGATATGAAGATAATAAGAAAGGCAACCGTCAAGCATGTATTAACAGCGAGCAAAAAAGAAACGTTGTTAGCCAATATTCTAGAAGATGAACAAAGTTGTAAAAGAGAGCTTGAACAGCTTGAATTTCAGTTACATAAAGCATTAAAGGATGTTAATCAAAAGCATGATCAAGCCGTAGTAAGGAAACGTTATAAGAAAGAGCTTGATAAAAGGAAAGAACGTCTCCATGCTCTTCATTTTAAAAAGCAACAGCTCCAAAAATTAGAGATAGGTTCAGAAATTCGCTCAGGCAGCATTGACACACTTATCGAATTTGAAGTAGGAGATAGGTGGTTAGACGAAAATGAAGAGCTCGAGGTTATTATAAAAGATGGAATAATAGCTGAATTTAGAGAAAGTAGGCAAGATATATGAGTGAATGGTTTAAAGTTGGTAAAATTGTCAATACCCATGGGGTCAAAGGAGAAGTACGAGTCATAGCCTCAACGGATTTTACAGAAGACCGCTTTGCTAGTGGACAAGAATTAATGGTTATTGACAAGGAAACAAAATCAGAAGTTAAAGTAAAGGTAACAGGTCATCGTAAGCATAAAAACTTTGATTTGCTCACATTTGATGGATATACTAATATCAATCATGTTGAACGCTTTAAAGGTGAATTTCTCTATGTTCATGAAGCATTTTTAGATGAACTTGATAAGTATGAGTATTATTATCATGAAATCATCGGTTGCCTTGTTAAGACCGAAGAGGGCCAAGAGCTTGGGAAAGTGCGGGAGATTTTAGAAACAGGAGCAAATGATGTGTGGATTGTGCAACGAATCGGACAAGGGAAGGATATATTGATTCCGTACATTGAACAAGTGGTCAAACAAGTTGACGTGGAAGCGAAAGTTATTACGATTCATGCGATGGAAGGTTTAATTGATGAAAATTGATATTTTAACTTTGTTTCCTGAAATGTTTCCTGGTGTATTTGGGTCCTCGATTTTAAAACATGCTCAAGAGAAAGAGTTAGTTTCGATTAATGTGGTTGATTTTCGAACCTATGCCGACAACAAACACCATAAAGTCGATGATTATCCGTACGGCGGGGGAGCAGGTATGGTGTTACGACCACAACCAATTTTTGATGCGGTAGCTGATTTAGAACATAACTCATCTGAAAAGCCAAGGGTTGTTCTTTTATGTCCACAAGGTAAAACATTTACTCAGAAAAAAGCAGAGGAATTAGCTCAAGAGAAACATTTGGTGTTCTTATGTGGTCATTATGAGGGGTATGATGAACGTATCCGTGAGCATCTGGTCACAGATGAGGTTTCGATTGGTGATTATGTCTTGACCGGTGGCGAAGTTGGGGCGATGGTATTAACCGATAGCATTGTAAGGTTATTACCTGGTGTCTTAGGAAATGCTGAATCAGCCGTCACCGACTCCTTCTCAACGGGATTGTTGGAACATCCTCATTATACGAGGCCAGCTGACTTTCGAGGCTTACAAGTTCCTAAAGTACTTTTATCTGGCCACCACCTCCATATTGAAGAATGGCGGTCAAAGGAAGCATTAAGAAGAACGTGGCAACGAAGACCGGATTTATTACAGAATCGCCCTTTAACAAAAGAAGAGCAATTATGGCTGAAGGAAATTGAGGAAGAAGCAAAGAAAGACTTGTGAGGGCGGTCTATTTATGTTAATATAATCTTTGTGGCATTTGCCCGGATTACGATGTTCCGCTGATTATGATTTGAGGATATTCAAGAGCATCTGTGTGGAAGGAGTGGAATTACATGAACAACATCATTCGTGAAATTACAAATGAACAACTACGTACTGATTTACCTGACTTCCGTCCTGGTGATACGTTAGTGATTCATGTTAAAGTTGTTGAGGGAACTCGTGAGCGTATTCAGTTATTTGAAGGCGTTGTAATCAAGCAACGTGGTACTGGTATCAGCGAAACTTTCACAGCTCGTAAAATTTCTTACGGTGTAGGCGTTGAACGTACATTCCCATTACATTCACCGAAGATCGCTAAGATCGACGTGAAGCGTCGCGGTAAAGTACGTCGTGCGAAACTTTACTACCTACGTGAATTACGCGGTAAAAAAGCGCGTATTAAAGAAATTCGTAGATAATAGCGGCAGAAATTTTGTATCTTTAACGATTAAAAGGACAGTGACCCATCTGGGAAACTGTCCTTTTTCAATAGGAATAAGAAACCTAAAAACAAATGAAAGACCGACTAATCACATTAGTCATCTACTACTAAATTGTGCTAAAATAAAGTAGGGTGGATATTCGTCAATTTGGAGGCTAAAAAATGGAGAAAGAGAATACAAGCAGTTCATGGGAATGGATAAAAGCAATTGTTATTGCATTAGCGTTAGCATTTTTAATTCGTTACTTTTTATTTGCCCCCATTGTTGTGGACGGAGAATCGATGTCACCGACTTTACATAACGGTGATCGAATGATCGTAAATAAAATTAGCTACACTCTTTTTGAGCCAGAGCGATTTGATATTGTTGTTTTCCATGCTCCTGGTGGGAAGGATTATATAAAAAGAGTGATTGGTCTTCCTGGAGATGAAATAGAATATCGTTCGGACACATTATATGTGAATGGTGAGCCGGTAGAAGAGAGATTTTTAGATGAATTAAAGGAAAACTATCAAGGTGAGACATTAACCAATAACTTTGAACTAGTTGATGTTACCAATGAATTTGTCGTACCAGAGGATCATCTATTCGTATTAGGTGATAACCGTAGACATAGTAAAGACAGTCGAGATATTGGCACGGTACCAACGGATAAAGTTATTGGAAAAGCTAGTGTGATATTTTGGCCAATAACAGAAGTAAGGGTAGCGAAATAGGAGCGAAGTTATGACAATACAATGGTTTCCTGGTCATATGGCCAAAGCAAGAAGAGAAGTAACGGAACAATTAAAAATGATCGACGTTGTGATTGAATTAGTAGATGCAAGAATTCCATTGTCATCAAGGAATCCGATGATCGATAAAATTGTGGAACATAAACCGCGATTAGTTTTATTAAACAAAGCAGATTTAGCCGATGAAGGACTAACGATGAAATGGAAGAGCTATTTCGAGGCGTTAGGTTATTCGGTTCTTATTATTAATTCTCAAAATGGTAAAGGGACAGAAAAGATTAGTGCTGCTTGTCAAAAGCTTGCCACACCGATGCTAGATAAAATGAAAGCAAAAGGGATGAAACCAAGAGCGATTCGAGCTATGATTTTGGGAATTCCTAATGTAGGGAAGTCAACGTTAATTAACCGACTTGCTTCAAAAAGAACGGCACAGGTTGGTGATCGTCCTGGAGTAACGAAAAGACAGCAATGGATAAAAGTAGGCAAGCAATTAGAATTATTGGATACACCAGGGATTTTATGGCCGAAATTTGAGGACCAAGATACTGGTTTTCGCCTAGCAGTAACAGGGGCGATAAAGGACGAGATATTGGATTTTCAGGATATTGCCTTGTTTGCGATTAAGTATTTAAAAGTCCACTACCCAGAGCGTTTACAGGAACGATATAAGTTAGAGGAGCTTTCTGAAGACAATGTCGAGATTTTTGATCAGATTGGACATAAAAGAGGCTTTAAGATGAGCGGTGGTTATATCGATTATGATAAAGTGGCAGAAACTCTTTTAAGAGAATTAAGAAGTGGGTTATTAGGTCGCTTAAGCTTTGAAAGGCCAGTTGGAGAGATTGAAACCGTTTAAAGGAATATTTCTTTAGACGGTTTTCTTTTGTTAATTAAAGCTTATAAAGGAAATGACGATATGAAAGGAAAGTGAAAAATGTCTGGGACCAAACGAACAATGAAAGAAATAGAAGAGCTATTATTCGAAAATGATAAACCGACAAATGAGTTACTGACGGAGCTTGCTTTGGATGAGCGTAAAGGCGTTCAAACGATGCTGAAACGTTACAAGAAACAGCTTGAAAAAGAGCAAGAGCTTTTACATATGCATAGCGAAATGACTCAATTTGAGCAGGCATTATATAAACAAAATCACCAATGGATTGCTGGTGTTGATGAAGTTGGAAGAGGTCCACTTGCAGGGCCGGTTGTCGCAGCCGCTGTTATATTACCTCAAGATTTTCAATTATTAGGTTTAACGGATTCAAAAAAACTTACAAAAGCAAAACGTGAAGAATTTGACGTTATTATCAAAAGAGAAGCCATTGCGTATAGTATTACCATGATTGACGCAACTGAAATTGATCAAATTAATATTTATGAGGCAACTAAAAAGGCGATGCTAGAATCGATCCTCAGTTTAACAACGAAACCTACGTATCTATTATTAGATGCAATGAAATTAGAGATTGACATCGAGCAGCAATCTTTGGTTAAAGGGGATTCTCGTAGTCTCTCTATCGCAGCTAGCTCCGTTATTGCAAAAGTTGCTCGAGATCATTATATGACAAAGCTTCATCAAGAATATCCCACATACCACTTTAATAATAATATGGGATACGGTACAGCAGGGCACCTCGAAGCAATAAAGGAACATGGAATTATTCATGAGCATCGCAAAAGTTTTAAACCTGTAATAGAATTAGCGGGGAAAGACAGGTCGAGTCAGACAACGCTATCTTAACTTCAATAACACGATATATTAAGAGGGTAAAGGGGGAAGTCAACGATGATATCTAAGCTATTTTCTGAACAGCATACGTTACGGTCCTCATCGCAAACGCAAGATTCTATGAATTTCAGGGAAGGTCACATGTTAAGAGGTCAAGTTCAGAAGTTATTCCCCCAGAATACTGCGTTACTATCCATGAACGGAAAAATGCTCACAGCAAAGTTAGAGCTTGGATTAGTTGTCGGACAGACCTACTGGTTTGAAGTAATAAGAAGTAAAGGCTTACCACGACTTAGACCGTTAACAGCTTCAAAGCAGGGGCAGGAGGGCAGTCCCGAAACATTAAGTAAATTAGGGTTACCAACTGACCAAAAAGGATTACAGCTCTTGCATGCGTTACAGGTGAAATCGATCCCTTTTACAAGGCAAAGCTTCATAGATGCACTCACACTCTTCCAAAGAAGTGAGTTGGGTAGCTCCTCATTAAATCAACTGGTACAAATGATGCAGCTAGGCTGGCCGTTATCAAAAGAAGGCTATCTAGCTTATCAGGAAAGACAAAACCCTCAGCAACTAATGACAATCATTGTTGAACTTTTAAGTCAATTAAAATCAGAAGGAACCGTCCATGCTCAAAGGTTAGAAACAGAACTTTTAAAATGGCTTTCAAATTTTCAACGTCATGAAAGTAAGTCGCCACTTGTTACTTTTATTCAGAGGATGTCCGAGGCTCGGACCGATGGTGACAGGCAAGTGCTCCAAAATGTGATGCAAAGGCTCTTGCCAAAGGGAGTTCATGTGGATGAAGTGATGCGTTTTCTAACAGCACGCTTAAGTGAAGACCATTTAGTACCGCTACCAAGTAAGCAAAGTGGACTTCGGAGTGTTGCTACCTTCTTTCAACAGCACCATTGGTCAGAACAGCAAAAAAATGATTGGGTTCAACATCAAATTTCGAAATTAATTTCGAAAGAGCTACCGATACATACGGTCATGCATACGGCCCTCTCAGCGGCTGAGAATAAAGTAGTGAAGCAAGTGATTACAGAAAGTTGGTCAAGTCTTTTGAAAAGGACGACTCAACAGCCAGCCCTTGCAACGCATTTACAAAGTGTGCTCCAACGAATAGGTTTGCAGCATGAAAATGGGCTAATTCATATGGATAGAATGGTACAAGTGGAGCAAAGCTCGTCATTAAAATCGATATTACTTCAAGCGCAACTAGAACCCGTTAATCGCCAAATTCAAGGAATGCTTTCAACGCTTCTTTCACATATTACTGGGACACAGATCCTAGCTTCACTTGAACAGCAAGAAGGTTTTTTTCAGCAATTACTCGTTCATTATCCACTAGTTATCGGTGGACAGACATTTTATGCCGATATTCAATGGCAAGGGAAAACAGACGTGAATGGGAATATTGATCCAAATCATTGTCGGATTTTATTTTATCTGAATCTTAAAGGGCTTGCAGAGACCATTGTTGATGTAAAAATACAGAAGAAAAAATTGGGTATGACTCTATACAATGAACAGCCTAAACCATCCGTTTTATTGGAAATGTTTATGCCGGTTTTAAAGGAACGGTTAATAGAGTTAGGTTATGAGTTAATCTCGTTACAATGGAAACAAGAGGCAAAAGCGGAACAAAAGCTAATTACCTCTAGCCGTCAAGTGTATCAAGGCTATTCACATTACCAAGGAGTCGATATTCGCATATGAAGACCAATGAATCTTTTAAAAAAGCGGTGGCACTTAAATATCTCCAGGGGAAAGAGCAAGTGCCACGTGTAAGTGCAAAAGGGCGTGGTTTCGTTGCAGAAGAAATTGTGAAGAGAGCAGAAGAACACCAAATCCCTATTCAAGAAGATCCGAGCTTAGTGCAATTACTGGCAGAACTTGAGCTTAATCAAACGATCCCCGAAGAACTATATCAAGTTGTCGCCGAAGTATTTGCCTTTATTTACTTAGTGGATAAAAGTTATCAAGAAATATCTAAAAGTTAGATGTGGTTGGTATGGTTTTATATGAAAGTTAGTGCTTATGCTCATGTATGTTGACCTTTCGGTCTTTGTTTTTGGACCGTTAGCCAAGCGAGCTTGGCTAACGGACCAAAAACACTTGGAAATTGATATTAGAAGCTATCCTGATGGGTTACTCTCTCTTTTTTGTTGGTTGTGGCTGTTTGTGCGGTGCGCTGAATCTTTTTGGAAAGCTCGTGCGTAGCTATCTTTCAAAAAGTGGTTGGGCTACGGCCAAAAATGAGCATCCTCAAAACCAAATTGAATGAAGTTCCACCAGTTAAAGAGCCAAATACTACTTTCATGTTTGTTGGTGGCGGAGCTGGTTTTGGCTCCGCCATGGGCATTTTGTAAGAAAGTGTTTAGTTTTGGTTTGTTTACTTCTCATACAAATCAAAATGCATTCTTAGTGAGAATACGTTACAAGCAAAATTAATTACTATGTTCCTCTTTTTTATTGCACTCTGTGCCCGTTTTCTTATATGATTTATTTACGTAATAAAAATGCACGGGATTTTGAGGATGAGGATATTGAATAAAAACTATCATGCAAAACTTTGATAGTTTTTTTTATATTAGAGGAGATGGGTACGAATAAGCTTTGAATGGGGCAAGTTAGTAATGAAAGCTTAATGGTTAAGTTCTTTCTATGATATTGAGCATGCAGAACATGATTTATTACTTTATAATAGTGATAAATTCGGAGACTTCAGTGTTTTGCAGTGGCAGAGACGAAAATGTAAATAAAAAGCGTTTAAAGACAACAAGAAGATATCAATCACAGGGAGCAGTAGTAGATAAAAGAACAAGTAAGTATCAGCCAGAGTGGGTAGTGGTATATAATCGATGCAAAGCAAGTATTACTCCACCACCAACAAATATGAAAGTGCAGTTTCATCTTTAACTGGTGGCTTTTCATTCAATTTGAATTTGTTCATTTTCATTTTAAAAGAATGACGTTAGGTTGTTTTGTGAACTTGAGAATTAGTAGTAACCCAGCGGAGCATAATTTTCGGTAGCGACGTGCAACGCTCCATGTTCGCACTTACTTTCATACAAAACCAGTCAAAAAGATAAAAATCCAATCATTCACATTCTGAGGAGGGCAATATGAATATTGAAAAAATAGAAGAAAGGGGTTTTCGAGTAGGTGTTCCAATTCCTTTTCCAATGAGATATATGTATAGCTATTTATTAAAGGATTATGAGCATTATGTCTTAATCGATGTGGGGCTAAATAACAAAGAGGCGAAAGACTATTGGTTAGCTGTATTCGCCGAACTTCAGATCGAACCTACCATGATTAAAACGATCTACCTAACCCATTTTCATCCCGATCACTCTGGATTAGCTGGTTGGATGCAAGAATTAACAGGTGCAGAGCTATTTATGCATGAAATAGATAAGAAAATGCTTGAACAAGTTTTCGCAACAGATTCTAATCAGTCGGCACTTTTAAAAGATATGTTTGTAAACTATGGGGTCCCAAATCAATTAAGTGAAGATATTCAAGCGCATATGGACCAATTGGCTAAATATGTTCAACCACTACCAAAAATCCAATGCATTCGTGAAAAAATTGTGATCAACGGACAGAGTTGGGAGGTCATTCATTCTCCTGGACATAGTGATGGCCATATATGTCTTTATCAGCGTGATGATCGTCTTATGATCGTTGGAGACCATTTGCTCGATAAAATTACCCCTAATATAAGCGTATGGCCCCATGCAAGCCAAAAGCCATTGCATGAGTATATGGAATCACTATATAAAATCAAAAAATTGGAAGTAGAGCTTATTTTATCCGCACATGGTTCTCTGATTACCGATCATAAGCTTCGGGCAGATGAAATTATTAGACACCATCAAAAGAGATTGGCAAAAATAGAGCAATTGTCATATGGGCAAACAGCGTACCAAATAGCAGAGCAGCTCTTTGCACATAAAAAGCTAACGGCCCATCAATGGAGATTTGCTATTGCAGAGACCATTGCCCATATTGTGTATTTAGTAGATGAAAATAGACTCATTCAATCAAAAGCAACACCTCATATATACAGAATGAACCAATGAGAAGTACCATACATTTTGGTAGAATGAGAGATGAAATTTTTACTCGCCACTTAAATTACCATGCGATACCTTGTTTTCCCCTTTCATTTTTTATACGTATGTAGGAACCATGAACGAATTAACGTTGATGGTTTTTTTATTGTGAAAATTATATCCAACTATCTTGACGTTTATTTTCCGAGTTAAGAGGGAATTTTAATTGAAGCAATTAGTAAAAAAGTACTTCATAAAAGCTAGAAAGGAAGGATGAAATGTCAATTCTTCATTTGGCTACACTTAGCCCCTTTATCATTGCCCTTACCATTCCATTTATTTATTCTTTTACGAAGAAGCGACATATTGGTTGGTACATTTTACTTGTACCAATCGTGTTATTTATATTTTTCTCACAATACATACCTCAATTAAGTCAAGGCATAACCATTTTGTCTGAAGTACAATGGATACCTTCACTCGATTTTCATTTCTCCATTTATTTAGATGGATTGGCCTTACTTTTTGTATTACTGATTACGGGTATCGGTGCATTAGTTGTTTTTTATTCGATCTTTTACTTAGATAAAAATAAAGAAAACCTCCATCAATTTTACACGTACTTATTAATGTTTATGGGAGCAATGCTTGGGATTGTTTTATCCGATAACTTAATTGTTCTCTATGTTTTCTGGGAGTTAACAAGTTTGGCATCTGCTTTATTAATTAGCTTTTGGTATCAACGCGATCAATCGATTTTTGGAGCTAGAAAATCGATGCTCATCACTGTTTTTGGTGGGTTTGCGATGATGGCTGGTTTCATCTTGCTTTACCTTGAGGCGAATACATTTAGTATTCAATCGTTAATCGGTCAAGCTGATACATTAGTAGCTAGTCCGCTATTTATTCCGGCAATGATCCTCGTATTATTAGGAGCTTTTACAAAATCCGCTCAATTCCCTTTCCATATTTGGTTACCAGATGCCATGGAAGCGCCTACCCCTGTAAGTGCCTATTTACATTCAGCAACGATGGTTAAAGCCGGTATATATCTTGTTGCAAGGTTAACACCTGTGTTTGGTGTTGCAACTAGTTGGGTTTGGATTTTGATGATTGTAGGGCTTGTTACGCTAACCTGGGGTGCCCTATGTGCTTTAAGGCAATATGATTTAAAAGGAATTTTAGCTTATTCAACGATTAGTCAGCTCGGCCTCATTATGATGTTGTTTGGAATTGGCTCTTATTCGATGAATGTTAGAACGTTTGATGAAGTGAATTTGTATGCAACCTCTATGACAGCAGCTGTCATTCACTTAATTAACCATGCTACTTTTAAAGGAAGTTTATTTATGACAGCTGGAATTGTTGATCATGAAACCGGTACACGCGATATTCGAAAATTAGGTGGCTTATTGTCAATTATGCCAGTCACTTTTACTATATCGCTTATTGGTTTGGCCGCTATGGCAGGAATTCCTCCATTTAATGGATTTTTAAGTAAGGAGAAGTTTTTTACGAGTCTCTTAACGATTAGTGAAATGCCTATACATGATAGCTTAGGCATTATGATTCCACTAATTGCTTGGCTAGCGAGTATCATCACGTTCGTATATTGTGCGATTATGCTGTTTCGAACATTTACAGGGAAATTTGAGCCGAGTAACTATTCAGTAAAGGTTCATGAAGCCCCAATAGGTATGCTGATTAGTCCGATTATTTTAGGGATATTAGTTGTTGTGTTAGGCGTTTTTCCGAATCTATTAGTTCCTTATATCATCGAGCCGACCGTTGCTAGCATTTTGCCGGCAGTTGACCGAGAAGCGGTGAATATTGAGTTGAGTCTCTGGCATGGCTTTGAACTTGAATTATTTATGTCGATTGGTGTTATTTTGATTGGTACATTTTTATTTATAAAGTTTCCGTCAATAAAAAAGAAGAGCTGCTGGTTAAGTCGAGAACGAGAGTCATTACATCGTGTTTATGAAGAAGGAATTATTGGATTAGATCGTTCGGCGAAATGGATGACGAAGAAACAAATAACTGGAAGCTTAAGAGACTACATGGCTTATATGCTTATCTTTATCATTGGTATTGTTGCGTATGCGTTTATACGTTCAAATAGTTTGGCTATGAGTATGGAGGGTATGAGCCCTATAGAACCTTATACGATAGGCTTAATCGCTTTACTCGTATTTAGTACTTTAACAATGCCGTTTATGAAAAACCGAATAACCTTACTCATTAATTTAGGTGTCATAGGTTTAGTTTTATCATTACTATTTACTTTATTTAGTGCACAAGATTTGGCACTTACTCAGTTACTTGTTGAAACGGTAACGATTATTTTACTGTTGCTAACATTTAAATATTTACCTGCTTTTAAAACGGAAAAGCGCTCCAAAACAAAAAAGAGTGTCAATATCATTTTATCTATATGTGTTGGAGTCGGTGTGTTTTTACTCGGAGTGAGTGCCATTTTATTTAATGGCGATCATGATTTTACTCCAGTCTCTCAGTATTATATTGAAAACTCCTATGAGCTCGGTGGCGGTACGAATATCGTCAATGTTATTCTTGTAGATTTCCGTGCTCTAGACACATTACTTGAGGTTCTAGTGCTTGGTATTGTAGGGTTAGCGATTATTACGATGGTTAAGCATCGGATGGGAAGGAGGGAAGATGTATGAAGTTTTCAAGGACACATGATGTCATGTATCGAGTATTATTAACGATTGTCATATACATCTTATTCTCCTACTCCTTTTATTTATTTTTTGCCGGGCATAATGAACCCGGTGGTGGTTTTATAGGGGGCTTAATGGCTGGACTTTCACTGATGTTAGTGTATTTATTTTTTGGTCAAAGCAAAGGAAAGGCATTGATGAAAGTAACTTATCCTATTCTTATATCATTAGGTTTACTACTTTCCATTGGAGTCGGCATGACTGGTGTTTTTGTAGGGGATGCCTTCTTTACACAATACTTTGATTACTTTGACTTGCCATTTCTAGGTGAAGTGGAGTTAACAACAGCTGTTCCTTTTGATTTAGGAATATTTTTAGGTGTTATCGGAATGGCGATGGCAGCGACAGTAACGATTGCGGAGGATGAGAGCTAATGGAACTAATCATGTTAATAGCAATCGCTGTCTTATGTGCAATAGGTACGTATTTTTTATTAACACGGAGCTTAATAAGGGTAGCGATTGGCACTATTTTAATATCACACGGTGTACATTTACTTTTTTTCACATTGGCGGGATTAAGAGAAGGGTATCCACCACTCGTCCATATTAGTGGTGAGCAGGCAACCGATCCACTACCACAAGCATTAGTATTAACGGCGATTGTCATTGGATTTGGTATTATTGCCTTCCTCATTATTCTTGCTTATCGAATTTATGAGGAACACGGAACGGAAGACCTCGAGCAATTAAGAGGTGAAAATCATGAATAATTTAGTCATGCTCCCGATTATTATTCCTTTTATAGTCGGTGCTCTTCTGATTATGTTTGCAAAGCACTATTATGTGCAAAGAGTGATTAGTAGTCTAACGGTCATTGTATTGTTTGCCTTTTCTATTTATTTGGCACTTGATGTATACGAAAATGGAATGGCCATTTTAGCAGTGGGCGGATGGCAAGCACCGTTTGGCATTGTTTTAGTAGGGGATATGTTTGCAACGATGATGGTTGTATTAGCGACATTGGTTGCATTAGTATGCTTATTCTTCTCTTTTCCAACGATGCATTTTGAAAGAGAACGATATTATTTTTATCCTTTTTTCTTTTTCTTACTAACTGGTGTAAATGGAGCCTTTTTAACCGGGGATTTATTTAATCTTTTTGTATTTCTTGAGGTGATGCTTTTATCGTCTTACGCTTTAATGGTGATGGGAGGAAGCAAGTTTCAGTTACGTGAAACATTTAAATATGCCGTTATTAATGTATTCTCCTCCATGATCCTATTAGCAGCTATCGCGTATGTGTATGGGATTGCAGGTACGGTAAATATGGCCCATCTAGCAGAGCGTGTTAGCAGTTTAGAACAAAATGGACCTTTGCTTGTTGTGGCGATTTTATTCTTTATTGCTTTTGCGATAAAAGGAGCGTTATTTCCTTTATACTTTTGGCTGCCACGCTCTTATTACGGTCCTCCAGCAGCGATTACGGCCTTGTTTGGAGGGTTATTAACAAAAGTAGGGGTATATGCGATTATTCGAGTATTTTCCCTTATTTTCAACCATGATATTGCTTTTACACACCAAACATTAATGCTGATATTAGCAGGCTTTACGATGTTACTTGGGGTTTTAGGGGCTGTTGCTCAATTTAATTTCAAAAAAATATTAGCCTTTCACATTATTAGCCAAATAGGTTATATGATTATGGGTCTTGGCATTTTTACGATAACAGCTTTAGCGGGAGCTATTTTCTTTTTAGCACATAATATTATTGTGAAAACAGGACTTATCTTGTATGCAGGTGCAACCGAAAAAATAACCGGCACAAATGATTTGAGTAAAATGGGAGGTTTGTTAAAAACACATCCAATATTAGCGTGGTCATTCCTCGTAATGGGTTTATCCATTGCAGGAATTCCGCCTTTGAGTGGTTTTATCGGTAAATACCCGTTACTATTTGCTTCGTTTGAAGAAGGTCATTATCTCCTAGCAATCCTAGCGTTATTTGTGGGACTCTTAACTTTATTCTCAATGCTAAAGATTTTTATGAATGTCTTTTGGGGAAAACAAAAGCATTCGCAAGAGCAGGCGAACACATCTATTTTCTCAACGATGGCACCGATTTTTCTATTATTAATTCTTACGGTCTTATTAGGTTTAGCAGCTGAGCCATTCTATCACTATGCGATATTGATGGCTACTGAATTACTTGATCCATCTGTTTATATAGATGCAGTGTTGAAGGAGTAGATATCATGTTATTTCAAATTTTTATGACGATCGTAATTACGGTAACATGGATGTTGTTTCAAAATAGCTTTACCATTGTTGACTTAGGTCTTGGTTATGCGGTTAGTATCGGGATTGTATTCTTCTTTATTAGCTTGAAAGGTGAGCGCTTTTATTTAGGAAGGGTCTGGGCTGCTTTTGTGTTTATTGCTGTGTTCTTAAGAGAACTCGTTGTTGCTAACTTACATGTTGCTAAAATTGTTATCAGTCCAAAAATTGATATAGAACCAGGTATTATTGCGATACCAACAAAACTCCAATCAGAAACAGAAAAAACATTACTTGCAGCATCATTAACGTTAACGCCAGGCTCTTTATCGATGGAGTTTTCTGAAGATGGAAAAACTTTATTTGTTCATTTCTTGGAGGCTGGAGACCGTGAAGAGCGGATACGTTTCATTTTAGATACCTTCGAAAAACGAATTTTGGAGGTGACAAGGGACTATGTTTAATACGATTATCATCACGGTATTATTCATATTATCTATTTCCATTATTCTTAGTAGTATTCGAGTTTTTATTGGACCAACTCTTTCAGATCGAATTGTTGCACTTGATACAATCGGGCTACTTCTCATTAGTTTTGTAGCAATGCTTATGATGGTACAAGATACGAATGCTTACACGGATGTCATTATTGTGGTTGCGATTATTGCTTTTGTCGGCTCCGTATCCATTGCGTTATTCCTTGAGAGGGGTGATTTATTTGAGCGTGATTGAATGGGTTATTTCCATATTGGTTGTAATAGGAGGTATATTTAGTATCATTGCTGCACTTGGGATTTTACGGTTACCAGATGTTTATTCGCGCTTACATGCAACCGGTAAAAGCTCGGTTACGGCTTCTTTGCTCATTTTGATAGCTACGTTCATTTATTTTCAGTATGAACATGGACTATTCTTAGGCAAGATCTTATTAGGTATAATATTGATCGTTATTACGGTACCTATTGCGGTCTTTATCATTGCTCGTTCATCTTATCGCTTGAATTCACCGTTGTCTGATAAAACGATTAGAGATGAGCTCAAGCCTTATTATGAAGAGTTGAAAGAGCGAGATAAAAAAGAATCTACTTAAGACGAACCATTCCTCATCATATTTATGAGGGATGGTTTTATTTATTATTGTAAAAAAATAATTATCGCTGCATCTTACATGGAGTTATCGATACTTGTTTTATAAAAAAAGTAAAAATACATAAAAAAATTAAAGTAAGCGGTTACGGAAAGAAATTTGGAGAAAGATTATAACGGTGGGGGTTATAAGCTTCTGATAATATAAATATTCTTACAATAGAAAAGAATTTGTCGATTTATTGAATAAAATCCTCCACAAATAATTCTAATAATGCTAAAATAAATATGGTTCTAATCAATCGGGCAAATAATGATTGAGGTTGAAACAATTTAAGTTACCGATAGGAGGCTGGAGAGAATGAATATCCATGAATATCAAGGGAAAGAGCTCCTTCGTCAATATGGAGTAGCTGTTCCGAATGGTAAAGTGGCATTTTCTGTAGAAGAAGCTGTAGAGGCTGCTAAAGAGTTAGGCTCACAAGTTAATGTAGTAAAAGCTCAAATCCATGCAGGTGGGCGTGGAAAAGCTGGTGGTGTAAAAGTAGCCAAAAATCTTGAAGAAGTTCGTACATATGCGAGTGAGATTTTAGGTAAAACGTTAGTTACTCATCAAACGGGTCCTGAAGGTAAAGAAGTAAAGCGCTTACTTGTTGAAGAAGGCTGCGATATTCAAAAAGAATATTATATTGGATTAGTATTAGATCGTGCAACTTCTCGAATTGTGTTAATGGCATCAGAAGAAGGTGGTACGGAGATTGAGGAAGTAGCAGAAGCAACTCCTGAGAAGATCTTTAAAGAAATTATTGATCCTGCTGTAGGCTTACAAGGTTTCCAAGCAAGAAGAATTGCTTTTAATATTAATATTCAAAAAGAATTAATTGGTCAAGCTGTTAAATTTATGATGGGCTTATACCAAGTATTTGTTGAAAAAGATGCATCCATAGCAGAAATCAATCCATTGGTAACAACGGGTGATGGTAAAGTTATGGCACTTGATGCGAAATTTAACTTTGATTCAAATGCCCTTTATCGTCAAAAGAATGTTCTAGCATTCCGTGATTTAGAAGAAGAGGATGAAAAAGAGATCGAAGCGTCTAAATACGATTTAAGCTACATCGCATTAGATGGAAATATTGGTTGTATGGTTAATGGGGCTGGACTTGCAATGGCAACGATGGATATCATTAAACATTACAATGGTGACCCTGCGAACTTCCTAGATGTTGGGGGCGGTGCAACAGCTGAGAAGGTAACAGAAGCATTCAAAATAATCTTATCTGATGACAAGGTTAAAGGGATTTTCGTTAATATCTTCGGTGGTATCATGAAATGTGACATCATTGCAGAAGGAGTAGTTGAAGCAACGAAACAAGTCGGTTTAGAGATTCCTTTAGTTGTTCGTTTAGAAGGAACAAATGTTGAATTAGGTAAGAAGATTTTAAGTGAGTCTGGCTTAAATATCACGGCTGCTGATTCAATGGCAGACGGTGCACAAAAAATCGTATCTCTAGTGAAATAGAAAGGCGGGACAAACAAATGAGTATCCTCATTAATAAAGATACAAAAGTAATCGTGCAAGGGATTACAGGTAAAACAGGTCTTTTCCATACACAACAAGCTCTTGAGTATGGAACAAATATCGTTGGTGGTGTGACGCCTGGTAAAGGTGGCACGGAAGTTGAAGGCGTTCCAGTTTTTAATACAGTTTCAGAAGCTGTAGCAGCTACTGGTGCAAACGCAACGGTTATTTACGTACCACCTGCTTTTGCAGCTGATTCCATTATGGAAGCGGTAGATGCTGAGATTGAGTTAGCGATTTGTATTACAGAAGGTATTCCAGTCATCGATATGGTTAATGTGAAGCGTTATATGGAAGGAAAGAAAACACGCTTAATCGGGCCAAACTGCCCAGGTGTAATCACTCCTGAAGAAAGCAAAATTGGTATTATGCCTGGATATATTCATAAAAAAGGCCATGTAGGCGTTGTTTCACGTTCTGGTACATTAACATATGAAGCGGTACATCAATTATCAACAAACGGTATCGGTCAGTCAAGTGCTGTTGGTATCGGTGGAGATCCAGTTAATGGTACGAACTTCATTGATGTATTAGATTTATTTAATGAAGATCCTGACACATATGCCGTGATTATGATTGGTGAAATTGGTGGAACAGCTGAGGAAGAAGCTGCTGAGTGGATCAAAGCAAACATGAAAAAACCAGTTGTTGGCTTTATCGGTGGTCAAACAGCTCCTCCAGGGAAGCGTATGGGCCACGCTGGTGCGATTATTTCAGGTGGTAAGGGTACAGCTGCCGAAAAAATTAAAACGCTTGAGAGCTGCGGTGTGAAGGTTGCAGAAACGCCATCGGTAATGGGTGAGACATTAATCTCTGTTTTAAAAGAAGAAGGCATTTACGAAAAATGTATCACACATGAAGTAACAAAATAATATTAGAAAAACCTCTGAGCTTAGGCCCAGAGGTTTTTTGATGATATAGGAAAGCAATGATGTGAACAAATCGAAATACGCAGCAATGGAGTAGGGAAAAGAATTGTTAAAGCGGTGTAAATAAAAAAAAGAGAGCCATTTGATAGCGGAAATAGGAGCCCTATTAACAACGAGTAATTTACCAATGCTGATTTTAGCTTTTGACTTTACAAGTGTTCATTCCATTGATTCTTTTACTAGAGGCATTTGTTCAATTAAATATTGCTTCTATACATGGTGGTTTTTCATTCACTTTGTTTTTTTGTTCTCATTCAATTTAATGAATGTTTTAATTATTTTAACTAGAAAATTTAGGGTAACCCAGCGGACGAAAACATGCGGAGACTCCCGAGGGACATGAGGCGGGCTGAAATCCAATGGTGAAGCAAGTTAGTTCAGTTCCACCTCGCAAGACGCGGAGCATGATTTTCGGGAGTAATGATTAAAGCTCCGCATATTAGCTTACAAAGGAAATTAAAGAAAAATGTCGAAGTACTTATTAAAGACCGTAAATCTGTTCAATAACAGTTCACCTCGAATGAGCCACCGCAAATAACTCCATCTATCTGAAAGGTTGTGAACAATTGTCACAAATTCGTCAATTATTAATACGTATTCATTTTTGTCGAGGTATGTCGAATAAGAAGTTGCTCCAATTACTTAAACATGACCCCTCTTTACAGATTGTCACAGAACAAACACTCTCCTCCTTACAATTATTATTTCGTTGGAACTCCAAACAAGTTACCGCTTTCCAAGAAGATTATGAGCGTATAACCGATAAAAAGATTGACCAATACTTAAAGGAAAACAAAATTGATGTGATGACTATCTTTGATACCAATTATCCACTGCTTTTAAAAGAAATTTATGATCCACCAGTTGTTATGTATACGATAGGAAACCAGGCGTTATTGCAAACGAATATGTTAGCGGTAGTAGGTTCTAGAGAAATGACATCACTTGGAAGAAGCTCTATCGATACCCTTTTACCGGAGCTAATAGAGAAGCAATGGACTATCGTCAGTGGCATCGCCGCTGGTGTGGATACTTATGCCCATCAAGCAGCCATTCAAAACCAAGGGAATACAATTGCAGTATTAGGCTCAGGTGTCTTACATGTCTACCCAAAATCTAATCGAAAATTATATGAGACTATGAAAAAGGAACAATTAATTGTTAGTGAATATCCTCCACATAAGCGTCCGCAAAAATGGCAATTTCCTGAAAGAAACCGAATTATAAGTGGGTTATCCTATGGTGTTTTAGTCATTGAAGCAAAGGAAAAGAGTGGCTCGCTCATCACGGCCGATCAAGCTTTAGAGCAAGGTAGAGAAGTCTTTGCAACACCAGGGCCGATTTACACGAAGAGCTCTAGTGGTACGAACTATTTAATTCAACAAGGTGCTAAAATGGTGACGCAAGCAAAAGATATTTGGGAGGAATGGACATAGTCGATTTTTGACGAGTTTCTACTATATAATAGTACGATTTTTTGTTCTGACGACCATTAAAGTCGAAGCTTCTTGAAAAAAAATGGATAGTTCCGTTTGACAAACCGAGAAGGTCTGTTTAATAATGAGGAAGATTTTAATTTTATCTTCGAGAGAGGGAGTTGCATTATGGCCGATTATTTAGTAATCGTAGAATCTCCCGCAAAAGCAAAGACCATTGGCAAGTATTTAGGAAAAAAATACATTGTGAAAGCATCAATGGGTCATGTAAGAGACTTACCAAAAAGTCAAATGGGAGTAAATGTTGAAGAAAATTATGACCCGCGTTATATAACAATTCGCGGCAAAGGACCCGTATTAAAAGAATTAAAAGCAGCAGCAAAAAAAGTGAAAAAAATCTATTTAGCAGCTGACCCCGATCGTGAAGGGGAAGCGATTGCTTGGCATTTAGCTCATAGTCTAGGAATAGATCCTGCATCAAAATGCCGAGTCGTTTTTAACGAAATTACAAAGCAAGCGATTAAGGATGCGTTTAAGACGCCAAGAGCGATCAATATGGATCTCGTGGATGCTCAGCAAGCAAGACGAATTCTCGATCGATTAGTAGGTTATAATATTAGCCCGCTATTATGGAAAAAAGTGAAAAAAGGTTTAAGTGCTGGACGCGTGCAATCCGTAGCGGTCAAAATGATTATCGAACGAGAGAAAGAGATTCAACAATTTAAACCAGAAGAGTATTGGAGTATTGACGGAACGTTTACGTTAAATAAAGAGCAATTTGATGCTAAGTTCTACGGAGTTGACGGTAAAAAGGTGAGTTTAGCTTCAGAAGAGGAAGTCAATCAGGTTTTACAGCGTATGAATGATCAGTCGTTTAGCGTATCTTCTGTGAGTAAGAAAGAGAGAAAACGTAATCCAGTAGCACCATTCACAACGTCCTCTTTACAACAGGAAGCCGCGAGAAAGTTAAACTTCCGTGCTAAGAAAACCATGATGTTAGCTCAACAGCTATACGAAGGGATTGACTTAGGGAAAGAAGGTACAGTAGGTTTAATCACCTATATGCGTACGGATTCAACAAGAATCTCGGAAACGGCTCAGGCAGAATCTAAAGAATTTATAGAGACGACCTATGGAAGTGAGTTTCTTAAGAAAAAACCACGAGTCGATAAAAAAGGCACGAATTCTCAAGATGCCCATGAAGCGATTCGTCCAACATCGGTGTTTAAGGAGCCTAAAGAGTTAAAATCATATTTGGCTAGAGACCAACTTCGCCTTTATAAGTTAATCTGGGAGCGTTTTGTCGCAAGTGAAATGGCACCAGCCGTTATGGACACGATGAGTGTTGATTTGTTAAATGAAGGTGTCATCTTTAGGGCTACAGGATCAAAGCTAAAGTTTGCCGGGTTTATGAAAGTATATATTGAAGGAAATGATGATGGAACTAAAGAAGAAGACCGGTTATTACCGGCTCTCGAACAAGGCCAATCTGTTCAAAAAGAAACGATTGAACCGAATCAGCATTTCACTCAGCCACCTCCAAGGTATACAGAGGCCAGATTAGTCAAAACAATGGAGGAGCTAGGAATTGGGCGTCCCTCCACTTATGCACCAACGTTGGATACGATTCAGCGTCGTGGCTATGTGGCTTTAGAGGAAAAACGCTTTGTACCAACAGAGCTTGGCGAAATTGTCTTGCATTTAATCGTTGAATTCTTCCCAGAAATTCTTGATGTTGAATTTACTGCAAAAATGGAAACAGACCTTGACTCCGTAGAAGATGGAGCTCATCAATGGGTTCAGATAATTGATGATTTTTATCAAGGGTTTGAAAAAAGGTTAAAAGTCGCGGAAGAAGAGATGAAAGAAGTCGAGATTAAAGATGAACCGGCTGGTGAGGACTGTGAGCTTTGTGGTCACGCCATGGTATATAAGATGGGACGCTATGGTAAATTTATGGCTTGTTCAAACTTCCCTGACTGTCGTAATACAAAAGCGATCGTGAAAGAAATAGGTGTCACATGTCCGACCTGTCATGAAGGCCAAGTCGTCGAACGAAAAAGTAAGAAAAAGCGGATATTCTTTGGATGTACTCGTTATCCAGAGTGTGAATTTATCTCATGGGATAAGCCAATTAGTCGACCATGTCCAAAATGTGAGAGTCTATTGGTTGAGAAAAAGTCGAAAAAGGGCGTTCAAGTTCACTGTACGAAATGTGATTATCAAGAAGAAGCAAATTAATTAAGTTGTTTTTGTTGAATCTTGTCTAAAAAAGTATTATTATATGTTTGGCATTTAAGTGAGATGACCATACTTTTAGCCTTCACCTTTAATAAGGTGAAGGCGTTCGTATGCTTAGAGTCAGATGGAAGTGTATGAAGATTGAAGGAATGAATGACTCATTCATTTTTTTGAAACGGCAGAAATTAATAGTCATGATCATTGATAAAGTTAAGAATTCACGTAATGTTCACAATTGAAGAAAAGGAGGATAAAAGGAATGGAAAACAATCACGTTAATGTAGTGGGTGCTGGTCTAGCAGGTAGTGAAGCTGCTTGGCAATTAGCTAAAAGAGGAATCAAGGTGCATTTATATGAAATGAGGCCAGTTCGCCAAACCGCTGCTCACCATACTGATAAATTCGCCGAGTTAGTTTGCAGTAATTCTTTACGTTCAAACGCTTTAACGAATGCAGTAGGTGTATTAAAAGAGGAGATGCGTACGCTAGACTCGGTTATTATCGCGGCAGCAGATGCAGCTTCTGTACCAGCTGGTGGGGCCCTTGCTGTTGATCGTCATGACTTTGCGGCCATTGTTACTGAGAAAGTGAAAAACCATCCTAATGTCACGGTGATGAATGAAGAGGTTGCATCGATTCCGGCAGGACCAACGATTATTGCAACAGGTCCGTTAACTTCCGACAACTTATCAAAAGAGCTACGTGCTTTGACTGGTGAGGAGTATTTATATTTTTATGATGCAGCGGCACCTATCATCGAAACCGATTCGATTGATATGGACAAGGTTTATTTGAAATCTCGTTACGATAAGGGAGAAGCGGCCTATCTTAATTGTCCGATGACAGAAGAAGAATTTGACCGTTTTTACGAAGCGTTAACAACTGCTGAAACCGTGCCATTAAAAGAGTTCGAAAAAGAAATCTTCTTTGAAGGCTGTATGCCCATAGAAGTGATGGCCAACCGTGGTAAAAAGACGATGCTATTTGGACCAATGAAGCCAGTAGGGTTAGAAGACCCAAAAACAGGGAAAAGACCTTATGCAGTTGTCCAATTAAGACAAGATAATACATCGGGAACCCTCTATAACATCGTTGGATTTCAAACGCATTTAAAATGGGGACCACAAAAAGATGTTATTCGCTTAATTCCGGGATTAGAAAATGCTGAAATTGTCCGTTATGGTGTGATGCACCGCAATACATTTATAAATTCACCTAATCTTCTTAAGCCAACCTATCAGTACAAAGACAGAGAAGATCTTTTCTTTGCTGGACAAATTACCGGTGTAGAAGGCTATGTAGAATCGGCAGCAGCTGGATTAGTTGCTGGTATTAATGCGGCCAAACTTCTAAAAGATGAAGAGCTCGTTGAATTACCAGAGTCAACAATCATGGGGAGTATGGCGCAATATATTACGAATGCAAACCCTAAGAACTTCCAGCCGATGAACGCTAACTTTGGTTTATTACCACCATTTTCTGAAAGAATCAGAAATAAAAAAGACCGTTACGAAAAGCTGGCTGAACGCGCATTGGGTGAGATTCAGAATTTTGTGAAAAAAGTGTAAAGATAATTGTAACTGCTCTTTTTTCATGATAGAATTTGATAAGCTTTGCAAGGTGGTGAAGCTATGCCTAAGAATGCACATGGTTTTAGACAATCTTTTTTTCAATTTCTAAAAGTTGAAAAAAACTGTTCCATCCATACAGTACGAAATTATCAAATTGATTTGGAAGATTTTGAGTTGTTTTTACATGAACATAAAATAGTATCGGTTGTTGATGTTAAGTATGAGCATATTAAGTTGTATTTAGAACGGCTCTTTAACAAGAAGTATGAACGGAAATCAGTTTCGAGGAGGCTTTCTGCCTTGCGAACATATTTTCGATTCTTAGAAAAAGAGAATGTTATTGCAGACAACGTATTTAAACTTGTCCCCTTACCAAAGCAAAAAAGTAGACTGCCTAATTTCTTATACGAAAAAGAAATAGAACAGCTATTTCTTTCATTGGAAGGGGAGAAGCCTCTCGAGCAACGTGACCGAGCTATTCTCGAACTATTGTATGCCACAGGTATGCGAGTTAGTGAGTGTCAACAGCTTCAGGTGTCTGATCTTGACTTCTCAATCGAGACGGTTCTGATTCATGGTAAAGGGAATAAAGAACGTTATGTGCCTATTGGTCAATTTGCTTGTGAGGCATTGAACACATACTTACTTGATGGTCGGCTTCAATTATTATCAAAAGCTAAAGAGAGCAAGGAAAGTAACCATTTATTTTTGAATTATAGCGGTCAACCACTTTCAGTTCGATCATATAGTGATATTTTAAAAAAGAGAATGAAAGAAGCCGCTCTTACCGCTAATATTAGTCCACATCAGCTTAGACATTCTTTTGCAACCCATTTATTAAATAATGGTGCTGATTTAAGAGTTGTCCAAGAGTTATTAGGTCATTCGAGCTTATCCTCTACACAAATCTATACGCATGTCTCAAAGGAACGTTTAAGAGATGTGTATAAGCAAAATCATCCAAGGGCATAAATGGGTGGTAGCGTCATGGAAAAAAACATGTAGAATGATTAGTCCAGAGGAGGAATGGAGATGGGTCAATTTCATGCAACAACGATTTTTGCCGTCAAGCATAATGGCCGTTCTGCGATGTCTGGAGACGGGCAAGTGACAGTAGGAAATGCCGTTATCATGAAACATAGTGCTAAAAAAGTAAGGCGGTTATATCAAGGGAAAGTAATTGCTGGGTTTGCTGGTTCGGTTGCGGATGCATTTACATTATATGAGAAGTTTGAAAGTAGACTGGAAGAGTATAATGGTAACTTACAAAGGGCTGCTGTTGAACTTGCGAAAGAATGGCGCACGGATAAGATGCTTAAACAGCTAGAAGCAATGCTAATTGTTATGAATAAGGACCATCTACTTCTTGTTTCAGGAACGGGAGAAGTAATTGAACCAGATGATGGTATTTTGGCGATTGGTTCTGGTGGGAATTATGCTTTAGCTGCCGGTAGAGCTTTAAAAAATCATGCACCGACATTATCTGCAAGGGAAATAGCTGAAGCAGCTCTTCGTACGGCTGGAGACTTATGTGTGTATACAAATGACCAAGTTATCATCGAAGAGTTAGAAGGATAAAATTGTTTGTTAGACGAAAGTGAGGGCGATAAAAGGTGAGTACATCTTTAACACCACGTCAGATCGTTGAACGTTTAAGTCAATTTATCGTTGGGCAGGAAGCTGCGAAAAAGTCAGTGGCTGTTGCTTTACGTAATCGCCATCGTCGAAGCTTACTAGATGAAAAGCTTCAAGATGAGGTAACACCAAAAAATATTTTGATGATAGGGCCAACAGGTGTAGGGAAAACAGAGATTGCCAGGCGTTTAGCGAAATTAGTTGGAGCTCCATTTATTAAAGTAGAGGCAACGAAATTTACTGAAGTGGGGTATGTCGGTCGAGACGTTGAATCAATGGTACGAGATCTCGTAGAAACGAGCGTTCGTATGATTAAAGAGGGCAAGATAAAATCAGTGCAGGGCCAAGCGGAAACTCAAGCAAATCAAAGGCTTGTTCAATTATTAGTACCAGAAGCCAAAAAGCAAAATCAATATAAAAATCCGTTTGAAATGATTTTTGGTCAGCAAAATGAAGCCGAGCAGAATGAAGTGAAACCTGAAGTTGAGCAAGGGATTGCTCAAAAAAGGAAACAAATGGCTCATCAACTAGCTTTAGGTGAGTTAGAAGATTATCTGGTTAATATTGAAGTGGAAGAGCAAAGTCAAGGCTTTATGGATATGTTTCAAGGAGCAGGTATGGAGCAAATGGGCATGAATATGCAGGAAATGTTAGGTAATATGATGCCAAAGAAAAAGAAGAAACGCCGATTACCTGTTTCTGAAGCAAGAAAAATCCTTACTGAAGAAGAAGCACAAAAATTAATTGATATGGATGAAGTTATTCAAGAAGCACTGACAAAGGCGGAGCAACTAGGAATTATCTTCATAGATGAAATTGATAAAGTGGCAGGTAAGGGTAATCAACAATCAGCTGATGTTTCCAGAGAAGGCGTACAACGAGACATTTTACCGATTGTAGAAGGCTCGACAATTGTGACTAAATACGGCTCAGTTAAAACCGATCATATCTTATTTATTGCAGCAGGTGCTTTCCATGTGGCAAAACCTTCAGACTTAATTCCTGAGCTTCAAGGACGGTTTCCAATCCGTGTTGAACTTGAGAACCTAACAGTTGAGGACTTTGTACGAATCTTGGTTGAGCCAAATAATGCCTTAATCAAACAATATATCGCTCTTTTAGAAACGGAAGGTATAAAAGTTTCTTTTTCTGACGAAGCTGTTCGTAAGATTGCGACAATTGCTACAGAAGTGAATCGAGACACCGAAAATATCGGTGCTAGACGACTTCATACGTTATTAGAAAAGTTGTTAGAAGATTTATCTTTTGAAGCACCAGATATTAATTTGCAGGAGATTGTCATAACGCCAGAATATGTCGATGATAAACTGGCATCCATTGCAACAAATCGAGATTTAAGTCAATTTATACTATAAGAAAGTAATTTTAGGAGGATTTTGAAATGAGTTTATTATCAAGAACAAGAAAGATTAATGAAATGTTACAAAAAACAGGGGGCCAACACGTAAACTTCCGTGAAATGGCAGAAACATTACGTGATGCGATCAGTTCAAACGTATTTGTTGTAAGTCGTCGCGGTAAACTTTTAGGATTTGCTATTAGCCAAGAGATTGAAAATGAGCGTATGCAGAAAATGTTTGAAGACCGTCAATTCCCTGAAGAGTATACATCAGGATTATTTAAAGTAGAAGAAACAACAGCTAACTTAGATATCGAAAGCACTTTTACGGCTTTCCCTGTTGAGAATAAAGACTTGTTTGCCTCTGGCCTAACAACAATTGTACCGATTATCGGCGGAGGCCAACGTTTAGGAACATTAGTTCTTTCACGTTTAGGAGATTCGTTTGTTGATGACGATTTAATTTTAGCTGAATATGGGGCAACAGTTGTTGGTATGGAGATTCTTCATGAGAAAACACAAGAAATTGAAGAGGAAGCAAGAAGCAAAGCAGTTGTACAAATGGCTATTAGTTCATTATCTTACAGTGAATTAGAGGCGGTAGAACACATTTTTAACGAGTTAGATGGCAAGGAAGGTTTACTTGTAGCAAGTAAAATTGCTGACCGTGTAGGTATCACTCGTTCTGTAATAGTTAATGCCTTACGTAAGCTTGAAAGTGCAGGAGTGATTGAATCACGTTCATTAGGTATGAAAGGTACCTACATCAAAGTATTAAACGACAAATTCTTAATTGAGTTAGATAAATTAAAATCGAAATAAAAGTAACGTACCGTAATAATATATGTGCTTTTAGAACTAGGACCACCTTCATTGAAGGTGGTCCTTTTGTCATGTGAAAACTGGAAATATATCACTTGGTAGGAATATGGAGGAGGCGATTCATCTAGTATTGAGGGAAACTGTACGTAAATGAAGGGCTAGTGACCATGATTTTTATTCGTACTTTTACTGGTTAAATGGTCATGTCATGAAGGGGAAACAGCGAAAAGTTCTAGAAATTGTTATAAACGACCTAAAAAAGAGATAAATTATCTACCTATTAGGCTAGTCCATTTTTACCAAATCATTAAATAGGTAAAACGGTGTTAGACATTTGACCCAATGTTTATTACAATTTTGATAGAGAAGTAATATGTGGGAAAATGTAGAATAAACTCGACTAATTATTGGTAAGTATGAAATGAGGTGGAAATTTTGAATTTATTTTCAGGCACTACGATGCAAATGCTTGAACAAGGCCTAAGAGGTTCAACGATGCAACACAAAGCAATATCCAATAACATTGCTAATGTTGATACACCTAATTATAAAGCTCAGCGTGTCTCTTTTGACCACGTCTTACAGAACGAGTTGGCACAGGTGAAGATAAACGCTCATAAAACCGACCGTCGCCACTTTGATTATAAAAGTAGTACGGCCTCATCTCCAATGATTGAAACGCAAAAAACGACTTATAATCATAATGGTGCAAATGTAGATGTTGATGTGGAAATGGCTGAACTTGCCAAAAACCAAATCTATTATAATAGTTTAATTGATCGATTGAATGGAAGTTATTCCAATTTGAAAATGGTCATCAGGGGAGGGAGCTAATCGTGACGATATTTAACAGTATGAACACAAGCGCATCAGCCTTAACCGCACAAAGGTTAAGAATGGATGTAGTATCTTCCAATATGGCTAATGCAGAAACGACAAGAGGTCAACTGGTGAACGGAGAATGGCAACCATATCGTCGTAAGATGGTTTCGTTTAGTCCGCATGAAACAGGGGCCAATTCCTTTTCAAAACAGCTTACACAAGCGATGGGAAGAAAGGGTGCAATAGGTGATGGTGTAAAGGTCAATCGAATCGAAGAGGATCAAACGCCATTTAAGCTTGTCTATTCGCCAAATCACCCTGATGCAGATGAAGCAGGGTATGTATCAATGCCTAATGTAGACCCACTTAGGGAAATGGTTGATTTAATGAGTGCAACTAGGTCGTATGAGGCCAATGTAACAACGATGAACGCATCAAAAAATATGCTCTTAAAAGCTTTAGAGATTGGGAAAGGGTAATTAAGGTGTAAATGATGGAAATAAATAGTATTCAATCCCCTTTTGTCTTACATAATCAGAAAGCATTACGTACGCCAGCTGAGGCTGAGGCGTCATTTAAAACAGCGTTTCAAGACGCACTAAATAATGTCAACCAGTTACAACAAGATTCACAGCATAAAACGCAGCTACTTGTAACAGGGCAAATAGATGATTTACATGAAGTCATGATAGCCGGTCAAAAGGCCTCGGTTGCTCTCCAAGCTACAGTAGAAGTTCGTAATAAAGTTGTTGAAGCCTATCAAGAGATTATGAGAATGCAGGTCTAAAAATCGTGCCACGAAATGTCTCTACTGTTGATAAATTGTAGGAGGAGCTATGAACGAGAAACTTTTATCTTATAAAGAAAAGATAACGAGCTATTGGACAGAAAGAACGGCCAATCAAAAAAAGTATTGGTTGATTGCAGCCATAGGAATTGTCGTATTTGTTAGCTTGTTACTGTTTTTTACTACACGAACTAATTTTGTTCCTTTATATAGTAATTTAAGTGTTCAAGAAACTGGTCAAATCAAAGAAACGTTGGATTCACGTGGTATAAGCTCCCAAGTCAGTCATGATGGTACAACCATTATGGTTCCAGATTCCTTAGTAGATAATCTCAAAGTAGAGCTGGCTGCAGAAGGAATTCCTAATACTGGTCAAATTGATTATACAGCCATTAAGGACCAAATGGGTTTTGGAATGACAGACAATGAGTTTAGGGTTATTGAAAGGGCGGCCATTCAAACAGAACTACAAAATTTGATCAGCTCAATGGATGGTATTCGTCAGGCAAATGTCATGATTACATTACCTGAGGACAGTCTTTGGTTAAACGCTGAAACACAGCAAGCGACGGCAGCTGTTATTTTAAACTTGAATTCAGGTTATACATTAGATGCAAACCAGGTGAGAGGGCTTTATCACTTAGTATCTCGAAGTGTACCGAATCTCCCTATAGAGAATATCGGTATCTCTGACCAAATGTTTAACAGTTATTTATATGAAGATGATAACACCTCATCAATACTTTCAGCATACGAACAACAAAGAAAGATTCAAAAGGATATTGAACGTGATATCACGCAAAGTATTCAACAAATGTTAGGTACTTTGGTTGGCCCTGATAAGGTACTTATTTCTGTATCAACGGATATTGACTTCACGCAAGAAAATCGTGTGGAGCAACTCGTCACGCCCGTTAATGAGGAAACGATGGAAGGAATCGCTATTAGTGTTGAGAGAATTGAAGAGGCATATAGTGGTACAGGCTCTGAACCAGGAGGAATTGTTGGTAGTGGAGATGAGATTCCAAATTATCAAGGTGTAGATGGGACAGAAGAGTCCGAATGGGAACGCTCGGAGGAGAGAATTAATTCAGAAGTAAATCGAATTAATCGTGAAATTGTTGAAAGTCCTTACCAAATTCGTGACTTAGGAATTCAAGTACTAGTAGAACCACCTGAGGGAATGGAAGAATTACCTTTGGAGCAACAAACAGATATTGCACAAATCTTAGCTACAATTGTGAAGACATCAATCCCAGTAGTGGATGGATTGGAGTTAACGGATGCGATGATCGGGGAGCGTGTGTTCGTCTCATCACATTCATTTAATGGCAAAGTTGAATTTGAAGAACCTATACAAATGGGAATTCCTACATTGATGTATGTCATTGCAGCTATATTAGTATTAATTATCATCGGACTTATCATTCTATTAATAAAAGGACGTAAGAAAGAAGTAATTGAGGAAGAAACAACTTCAGCTATTTCTTATGATATTGAAGATTTGTTAGGTGACGAAGAGTTAAGTGAACATGAAATGAAAAAAAGACAACTAGAAAAAATGGCAAAAGAAAAGCCAGAAGACTTCTCGAAGTTGCTACGAACTTGGTTATCTGAGGATTAGGAGGGCGTAAAAGTTGGCAAGAACACCCAAAAGAGGTTTAACTGGAAAACAAAAGGCAGCTGTCCTTCTTATTTCATTAGGTCCGGATGTGGCGGCAAATGTATATAAACACTTAAATGAAGAAGAAATTGAGCAATTAACCTTAGAAATATCAAACGTGAGAAAAGTAGAATCTGAAACAAAGGAAGAAATTCTTGAACAATTCCATGCTCTTGTATTAGCTCAGGACTATATCGCTCAAGGAGGAATTGGTTACGCTAAAAGCATATTAGAAAAAGCGTTAGGTGAAAATGCGGCCATGGATATTATCAACCGTCTCACATCGACACTTCAAGTACGTCCGTTTGACTTTGCGAGAAAAGCAGAGCCAGCACAGATTTTAAACTTTATACAAAATGAGCATCCGCAAACGATTGCCTTAATCCTTTCTTATTTAGAAAGTGAGCAAGCGGGACAAATTTTATCAGAATTATCGCAAGAAGTTCAAGCCGATGTAGCGAAAAGAATTGCTTTAATGGACCGAACATCTCCTGAAATTATATATGAAGTAGAGTCCATCTTAGAACAAAAGCTTTCAGCGACCGTTACCCAAGATTACACGGATGCTGGTGGAATCGAATCTGTTGTAGATGTGTTAAATAGTGTTGATCGAAGTACAGAAAGAACGATTCTTGATGCTTTAGAGATTCAAGACCCAGAATTAGCTGAAGAAATTAAGAAAAGAATGTTTATCTTTGAAGATATCGTTACGTTGGATAATCGTTCAATACAACGCGTTATTCGTGACGTGGAGAATGATGACTTGCAGCTAGCACTCAAGGTAGCAAGCGATGAAGTGAAAGATGTTGTCTTAAGTAATATGTCAACACGAATGGCAGAGGCCTTTAAAGAAGAAATGGAATACATGGGGCCTGTCCGTTTACGTGATGTAGAAGAGGCTCAGTCAAGAATTGTCACGATTATTCGCCGACTAGAAGAGGCCGGTGAAATTGTGATTGCACGTGGTGGAGGAGATGATATCGTTGTCTAGTATCATAAAGTCGACACAAGCTTTAGGAAAAGGAAAAGAGATAAAAATTCGAACTCTTACTAATTTTATACCCGATTTTGAAGTAGATGAAACGTCTCAGGTTCAAAAAGAAGAGAATTTCCAAGCTGAAATCGAGCAAATAAGACTAGATGCGAAAAAGCAGGCAGAGGATATTTTAAATCAAGCTCAAAGAGAAGCTAAAGATTTGGAAGCTAAGCTTGAACAAAAGAGAACAGAGCATTTGCAAGAGCTTGAACAATTAAAAGAAGAGGCCATTCAATCAGGTTATAAGCATGGCTTCTCACAAGGGAAAGAAGAGGCTTATCAGCAATATGTTCAATTAATATCTGAAGCGAATGGAATGATTGATTTAGCAAAAATAGATTATGACCATATGCTAGAAGAGGCTCAACCACAAATCATCGACATTGCCTATCGCTTAACCGAAAAAGTCTTGGGAGAACGCTTAACTGACTCCGAAGTTTACTGGTTCAAGATGTTAAAGCAAGTTATGACTGAGCTAAGGGAGCATGAAGAGGTTAAAATTTACGTGCATCCAAATTGGTATGAGCAAACATTAAAGCAAAAGGAAGAGTTAAATCAGCTCTTAACCCGCACTGAAAAGCTCTATATTTATTCAGATGTTTCCTTACCTGAATTAGGTTGTGTGGTAGAGACGAGGTTAGGCAAGTTAGAAGCTACCTTAGATAAGCAACTGAAGGAGTTAAAAAAACAATTACTAGAATTGTTAGAGGAGTTACAAAATGATTCAACATCTCATTGACAATATGAGTGATTTATCCCCTTATAAATGGTATGGAAAAGTCACACGAGTCGTTGGTCTAACTATAGAAGCAAAAGGACCACAAGCTTCTGTAGGTGAATTATGTTACATCCTTGTGGGAAAAAAAAATACGCAAAGGGTAAAGGCGGAAGTTGTAGGATTTCGTGATGATGATGTGCTCTTAATGCCTCTTCATTCGACAACGGCCATTTCGCCAGGTTGTCTCGTTGAAGCGACCGGGAAACCACTTGAAGTAAAAGTTGGACATTCTCTTATTGGAAAAGTGATTGATGGTGCTGGCCAATTGTTAACAGGCCAATCATTACCAAAGGGGCTTACGTCCTATCCAACTGAAAACGAACCACCAAACCCATTATTACGACCTCGAATTGAAGAGCCGTTAAGTTTAGGCGTAAGAGCGATTGATACATTTCTAACAGTAGGGAAAGGGCAGCGTGTTGGGATTTTTGCCGGTAGTGGGGTAGGTAAAAGTACATTGATGGCAATGATTGCTAAAAGCTCTGCTGCTGATATCAATGTTATTGCCTTAATCGGTGAGCGTGGTCGTGAGGTAAAGGATTTTATCGAGCGTGACCTAGGAGAAGAAGGGATGAAGAATACGATTATGGTCGTTGCCACATCCGATCAGCCAGCATTAATGCGCATAAAAGGGGCATTAACCGCTACAGCGATTGCTGAATATTTTCGTGACCAAGGTATGAATGTCAATTTAATGATGGATTCTGTCACACGTTTTGCGATGGCTCAGCGTGAAATTGGACTTGCAATTGGTGAGCCACCAACGACAAAAGGATATACACCAAGCGTATTCGCGATGTTGCCTCAGTTATTAGAACGCTCAGGAACGAGTGAGAATGGTAGTATTACGGCTTTTTATACTGTTTTAGTTGATGGTGATGATATGAATGAACCGATCGCTGATGCGGTTCGTGGGATTTTGGACGGTCATTTTGTTTTAGAGCGACAATTAGCCAATAAAGGTCATTACCCAGCCATCAATATTTTAAAAAGTATTAGTAGAGTTATGGATGATATCGTACAAACAGAACATAGTCAGCTTGCTAAGAAAATTAGAGGGATTTTGTCGACATACTTAGAGGCGGAAGATTTAATTCAGATTGGTGCATACAAAAAAGGTTCTTCGCCTAATATTGATGAAGCTATTTCTGTGTATCCGGCGATTTTAGCATTTTTGCAGCAACAGACAGATGAGCTTAGTACATTGCAACAATCTATTCAACAATTTCTCCAGCAATTTGGTCAAGAGGTGAGGTAACTTTGAATTTTCATTTTTCTCTTCATAAAGTAATGGATTTAAAAGAAAGAGAGAAAAAAGAAGGGCAATCGATGTATGCGATGGCGGTGCAAGATTTCGAGCAGAAGGCAACCGTTTTATATAATCTATTGAAAACAAAGGAGACACTAGAAGCAGATGCTAGAGAGCGAATTGTTTCTGGTATTTTGATCAGAGATATCCAACAGCAAGAGTCACAGTTTCTCCGTTTGCAAAATGAGATTAATCAACAACAGCAAAAGACAAATATGGCGAGACATCAAATGCAATTAAAGCAGCATGAATTAATGGAGCGTACGGTTGAGTTCAAAAAGTATGAAAAAATGAAAAATATAAAGCGAAGTCAATTTGTGGAAGAACAGAAGCAAAGTGAACGAAAGATGATGGATGAACTTTCGACGATGATGTATGCAAAAAGGTGAAAGGGGGAGGACTGATGACAGAAATGAAAAAACCTAAAAAATCGACGTGGTTTTTCATGGTTTTCCTCATTCCGATTATTGTCATAGTTACATTTGCTGTCGTAGCTTGGATGGTTATCGATGATTCTGCACAAGAGCGTTTCAAGCAATGGTCAAGTTCACTTCCGGTTGTATCCAACTTTGTTCAAACGAATGCAGAGGGGAACAACATAGTCGAACAGATTGAAGTATTAGAAGGAAGAGTATTAGAAGCGGAAAATCAAGTTGGTATTTTGCATAGTGAACTACAAGCAAAGGAACAGCATATTCAAGATCTAGAAGCGGATAATGAGCAATTAACCGAACAACTCAGTGTGGAAGCCGATTTTACTGCCGGTGAAACAAGCGAGTTTGAGAGTAATTCGGCAAACGACTCTATTGCTCAAATCTATGAGAATATGTCGGCAAAAAATGCTGCAAGAATTATTTCTGAGCTTAACCTTGATGAAACCATTTATCATTTGATGGAAATCGCACCCGATCATCGTAGTAATATTATTGCTCGTTTAGAAAGTGAGCGAGCTGCTGAAATCATGAAAAGATTGGCCCAGTATTAATATACGTAGAAGTTGAAAGGAGGTGAAAAGAAAATGACGATGGTTCAGCAGATTCATTCACTTGTTACATATACTCAAGCTTCTAGTAAAGAATTAACAAGCACTAACGTACATTTTGCTGAGCTCCTGCAAAGTTCAATGCCAGTAAGTGATCAAGAAAGTCAAACGTCAGAGGAACTAGACCTGGAACAAGTGCTTAAAAAACTTGAAGAGTTTCTACTCGCTAGCCCGAACAATTCAAAAGAGGAAGAAATCGGTTTAGGTCAAGCTCATGCACCTGATCTTATCAACGAGCTTGTGGCAACAGATAATCCTTCAAATGTACTACGAGATGGGAACCTAACTGAAGAAGCTTTACAGCAGATAACGGCATGGTTCTCTGCATATATGCAAACAGAAGGGCAGACCATTTCTACTCAAGAAAATCCACAGTTGGTAGAAATGATTCATTTAATAAGTGACCTTGCCAACTTATTTCCAGAACAGCTTGAACATTTATTACAGAGCGAGGTAGAAAGTAATAAAGATATTCAAGAAACTGGTGAAAATCAACTTTTGGTCCTTATTCAGCAACTCGTACAATTGGACCAAAATCAATGGATGCAAATTGAAAGTCAGGTTGTTAAAAAAGGACAAGAACAACAAGAGCCCGATGTCTGGCAGCGTTTTATGTATTTTGTGAGAGAACAAGTTCAGCATGCTGTTCAAAAAGCTAGTAGTCATGAGAGCCCTTCTCATCAATCTTTCAACCTACAAAACAACAATGTGACTTTTGCTACTCCGTTCAGGAATCATAGTGGTGACCACCAAGCTTCCAAAGCGCCATTTATGGTCAATAACTTACATGGACTCGATCAAGCGGTTACGACAACAACACAACACGGATTGCTTGAAGGTGGCAATGCTCAAGGTCTAGAAGCTGAACGTTTTAATGGTTCTATGTTTTTGTCTCAGGTTGAGCAAGCGACGATTCGTTTAGGTGTTCATCAAGAACCAGCAGTTGTTCAAAATCAATTTTTGAAACAATTAGAGCAAATATTTCAAAGACAGCTTTTACAAAATACGCAATTGACCGATACACAGACGATTCAAGTAAGGCTTTTTCCAGAGCATTTAGGGCGGTTGGATATTCAATTGACTGTCCAAGAAGGTCAAGTAATAGCTAAGATCTTGACGCAAACGGCTGGTGCAAGAGAATTAGTAGAATCGCAACTGCCACAACTTAGACAAGCGCTTGCCCAACAGCAATTACATCTTGATAAAGTGGAAGTTAGTGAACAACGTGAGAAATTTGAAGGAAATCAGCAATCCAAGCAAGAGAAAGAGCAACCTCAGTCGCAACTATTTTTTGAAAATGAGGAAGATGAAGCTGATTTTTATGAATGGCTAGAAACTTACTCATTTGATGAAACTATTTAATGGAGGGAGGATAATTATGGCAACGGTTAATACGGATTTATGGCTTTCGAGTCTACAACAACAACAACGTAGCACTTCTAATAATATGTTAGGTAAAGATGACTTTTTGAAGTTACTTATTGCACAAATGCAAAATCAAGATCCAACGAATCCAATGGATGACCGTGAGTTCATTGCTCAAATGGCTCAGTTTTCAAGTCTAGAGCAAATGACGAATATGAATCAGTCTATTCAATATTTGGCAGATACACAAATTACTCAAAGCTTAGTTACACACAGTGAATTAATCGGTAAAAATGTTCAATGGATGCAGTTAGTCGATCGTGATGATGGCGTCGGTCAAGATGTTCAATATTTAGAAAATGACGTGGTTTCAGTCAAGATAGAGATGGATGGAAGTATTCGATTATTGCTTGATAACCAAACATGGATTAGTAACTTCCAATTAGTTCAAGTCGAGCCAGTTAGTAAGGAACAAGATGACAAGGAGATAGAGTCATAGGATGGGGATTCATATGGATAAACAAACAATCGCCTCCTTGCAAGCACTCCACCCGCATCCTCTACCTATTAAACATTCGGAAAGAAAGGGAGATACTTCTTTTAAAGATTTATTTCTTAAAGAGCTGTCAGAACCACTGAAGGTAAGTAAGCATGCCAAAGGACGAATGGAAGAAAGAGGGATTGTGATAGGGGCTCAAACTTGGGATATGATTCATCAAAAAATCAAACAAGCCCAGAAAATGGGGGTACAAGATTCACTTGTGCTTACAAATGATGCCGCACTTATTATTAGTGCCAAAAATGAAACGGTCATTACGGCGTTAAATCGTGAAGAAGCCAATGAACAAATTTTTACAAATATTAATGGAACGATTTTAATTAATGACTAAAAATGATTAAAAAAAGCTGGACCTTAATAGGAAGCTTTAATCTACTGAATGACAGATGTAGATAACCACTTAAAACTAAAGGAGTGTTCATTCATGTTACGTTCAATGTATGCCGGGATTTCTGGTATGAAAAACTCACAAATCAAGTTAGATACGATTGGAAACAATATTGCCAACGTTAATACGTTCGGTTTTAAGAAAGGGAGAACGACTTTCTCTGATATGGTTTCACAAGAATTATCAGGTGCTACAGCACCGGTTGCAGGTGGTCGAGGAGGTATTAATGCTGCTCAAGTTGGCTTAGGTATGCAGCTAGCGTCGATTGATACAATCCACACGCAAGGAAGCTTACAAAATACGAGTAGAGCACTAGATTTAGGTATTTCTGGTGACGGATATTTTGTTGTTAATGATGGTGAGTCAGATTACTACACTAGAGCAGGTAACTTTTATCTGGATGCGGAAGGAAACCTAGTCAATTCAAGTGGTTTAAAGCTCCAAAGTAGTGCAGGCGAAGATATTAACTTCTTAGCGATTGCAAATGGTGGAGACATGCCAGCTGATTTAGAAGAAGCTTTAAACAATATTAAAAGCTTTTCAATTGGTGCCGATGGCTCCATAAACATTATTGACTCAGAAGGAAATCTAGTTCCTACTGAAGTGCAAATAGGTTTAGCTAAATTTGCCAATGCTGAAGGTTTAGCAAAGGCCGGTGATAATCTATTTGTCACAACACCAAACTCAGGACCGGCACCAGCTGAATTATCGACACCAGGTGCTGGAGGTACCGGTAGTTTAGTCGCTGGTACATTAGAGATGTCAAATGTTGATTTATCAGAGGAATTCACGGAAATGATCGTCGCTCAACGAGGCTTCCAAGCAAACACACGAATTATCACAACTTCAGATGATATTTTACAAGAGTTAATTAATTTAAAACGATAAATCGTTAAAAGTGAACCTAATGATATAACCAGTAGCTTAACCATAGTGATTAACATTTAACTGGTGGCATCATTCAATAATGGTTTTGAGAATTCTCACATTTTGCCGTAACCCCGCCGTTTTTTGGACGTTAGCTCGAAAAGCGTGCTCAAAAAGATTCAGTGCACCGCACAAACAGTCGCCACCAACAAAGATGAAAGTAGTGGCGACTGTTCAAACTGTTGGCCCGTTTACTAATCGATCACCATCAGGAGTCGGCTTGAACAAACAGGGAGGACTGTCCTACTAAGGTCATTTATCGCAAGATGGATGACGAGCTAACTTCACGGCACAATCTATCGCCTATAAGTAACTTTCATATAAAATAAAAAGGAGAAGGGTCACACAAACCCGACAGTACCGATGATTGAACTAAATCGATTAAATGGAAATGCATTCTTAATTAATATTCTTCAAATTGAACAAATCGAATCATTACCAGATACTACGATTACCCTATTAAACGGTAAAAAGTTAGTTGTAAAAAATGACCTCTCAGAAGTTTATACGAAAATCAATGAACTTTATCAATACATTGGTCTAGGTGAGCTTCACAAGGAAATAGGAGAAAAAAATGAAGAAGAATAAAATGTTTCAAATTACGCTCATTTTAATGCTTACATTCAGTTTAGTAGGAGTGGCTGTCATTATCTTTTTGAATCAGAGTGGTCAATTTGCTCGTGCAGATAATAATCAATCATCGATTGACGACATCATCGAAATGTCATTTGAGACAGAACAAATTGTTACGAATCTGAAATCCAATGACTATATACGTGTAAGCTTCTTCATTCAAGGAGATTCCAAAGATACATTAACTGAAATTGAGAAACGTGATTTTCAACTCAATCACCTCATTTTAAGTTTGTTGTCAGAAAAAACCTCAAGCGAACTAAGTGGTCGTGATGGAATGAGGGCAATTGAAGCTCAGTTGAAAGAGGAGATTAATACTCTTTTAGACTCCGGCGAGGTGCAAAATGTATATACAACAAGTTGGGTCATTCAATAATCATGAGTCTATAAAAGAAAGATGTCAGAAGGAAAAGTGAGGTGAGCGTTTTGACTGATGTATTATCACAAGGTGAAATAGATGCTTTATTATCGGCCATTTCAACGGGGGAGATGGATGCTGAGGAGCTTAAAAAGGAAGAATTGGAAAAAAGAATTCGAGTATACGACTTCAAGCGTGCCCTAAGATTTTCTAAAGATCAAATTAGGAGCATTACACGTATACACGAAAACTTTGCGAGACTATTAACCACTTTCTTCTCCGCACAATTAAGGACCTATGTGCAAATTTCTGTAACGTCTGTTGACCAATTGCCATATGAGGAATTTGTGCGCTCTATACCTAAAATGACGATTTTAAATGTGTTTCAACCGAAGCCTTTAAATGGCAGATTTATAATGGAAATTAATCCTCATATAGCCTATGCGATGCTAGATCGTTTATTGGGTGGTAAAGGGATAAGTTTAAATAAAGTAGAGAATCTAACAGAAATTGAAACAAAAATCATGTCTCAATTATTTCAACGAACATTAGATAGCTTTCAAGATGCATGGTCATCAATCGTTGAACTAGAACCAGAATTAGAGGATTTAGAAGTGAATCCCCAATTCCTTCAGATGGTATCCCCAAATGAAACGGTTGTTGTTATTTCATTATCAACAACGATTGCTGAAACGTCAGGCATGATTAATATCTGTTTACCCCATGTTGTGTTGGAGGAGATTTTACCTAAATTATCTCTTCATTATTGGATGCAAGAAAAGAAAAAAGAACGTGAACCTAATGAATTTACATATTTAGAGTCGAATGTACGTAAAGCTCCATTATTAGTTCAAGCGGAGTTAGGTCGTTCCTCGATTACGGTTGAGGAATTTTTACACCTTGATAAAGGTGACGTCATTGAATTAAACAATTTAATAACTGAACCATTAACCGTTTATGTTGGAGGGGAAGCCAAATTTTCTGCCCAACCAGGTAAGTTAAAGAAACAAATGGCTGTACAAGTCACTGAAAAGTTAGAGGAGGTATTGAGTGATGAGTGATATGTTATCACAGGAAGAAATTAACGCTCTTTTGCAAGGGATAGATGGTGAGTCTACCACATCAACGGCAGACTCCTTAGTTATTTCAGATTATTTATCAGAAATTGAAGAGGATGCCCTCGGTGAAATTGGTAATATTTCTTTTGGGAGTGCGGCTACGGCTCTATCAACATTATTGAGGCAAAAAGTAGATATCACCACACCGAAAGTGAGCCTTATTGAATATAAAAATATAAAAGAAGCGTTTCCTAAGCCCCATGTTGCTGTACATGTTCAGTATACAGAAGGGTTTGAAGGTACAAACTTACTTGTCATTCATACGAGAGACGCAGCGGTCATCGCTGATTTAATGTTAGGTGGCGATGGTACGAACGTTGATGAAGAGCTGTCAGAAATGCATTTAAGTGCCGTTCAAGAGTCGATGAATCAAATGATGGGTTCCGCGTCTACGTCGATGTCAACTATCTTTAATAAAAAAGTCGATATTTCACCACCAAGTATTGACATGATGGACTTAAAGAACGGTATTGGTCTTGAACACCTTCCTAACGAAAAGACTCTTGTCAAAATCTCGTTCCGCTTAAGGGTGGGTGAACTGATAGATTCGACCATTATGCAGCTAGTAACCGTATCTTTTGCGAAAAAGATGATTGAAGAATTAATGAAGCCAAGTGAGATACTTATGGAGGAACCAAAGGAAGAAATCAAGAAACCGAATCATAGGGAGAGTGATATCCCGAAAGAAATTCAGTTTACTGAAAGGAACGGGCTCAAAGGCTCGGAGTGGAATACGATGGATCATGTAAGTGAGAACAAGCCTAAAGAGCAAAAGCATTTTGGAAGTCAGTTTGGACAGCGGCATGTAGATGTCCAACCGGCAATGTTCTCCAATTTTGAGCCAACTCAACTTCAAGAAGAGGAGTCTCACAATCTTAATCTTCTATTAGATATTCCTTTGCAAGTAACGGTAGAGCTAGGGAGAACAAAAAAATCAATTAAAGAAATTTTAAGCTTTACACAAGGTTCGATTATTGAGCTCGATAAGCTGGCTGGTGAGCCTGTAGATATTCTTGTTAATCAAAAGTTAATTGCTCAAGGTGAAGTAGTCGTAATTGATGAGAATTTTGGGGTAAGAGTTACTGATATTATTAGTCAGGAACAACGCGTAAGAAACTTAAAGTAATGTATGTGGAGAAGGGATGAAATAAGCATGGGTAAAAATATCTTGATCGTAGATGATGCGGCATTTATGAGAATGATGATTAAAGATATTTTAAATAAAGGTGGTTATCAAGTTGTAGGTGAAGCAGCCGATGGTTTTCAAGCAGTTGAAAAGTATAAAGAACTGCAACCTGATTTAGTCACGATGGATATTACGATGCCTGAAAAGGATGGAATTGCGGCTTTAAAGGAAATTAAAGAAATAAATCCTAGTGCTAAAGTGATTATGTGTTCGGCGATGGGGCAGCAAGCGATGGTTATTGACGCGATTCAAGCAGGTGCCAAAGATTTCATCGTTAAACCTTTTCAGTCTGATCGCGTTTTAGAAGCGATTAAGAAAACACTAGATTAGGAGATTATCAGGATTATTGTGAGGAGTACGAAGGTGATGTTATTTCGAATCGGACTCGTAGCCCTTTGTTTTTCGTTCATGATTATGGAACCAACTCATATTGTGGCTTCTGAGCAAGACAAGAATCCGAGTGTTTCAGAAGTGCTCGAGTTGAATCAGTTAAATGAAGAAGAGCAAGATGTGCAGGGGGATGTAGTTGAACAAGGTGATGAATTAGAAGAAGGAACAAACGACCGTGAGGAACAGGAGTTAGTCGGATTTAGTGGCCCCAACTTATTTTCTTCGGTCATTCGGTTATTAATAGCTTTTGCATTTATCGTTGTTTTAATCTATTTTGGTTTACGTTTTATTAATAAAAAAACGCAACGGTTTCAGTCTAGTCACTATCTACAAAACTTAAGTGGTGTTTCATTAGGTGCTAATCGCTCAGTTCAGATTGTTCGAGTTGGGGAGAAGTTATTAATTGTAGGTGTTGGCGATTCTATTCAATTGTTAAAAGAAGTAGATGATCCCGAGGAAATTGAGAAGTTATTAAATATGCATGAAGAGCAAATGCAAAAAATGAATGATATTCCTTTAGAAAAAGGTGTGGCTTGGTTAAAGGGTTTGACTAATAAGCAAAAGGCACAAACAAGTACAAAGACAGAAAATGACCAAGAAGCTCAAGCATTTAAGCAGTTATTGGACAAGCAATTAGCAGATGTGTCTAGCTCACAGAAGAAATTGCATCAATCGGTAAAGGAGCGAGACAAGCATGATTGAATTAGTGGCACTCCCTAATTTAGTAACCATACCTGGTTTGGACTTAGGTGTTTTTTCAGATGAACCAGCAAGTGTTGCAACAACGATTCGGTTATTGCTTATTTTAACAGTCCTATCTTTAGCTCCTGCGATTTTAATAATGATGACTTCTTTTACACGGATTGTGATCGTCTTATCGTTTGTACGTCAAGGTCTGGCTACCCAATCGATGCCACCTAACCAAGTATTAATCGGACTAGCACTTTTTCTTACATTTTTTATCATGGCCCCGGTTATGTCAGAGGTGAATGAACGAGCCTTAACCCCCTTTTTAAATGAGGAAATGACTCAGGAAGAGGCTTTAGAAGAAGCCGTGATTCCGATGAAGGAGTTTATGGCTAAGCATACACGCGAAAAAGATTTGGCTCTTTTTATGGGCTATGCAGGATTAGAACAACCCGAAACATTAGATGACATACCTTTAACTTCACTTATACCAGCCTTTGCCATTAGTGAATTAAAAACAGCGTTTCAAATCGGTTTTCTTATCTTTGTACCATTTCTTGTTATCGATATGATTGTTGCTAGTGTCTTGATGTCGATGGGGATGATGATGCTTCCTCCAGTTATGATTGCATTACCATTTAAAATCTTATTATTTGTGCTCGTTGATGGTTGGTATTTGATTGTTGAATCCTTGCTCAGGAGCTTTCAGTGAAGGGAGGGTGCGTAAATGAGTGAAGAATTTATTATTAGTTTAGCTGAAAATGGCGTATGGGTTATTTTACTAATTGCGGGCCCTTTGTTACTCGTGGCACTGGGGCTTGGATTACTCGTTAGTATCTTTCAAGCGACAACGCAAATTCAAGAGCAAACGTTGGCGTTTATTCCGAAAATTGTCGGTGTATTAGTGGCTTTAGTTGTGTTTGGCCCTTGGATGCTTTCATTACTAACTGATTTTGCTCACGATATTTTTAGCAATCTTTATCGGTTTATTGGGTAATGATGATGGAATGGTTAAACTATCTACCAGGCTTTTTGTTAGTATTTGTACGAATACTAGCTTTTATTGCGGTATTACCGATTTATGGTTATCGAACGATTCCATCAACTTTTAAAATCGGGCTTTCTCTTTTTTTAGCATGGACGCTCATATTTACGTTACAAGATCCGTTTGTTGAAATCGACGCGGTATATTTTTTACTAATCATCAAAGAAGTACTTGTCGGATTAATGGTCGGATTAATAGCGATGATTATGTTATATGCTATTCAAATAGCGGGTGGTTTTATTGATATGAACATGGGCTTTCTCATTGCTAATGTCGTGGACCCACAGACTGGGGCTCAAAGTCCATTGGTTGGAACGTATTTATATACGTTTGCGATTTTATTTTTACTCATGATTAATGGTCATCACTTATTACTGGATGGTGTGTTTTACAGCTATCAGTTTATTCCTATTGATCAGCTCTTCCTGCCCTTTGGTGATGAGGGTGTTGTGTATTTTGTGGCTGCTACATTTGCAAAGATGTTTATGATTGCTTTTCAAATGGCATTACCAATTGTTGGTTCTCTTTTTTTAGTAGATGTTGCATTAGGTATGATTTCAAGATCTGTACCACAAATGAACGTGTTTGTAGTTGGGTTGCCCGTAAAAATAATGGTAGGTCTCTTATTATTAACGGTATATATGGGTGTTTTCTTTATGCTTGTGAGGGCTTTAATGAATGAAATCATTGTAGCAATGCGAACTCTCATGCAATTGTTAGGGGCGTAATTCATGAAGGAAGTCAAAATAAACCTGCAATTCTTTGCAGAAGAGAAAACAGAAAAAGCAACGCCTAAAAAACGACAAGACTCGCGAAAAAAAGGACAGGTTGCCAAAAGTACAGATGTCAATACGGCTTTTATTTTATTATTTGTGTTTATCTTTTTATGGTTATTTGGTGGAGGTATGGTCGGGCAAGCCCTTTATGATTTTCTAAGACATAACTTCCAAACGTATTTATTAATGGATGTAACCGCTAGGAATTTGGAGATTATGTTTTGGGATATTATTGTTCAAGTTGCCGTTGTTCTATTACCGATTATGTTAATGGCAATGGTCGCGGGTGTCTTTGCTAGTTTTATCCAAGTTGGTGTGATGTTTACGACAGAACCGTTAAAATTTAATCTTAAAAAAATTGACCCGATAAAAGGGGCAAAACGGATATTTTCTGCACGTGCCCTTGTTGAATTGGCCAAATCATTATTAAAAATAACATTTGTCGGTGTCGTTGTTTTTGTATTAATTTGGTTTAACTTAGAGGACGTCATGCTTATATCTCAAAAATCTGTGGAAATTGGTTTTGCTCAAATCGCAACATTAACCGCTCAAATGGGTATGCTAGTAGCTTTACTTTTATTACTGCTCTCTGTCCCAGATTATATTTACCAACGTTACGATAATGAAAAACAAATGCGGATGTCAAAAAAAGATATAAAAGATGAGCATAAAAATATGGAGGGTGATCCTCGAATTAAATCAAAGCGGAAGCAAAAACAAATGGAAATGGCGATGCAAAGAATGATGCAGGAAGTACCAAAAGCTGACGTCGTCATTACAAACCCGACTCACTATGCAGTAGCTTTACAGTATGATGATCAAAAGTCGGATGCACCGGTTGTGATTGCAAAGGGTGTTGATTTTGTTGCACAAAAAATCAAAAGTATCGCAACAGAACATGATGTAATTTTAGTAGAAAACAAACCATTAGCTAGGGCGTTATATGGTCAAACTGAAATAGGTGACCAAGTGCCTGAGTCGTTATTTAAAGCCATTGCTGAAGTACTAGCGTATGTATATCGTTTAAAAAATAAACAGGTTGGAAAGTAGGGAGACATTTTGAAGCTAAAAGAGTTATCCGTTTTAATGGGCGTTATTTTTATCGTCATTATGTTAATTATTCCACTTCCTACGACATTAATTGATTTCTTGATTATTACAAATATCTCCCTCTCTCTCATCGTTATTTTAGTGGCGATGAGTACAAAGGATTCCTTACAATTTTCCATATTTCCTACGTTGCTCTTACTCGTAACTTTGTTCCGAATTGGGCTAAGTGTTTCGACGATTCGTTCGATCCTTTCACAAGCGGATGCTGGAAATGTGATCGATACGTTCGGAAATTTTGTTGTAGGTGGTAATGCTTTAGTAGGTTTTGTTGTATTTATGGTTCTTGTCTTAATTCAGTTTATCGTTATTACAAAAGGGGCAGAGCGTGTCTCTGAAGTTGGGGCTCGTTTTACGTTAGATGCGATGCCTGGTAAGCAGATGAGTATTGATGCAGATTTGAATGCGGGATTAATTTCTGACCATGAAGCTAAAGACCGAAGAGAAAGAATTGAAAAAGAAGCAGATTTTTATGGTGCCATGGATGGTGCCAGTAAATTTGTAAAGGGTGACGCGATTGCCAATATCGTGATTGTCTTTATTTCAATGATATTTGGATTAATTATTGGAATGATGCAAATGGGTATGGATCTTGGGACAGCTGCAAGAACATATACCGTATTAACAATTGGAGACGGGCTTGTTACACAAATACCTGCTTTACTTATTTCAACTGCCACAGGTATTATCGTGACACGTGCAGCTTCAAATGGAACTTTAGGTGAGGATTTAACTAGCCAATTATTTGCCTATCCGAAAATGCTATATGTTGCGGCAGCGACCATCTTTTTGTTAGGTGTACTAACACCGATTGATAAATGGATTACGTTTTCTGTGGCTGGTCTTATTGCGGCAGGGGCATTTCAGCTTCAGCGTATGGAGAAACATACACTTGAAAATGAAGTGGCAGCTTCCAATGAGGAAGAGCCAAAAGAAGATATGAAATCGCCTGAAAGTGTCGTTAGTTTGTTACAAATTGAACCAATTGAATTTGAATTCGGTTATGGTTTAATTCCTCTAGCTGATACGAATCAAGGTGGCGATATGTTAGATCGGGTCGTGATGATTCGAAGACAGCTGGCACTAGAGTTAGGTATGGTCGTTCCAGTCATAAGAATTAGAGATAATATCCAACTCCAACCGAATGAATATGTGATTAAGATTAAAGGTAATGAAATATCCAAAGGGGAATTATTGCTTGATCATTATATGGCGATGAGTCCTGGGATCGATGATGAATCCATTGTAGGAATTGAAACGATCGAACCAGCGTTTGGTTTACCTGCGATTTGGATTAATGAAGAAATGAAGGAACAGGCAGAGCTTTCGGGTTATACCGTTGTTGACCCACCATCTGTTGTTTCCACACATTTAACCGAAATTATTAAAAAGCATGCCTTTGAGCTTTTAGGTCGTCAAGAAACGAAACAGCTTGTTGACCATTTAAAAGAATCTTACCCTGCATTAGTAGAGGAAACAACTCCAAATCTATTATCTATTGGTGAGATTCAAAAAGTATTAAAAGGTTTATTAAAAGAAAATATTTCGATTAGGAATTTACCGGTTATTTTTGAAACCTTAGCCGATTATGGCTCAATGACGAAAGATATGAGTTTACTGACTGAATATGTACGTCAATCATTATCAAGGCAAATTACGAAACAAATAACCACGCCTGGCGAACCTTTATACGTCATTACGCTAAGTGGTTCCGTTGAAAAAAAGGTAGCGGACGCGATTCAACAAACAGAACATGGTAACTTTGTCTCATTAAATCCAAATGATTCCCAAGCCATCATTCAGGCGAGTCAACAAGAAGCAGAGCGCTTAGCTCAAATGGGACAGGCACCAATCATCTTATGTTCACCTGCTGTTAGAATGTATGTACGCCAACTACTTGAAAGGTATTTACCACAAGTGACGATTCTTTCATATAACGAATTAGAAGCTGAAGTTGAAGTACAAAGTGTTGGGGTGGTGAATCCGGCATGAAGGTAAAAAAATATATCGTCAAATCTATGGCTGAGGCAAGGGCATCTATTCAGACCGAACTCGGAAAAGATGCCATTATCCTCCACTCTAAGGAAGTTGAAACAGGTGGTTTTTTAGGATTTTTTACAAAGAAAAAGCTCGAAGTTATTGCTGCTGTCGATTCTAAAGAACAAGAAAAGCCAGGTGTTATCAAAAAAAGTTTCGACAAACCTGATTTTTCTCACAGTGAAATGGAGAAAGCCCAGCATGATCAAAGCGTACTAACAGAAGAGTTGAAAATGGTAAAAGGTTTACTCAAGGATTTATCGGAACAGAACAAGTTTGAGGTCAACCTTTATCCGGCACCGATCGAGAGGTTATCGAGAAAACTTCAAACACATGGGGTAAGTCAAACGATTATTCAAAGAGTGCTTAAGGAGCTCATGATGGAGTATGCGGCGACGCTTGACCAAATGCCAGCTTTGTCTGCAAATGGTTGGGAACTAAAGCTAGTGAACGTATTGAAAGAAGAATTACGAGAGAGCTCGATTGGTGATGTGAACTTTGATAAAAAATTCATCCAGCTAATCGGGCCTACTGGTGTAGGGAAAACAACAACAATCGCCAAACTAGCCGCATGGGCGTCTTTAAAGAAGCAGAAGAAAGTCGCTTTTATTACAACAGATACGTATAGAATTGCCGCTGTGGAGCAGTTAAAGACGTATGCCAAAATCTTAGAGCTTCCATTAGAAGTTGTTTATACGATGGAGGAAATGCGTCAAGCTAAACAAAAATTTGAACAGTATGACCTTATTTTAATAGATTCAGCGGGTAGAAATTTTACAGATAGGAAGTATGTATCTGAACTCTCACAAATCATCGACTTTAAAGAAGATGCACATACGTACTTAGTGTTATCACTTACGTCAAAATATGAAGATATGAAACAGATTATCGAACAATTTTCTTTGATTGAAATTAATCAAGTCATATTAACGAAAAAAGATGAAACAAGCTCACTCGGAGCACTTCTTAATATACCTATAGAAGAAGGTTTACCGCTGGCCTGTGTTAGTCACGGACAGAACGTCCCAGACGATTGGTTGATCCCTTCAAAAGAGTGGCTTGTTTCTCAAATAATCAGGGGCAATGAACATGATTGACCAAGCCGATAAACTTCGTAAACTGATGCAAGAGCGTTATCAACAACGCTCTAAAGTGTTAGCTGTCATAAGTGGAAAAGGTGGCGTAGGTAAATCTAATATTTCGATTAACTTAGCCCTAGCCTTGCAGCAGTTACATCATAAAGTGACACTCATTGATGGCGACTTAGGGATGGGTAATTTAGAAGTATTACTTGGGAAGCCAGCATCAAAAAGTATCGTGGACTTATTTGAATCTAAATTATTGGTTGAAGACGTTTTAGAATGGGGGCCGGGTTCACTTCCTTTTCTCGCTGGAGGGACAGGTTTAACGGATTTAATCCATCTCGATCAAGATAAGATGACACATTTTGGTGAACAGATAAATAGGCTTGGTTATTTGAATGACTATTTAATTATCGATTTAGGAGCGGGTATATCAGAAAACTCTTATGGGCTTATGCTAGCAGCGGATGAAGTTATTGTTGTTACAACGCCAGAGCCAACTGCGATTACGGATGCCTATTCAACGATCAAATATATGAGGAATAAGGGGCATAGACAACCGCTTCACCTCATTATTAATAAAGCAGAATCAAAAGCGGAGGGGGAGCGAACCGCTGCGAATTTAAGTACAGTGACGAAGAGATTTCTACATGTTGACTTACGCTTGCTTGGAATATTGCCTGAGGATAACCATGTAATGAAGGCGGTCAAAGCACAAAAGCCATTTTTACTTATGAGTCCAAGGGCACAGATCAGTAAAGAAGTGAGAAAAGTAGCAGGTTCACTGAGTGGTAGTTTGGGCGAGCAACCAAGCCCTAACCGTTTCGTAAACCAATTAAAGTCTTGGTTTTTAAGATAAATAGAATGTGCTGTAGGAGTTGTTTTTGTGAGACGAAAAATTCGTGTTCTAATCGTTGACGATTCTGCATTTATGCGAAAGGTTATTTCGGATATCCTGCAATCAGACCCTTATATAGAAGTGGTGGGTACCGCTCGGAACGGAAAGGATGCACTTAAAAAAAGAGATACGCTGCAACCGGATGTTATGACCTTAGATGTCGAGATGCCTCTATTAGATGGTATAGAAACTTTAAAAGTGATTATGGCAACGAACCCTTGTCCGATTATTATGTTAAGTAGCACGACTAAAGAAGGTGCTGAAAATACATTGTTAGCAATGGAGTATGGAGCGATCGATTTTGTAACCAAAACATCTGGTTCGATTTCATTAGACTTAATGACGATTAAAGCTGAGATTATTGAAAAAGTGAAATGTGCAGCTAAGGTCACGGTCTTAACTAGCAGTTCCTCCATGTTAGCAGAGTCGTCTAATGAATCTTTACTAACACCAAACAAGCATTGGCATAAAAATAATTCTAATCAACGTACATGGCAAAAGTTAGTCGTGATTGGCACTTCTACTGGTGGTCCAAGAGCACTAAAAGAAGTGATTCCACGATTACCAAAAGATTTCCCTCATCCGATATTGGTCGTTCAACATATGCCAGCTGGTTTCACGGAATCATTAGCGAATAGGTTGAATAGTTTGTCTCAGTTAACGGTTAAGGAAGCGAGTCATTTAGAAGAGCTGAAGGCAGGCCATGTTTATATTGCTCCGGGTCATTGTCATTTAAAAGTTGAACAGCATCAATCTTTATTACGTGCTAACTTATCACAAGATTCTCCAATTAGAGGACTTAGGCCTGCAGTGGATAAGCTTTTTTACTCGCTAGCAGATGTTGATATCGAGGAAATTATAGCCGTCATTATGACAGGGATGGGGTCAGACGGAACAGAGGGCCTCTTTCATTTAAGAAAGTCAAAAAAAGTTATCGCCTTAGCTCAATCAGAACAAACAAGTGTTGTGTTTGGGATGCCTAAGGTGGCCATCTCGTCTCAATTAATTGAAAAAGTAGTGGATTTGCCACAGATAGCGCATGAATTAATAAGCCTTGCTTAATGAAAGGGAGTTGAAACGATGTCCTTTTTACAAACTTTGCAATCACATCATTTTGACATTTTGAAGGAAATTGGAAATATTGGAGCAGCACATGCAGCTACCTCATTATCAAAATTGATGAATACGAAAGTAGAAATGAATGTACCAAATGCTAGCTTAGTTGACTTCCAAGATTTACCGAATATTGTTGGTGGTGCAGATGCCGAGGTGGCGGCCGTATTTTTTAGGTTTACTGGCGATTCGTTAGGAAGTATGTTTTTTTTGACGACGGTTACCGATGCTGAAAAATTTGCAAGTAAGTTAATAGGACAATCATTTTCATTTAGAGCTGACGATGAGCAGGTTCAAATGGGGATTTCAGCTCTCTCAGAATTAGGGAATATTCTAGTGGGTTCTTATTTGTCGGCACTTTCTGACTTTACCGGTCTTAATTTGCAGCCAACTGTACCGCAAATGGTCGTGGATATGGCGGGGGCGGTCGTTCATTATGGTGTGTTAACGATTTCAGAAGTGGCAGATGCAGCTATTCTAATAGAAACGAATATTATTGAAGTTGATCATCGGACAAATCCTATTAACGGACAATTCTTCTTTATTCCTGATCCTGAATCTTTTCCCACGTTGTTTGAAGCGTTAGGAGTGTCCTAAGTATGAACGAAGTTGTAAAAGTAGGTATGGCAGATGTCCAAACAATCGTAGCTCCTTTAAAACTGAGAACATCTGGATTAGGTTCATGTGTTGGTATTGTCCTATATGACTCCTTGAAAAAGGTTGCAGGCATGGCCCATATTATGCTTCCTGATTCTAAACAAGCGAGACAAATGGTTCCTAACAGAGCTAAATATGCGGATACAGCTATTGATGATTTAGTTGAGACGATGCTTAATATGGGTGCGAGCCGCCAGTTTATCAAAGCAAAGCTTGCTGGTGGAGCCCAAATGTTTTCATTTGCTGGAAGCTCTAATTTAATGAGAATTGGACCGAGAAACACAGAAGCAGTCAAAGAAAAATTAAAAGAGCTTCACATACCCATCGTATCTGAAGATATTGGTGGAAAAAGTGGTCGAACCATTGAATTTGATTCGGTAACTCAGCTATTACATATAAGAACCGTCCATGAGGGGACAAAAGACATTTAATTAGAAAGGGTGAATCTTTATGGCTCAAGTTATGATTGAGGATGATAAGAAACTTTGGGATTTATGGTTAAAACAAAAAGACCGAGAAGCTTGTGATGATTTAGTGAGATTGTATTTACCGCTTGTTCATTATCATGTTCAACGAATCGCTAGTGGGTTGCCTAAGAATGTTAATCGCGACGAATTATACAGTCATGGACATTATGGCTTATTTGATGCTATAGAAAAATTCAACCCAGAACGTGATTTAAAGTTTGATACGTATGCATCCTTCCGTGTACGCGGAGCCATCATTGATGGATTAAGAAAAGCGGATTGGTTACCACGTTCTATGAGAGAAAAGGTAAAAAAGGTTGATGCTGTTGTTGAAAAACTAGAGCAATTATTAGGTAGAAATGTAACAGTTTTAGAGATCGCCCATGAGTTAGGAATGACTGAGGCAGAGGTTACGCAAATTCAGATGGAGCAATTTACGGCCAATATGCTGTCGATAGATGAGTATACACAAGAACAAGATAAGTCAGACACTTTTATGGCGACGATTGTAGATGAAAAAACATTAACACCAGAACAAAAATTAATGGATGATTTAACGAAAAAAGAGCTCGTCGAACATATTCGCTCACTGAATGAAAAAGAACAGTTGGTGATTAGTTTATTTTATTATGAGGGCCTTACGCTTACGGAAATCGGAGAAGTGTTAAATCTTTCTACATCAAGAATCTCACAAATTCACTCCAAATCTATTGCTCGGCTAAAACAAGCTTTCTCAAAAAAAATAAAGTGAAAGCTTAATCATCCAATGAAGAAACCAAGGATCTGGAAGGTAGTATCGATGGTGCTGTCTAATCTTAAAAAATATATAACTATATGATGTCATATATAAAGGGGATGATTGAATGCATGTTGTTGAACCTTATCTTTCACTGCGCTTGGAACAACAAAAAATGAAAGCAATTCTTCATCAAAAAGAGAAAGTAGAAAAAGCAGATACTTTATCGGTTGAATTGATAATTGACTATCTTCAAACGAAAGGTGTAACGTATGGCCTTTTAATGGATGCTATTTCAACATTGGTTGAGAATCAAACGGAATGGCTTGAGCCGATAGAAGTTGCCAAAGGGATAGAACCGGTTAAGGGGCAGGATGCGTATCTTCTAATTGCGGTTAGAGCGACGGATGAGGCTAATCAACATTCAGTCGAACATTCTGGTATTATTGATTTGAAGCAAGTGTTAGACATCCCTTCTGTGAAAGAGGGTGAAAAGCTCGCACAGAAAGTGGCGGCAACTAATGGTGAAGCAGGTATGAATGTGCTAGGTGAGCCGGTAGAGCCAAAAAGAGGAAAAGATTTCAAGCTAAGAATAGGAAAAAATACGAGGATTGATCAAAAGAGTCAAACTTTGTATGCACTTGTAAGTGGTCAAATGTCGATGACGAAAAAAACGGTTCATGTTTATCCTGTCTACCAAGTTAAAGGAGATATTGGAACGAGAACGGGTAATATCGATTTTATTGGCAATGTACATGTCAATGGAAATGTTCCTTCTGGATTTAAAATTATTGCAGGTGGAGATATTCGTGTGAATGGAACGATTGAGGGTGCCACGATTCAGGCGGGTGGATCTATTTATGTAGGTGCTGGTATTGTTGGTCAAAACAAAAGTGATATTCAAGCAAAGCATTCACTTTACACGACCTTTATTAATGAAGGAAATGTGAAGGTTGGCGATTCTATTTATGTGACACAGTCGATTTTACATAGTCATTGTTATGCGACTACTGAAATCGTTTGTATGAAGGGAAAAGGGAATATTGTCGGAGGCGTTGTGTCGGCAGGTTTTAAAATTCAAGCGAATGAGTTTGGGAATGCCCTACATACTAAAACCGATTTTTATGTAGGTCCTTCCAAGCAAATTGTTGAGCAGCAGCGTACGATGGAGAAGCAGTTAATAGAGCTAAAAGATGGTATCATGAAATCATCTAAATTATTGAATGTTTTATTAGAAAAAGAGAAAAGAGTCGGCCCTTTACAAGGCAAAGAAAAAATACATAAATTAAGGGTGCTTCATTTCTTAAAAGAGTCGATAACGAAACGAGAGCTACTTGAAGAAAGTGTAGCGGAAATGAAAGAAATGAATCAGTCGGCAAACTTTGGTTTTATGAAAGCGGATAAAATGATTTATCCTAATGTAAATGTTCATTTTGGGAAGTATCGTAGGAAACTTACCTCGAGTTATTCAAAGTCACAAATAGCTTTGATGCAAAATGAAATTACCATTTCTAGCTTGAAATGAGGCAAGGAGGATAACGATGAGTCTTCGCCCTATTGAAATGCAAGGTTCTTTTCCACAATCTCAGAAAACAGGAAAGATTCAAGAGCAAATGCAGCAACGTTTTCAAACACGGCAAGAATTGCAGGCTCAAGAGGAAGAGCAGAAAATGAAGCAACTTCGTCAATCCATTCAAGAAACACATCAGTCAAATTTTCAGAAAATAAGAGACGAGAAAAACGACAAGCAAGAGCAATCCAATCAAGGCGATGAGCCTCAAGAGGAGAAGCAAGACAAGAGCACGCACACTCACAAGCAACAGCATCCTTTTAAAGGGAAATTTATCGATTATTCAGGTTGAGAGGTTAGACGATGAATGATATAACTAGTTTTTTGATCGTAGCTTTAGTCGTGCTATTATTTCTAGTCGTTATATTATGGAAGAAAGTGACCCGATTAGAACAAACAGTTACGAGCATTCAAGAACAAAAAACAGAAATGCAAGCACTCTTAATTCAATTAACAGATGAAATCAAGCAAGAAAATGAGCGATTCATTTTAGAGCTCCAAAGAAAAGAGAAAAAGCAACCACACATACATAGTGAGGATAGAGCAGCAGTAGAGCCTAGTACCAAATCAAACGCTGAACTCGAATTAGGTAGCAATCACTCTATCCACCAGCAAACGAATGAAGCTCAAGTTTCTTTGGAGCAACCGAAAAGCTTTACCGAACATTTAGAAATTGAACAGAAAAAGTACGAGTCCTACGAAGCCCCTTTTGATACGGGTGAGCAAGGTGTTATTATGGAACAATCCCAGACTTTACAAGTGCTAAATTTAGCTAAGCAAGGATTAACAGTTGAAGAAATTGCCCAAAAGTTACAAATTGGCAAAGGGGAAGTCCAATTAATTTTGAATTTTTATCGCTAAACTAGAAGAATTACTTGCAAGAAGCAGTGCTATTATGGTATATTAATTGACGGTGTTAATCACACACGCATGCTGATTTGAGCATTGGTGCTGTCAATGACAGTTTTGCTTAAATATGAAGGATGCGGAGGAAAATAAAAACCAATTATAAGGAGGTGTTTGATGTGGCAGTTATTTCCATGAAACAACTATTAGAAGCTGGGGTACACTTCGGTCACCAAACTCGTCGTTGGAACCCAAAAATGGATCGCTACATCTTCACAGAGCGTAACGGTATTTACATTATCGACTTACAAAAAACAGTTAAGAAAGTAGATGAAGCGTACAATTTCGTACGTAGCATCGCAGCTGACGGAGGGAAAATCCTTTTCGTTGGTACAAAAAAACAAGCACAAGATTCAGTGAAAGAAGAAGCTGAACGTTGTGGAATGTATTACATCAACCAACGTTGGTTAGGTGGTACATTAACAAACTTTGAAACCATTCAAAAGCGTATTACGCGTTTGAAAAACCTTGAGAAAATGCAAGAAGACGGTACATTTGAAGTTCTTCCTAAGAAAGAAGTTATTCTTCTTAAGAAAGAAATGGAGCGTCTTGAGAAATTCTTAGGCGGTATTAAAGATATGCCGGGAGTTCCTGATGCATTATTTGTTATTGACCCACGTAAAGAGCGCATTGCAATTGCAGAAGCTCACAAGCTTCATATCCCAATTGTAGCGATTGTTGATACAAACTGTGATCCAGATGAGATTGATTATGTAATCCCAGGTAACGATGATGCGATTCGTGCCGTTAAACTTCTAACAGCTAAAATGGCTGATGCTGTAATTGAAGCAACAACAGCTGAAGAAGTAGAAGTAGAAGAAGTAGAAGAAACAACAACTGCTTAATTTTATTAGTTTGACTTCAAGGGTGGTAAAGGGGGTTACCCTTTTCCGCCCTTTTTTAAAGCATATGAACCAAAAGCGGTTCTATGACAATGAAGCTTTACATATGGGGAAAACGATGTTTGAACCATAAAAATGTTGAACATACTGAGGTTTGAGGAGGCGTAAATAATGGCAATTACAGCAAGTATGGTAAAAGAATTGCGTGAAAAAACAGGCGCAGGAATGATGGATTGTAAAAAAGCATTAACTGAAGTTGATGGTGATATGGAAAAAGCGGTTGACCTTCTTCGTGAAAAAGGGATTGCAAAAGCAGCGAAGAAAGCTGATCGTATCGCAGCAGAAGGTTTAACTTTTGTTAAATCTGAAGGTAACAAAGCGGTTCTTATTGAAGTTAACTCTGAAACGGACTTTGTTGCTAAAAACGAAGCGTTCCAAGTTTTAGTTAAAGAATTAGCTGAACATGTTTTAACGGAAAACCCAGCAAACGTTGAAGAAGCTTTAACACAAGCTTTCAAAGGTGATGGACCAGTAGTTGAAGAGTATATTAATACAGCCGTAGCGAAAATTGGTGAAAAACTAACTTTACGTCGCTTCACAGTTATTGAAAAGACAGATGCAGACGCATTTGGCGAGTATTTACACATGGGTGGCCGCATTGGTGTTTTAACGGTTCTTAACGGAACAACGGATGCTGAATTAGCAAAAGATATCGCGATGCACGTAGCCGCGATTAATCCAACTTATGTAGATCGTACGTCTGTTTCAGAAGAGACGATTAACCATGAGCGCGAAATCTTAAAACAACAAGCATTAAATGAAGGTAAACCAGAAAAAATCGTTGAAAAAATGGTTGAAGGTCGTTTAAGCAAATTCTTCGAACAAGTTTGTTTAGTTGATCAACCGTTTGTAAAAGATGGTGACCAAAAAGTAGGCAAGTTCTTACAAGCTAAGGGTGCATCTGTTCAAACATTCATCCGTTATGAAGTAGGAGAAGGAATTGAGAAAAGAGTGGATAACTTCGCTGATGAAGTTATGTCTCAAGTAAAGAAATAATTGGAGATTTGGGGCACAGTTGTACGTGTCCCTTTTTTTCAAGAAAAACCTAAATTAGAGGATTTATTTATTTCGAAATCAATTACTGTTTCTATTTGTGATAATGGAGGTCGTCATGCAAAAATTTAATCGTGTTGTTTTAAAACTAAGTGGTGAGGCATTAGCTGGTGAGCAAGGCTATGGTATTGATCCATCTGTCATCCAATCGATTGCGACTCAAGTGAAAGAAATTATTGAACTTGATGTAGAAGTGGCCGTTGTTGTTGGTGGTGGGAACATTTGGAGAGGTATGGCTGGAAGTGCGAAAGGTATGGATCGTGCAACAGCAGATTACATGGGGATGTTGGCTACGGTCATGAATTCATTAGCCCTTCAAGATAGCCTTGAGGATATTGGTGTAGAATCACGTGTACAAACATCAATTGAAATGCGTCAGGTAGCAGAGCCATATATCCGTCGTAAAGCGATTCGTCATTTAGAAAAAGGACGAGTTGTCATTTTTGCGGCAGGAACAGGGAATCCATACTTCTCAACGGATACGACAGCAGCCCTACGTGCAGCTGAAATTGAAGCAGAAGTGATTCTTATGGCCAAAAATAAAGTGGATGGCGTATATAGTGCTGATCCTTCAGTGGATGAAAACGCGGTTAAATATACATCATTAACTTACATGGATGTATTAAAAGAAGGCTTAGCCGTTATGGATTCAACAGCATCATCTTTATGTATGGATAATAATATACCATTAATTGTCTTCTCCATTATGGAAGAAGGAAATATTAAGCGAGCTGTACTTGGTGAAGATATCGGTACAGTAGTTAGGGGGAAATAAGATGTCACAAGAAATTTTGAAAAACGCAGAATCAAGAATGACAAAAGCAATTGAGTCTTTAAACCGTGAACTTGCAAAACTTCGTGCTGGTCGTGCAAACCCTGCTTTATTAGACCGAGTTACGGTTGAGTATTACGGAGCTGAGACGCCTTTAAATCAGTTAGCAACGATTTCTGTGCCAGAAGCACGTTTACTTGTTATTCAACCTTTTGATAAATCATCTATTTCTGATGTGGAACGAGCGATTATGAAGGCTGATTTAGGATTAACACCTTCAAATGATGGTTCGGTCATTCGTATTCAAATTCCTCCGTTAACGGAAGAGCGTCGTAAAGAACTAGTTAAATTAGTTAAACGTTCTGCAGAAGAAGCAAAAGTGGCAATCCGTAATGTACGTCGTGACGCCAATGATGAGTTAAAGAAAGCTCAAAAAGATGGCGAGATGACGGAAGATGACTTGCGTCGTGATACAGATACGATGCAAAAGCTTACAGATAAAACGATTGAAAAAGTAGACGCTGTAGCCGCACAAAAAGAAAAAGAAGTTATGGAAGTCTAAGCGAAATCGTTGTAAACTAGATCAAGAAGAAAGACCCTCTTTTTAGGGGGTTTTTTACACTTTTTCTCTTAGAATCGTAAGAAGCAAAGCAGTGGTCCAGCTGTGCATAAATGGAGGGCAGACGGATGCTTGATAAATTCTCTAAATGGAGAGCAAGAGGTAAGGATTCAAATGAAGCCATTGCCGAACTTGAAACAACGAATATACCTAACCATGTGGCAATTATTATGGATGGTAATGGACGTTGGGCAAAAAAGCGAGGCCTACCGAGAATCGCCGGGCATCGTGAAGGAATAAAAGCGATTAATAAAATCGTGAGGCAAGCAAATCAACTAGATGTTAAAGTTTTGACATTGTATGCTTTTTCAACAGAAAATTGGAAACGTCCAAAAGCAGAAGTGGATTATTTGTTAAGTTTGCCCGAGATATTTTTTAAAAGTGAATTGCCGATTTTAAAGCAAGAAAATGTTAATGTTCGATTAATGGGTAGTATGGCACAATTACCAGAACATACGTTAAAGGCTGTTCGAAATGCAGTAGAGGAAACAAAAGATAACGACGGATTAATTTTAAATTTTGCTTTAAATTATGGTAGTCGGTCTGAAATGTTAGAGGCAATTAAACAGATTAGTGAGGATGTTGCAGCTGGTAAGCTGTCAAGTGATGAGGTTACCGAAGAGGTTATGAGCTCGTATTTAATGACCGCTTCCATTTCAGATCCCGATCTGTTAATTAGGACGAGCGGTGAAATTCGTTTAAGTAATTTTATGTTATGGCAAGCTGCATATAGTGAGTTATGGTTCACGGATGTACTCTGGCCGGACTTTAATGAATCACACTTTGCGGAAGCGATTGCCGTCTATCAAAAAAGAGCACGACGTTATGGTGGCGTCTAATGAAGGGGGCGGCAAATAAATGAAGCAAAGGATTATTACAGGATTAATTGGTGGAATCGTTTTTATAAGTTTAGTTATTGCAGGCGGCTGGTTATTTTCTGCTTTTATCTTTATTGTTGCCTCTGTTGCGATGACAGAGTTGTTAAAGATGAAAAAGATATCACCGTTTTCAACGATGGGCATAATTAGCCTTGGCTCGATGTGGCTGCTTCTCATTCCTTCTACCTGGTTTGACGCAGTAGTACCGATCCAATTTACAAAAATAGAATCATTTGTATTTTTGATTTTATTTTTATTAATGCTTACAGTTCTGTCTAAAAATAAATTTACCTTTGATGAAGTTGGTTTCGTTGTACTATCTTCTGTATACGTCGGCTTCGGTTTTCATTATTTATTAATGACAAGAGAAATTGCAGACGTAGGAATGTGGTTAGTATTTTTTGTTTTATTATTAATATGGACAACCGATTCAGGTGCTTATTTTATAGGGAGAGCGTTTGGTAAACATAAGCTTTGGCCAGATATTAGCCCGAAAAAAACGATTGAAGGTGCAATTGGTGGAATTATTAGTGCAATTGCATTAGGGACCGCTTTTTATATGATTTTCCCTCAATTATTTGAAAGTTATTTCATTGCGTTACTTGTAATGCTTGTCGCATCAACATTTGGCCAACTAGGTGATTTAGTTGAATCTGCCTTAAAGCGTCATTATTCTGTAAAGGATTCTGGAACGGTTTTACCTGGTCATGGTGGGATATTAGACCGATTTGACAGTTTGATTTATGTCATGCCGATTTTACATTTACTGCAGTTAATTTAAACGTCAAATCTAGTAATGACTGAAAAGGGGCATGAACGATGAAAAGAATTGGATTATTGGGTTCAACAGGTTCGATTGGAACTCAAACACTAGATATTATTAGAGAGCATCGTGAAGAGTTTGAGCTAATAACGATGTCTGTAGGACGAAATCTAGACCTTGCGATTCAACAAATCGAAGAATTTAAGCCGAAGCTAGTCTCGGTCATTTCTAAAGAAGATAAAGATAAATTAGCGATGCAATGTAGCTCAGAGGTACGATTTGTTGATGGTAAGCATGGGTTAATAGAAGTAGCGGCATTTCATGAGGTGGATATTTTAGTCAATGCGGTTATTGGTAGTGTCGGCTTAGAACCTACTTTAGCAGCTATAAAAGAAGGCAAACCCATTGCAATAGCTAATAAAGAAACGCTTGTAACAGCGGGACATCTAGTTACAGCTGCCGCACAAAAATATCAGGTTTCTTTATTGCCGGTTGATAGTGAGCATTCGGCGATCTTTCAAGCTTTGAATGGTGAGCGTTATGAGGACATAGATCGATTAATCTTGACGGCTTCTGGTGGCAGTTTTCGTGATTTAAGTCGCGAGCAATTGCAAGGAGTAACGGTTGAACAGGCGTTAAATCACCCTAATTGGTCGATGGGAGCAAAAATTACGATTGATTCAGCGACCATGATGAATAAAGGTTTAGAAGTGATAGAGGCTCATTGGTTATTTCAAGTTCCCTATGAAAAAATCGATGTACTTTTACATAAGGAAAGTATCATACACTCTATGGTAGAGTTTCATGATAAGAGTGTCATGGCTCAATTAGGAACACCGGATATGCGAGTACCGATCCAATATGCGTTAACTTATCCAAAAAGACTTGAAAGAAGAAATACGGAAAGGTTAAACTTATGGGAAGTCGGAAAGCTTCATTTCCAACCTTTAGATGTTGAACGCTTCAAGGCAATTTCCTATGCGTTCGAAGCTGGGAAACGAGGTGGGTCATTTCCTACGGTATTAAATGCCGCAAATGAAGAAGCGGTTGCCGCATTTTTACATAATAAAATTAGCTTTTTAGAAATAGAATGTTTAATTGAACAAGCACTTGAATATCATGAAGGAATAAAGCAACCTTCGCTTGAGGAGATCATGGAAATCGATCAGCTTACAAGAGCGTTTATCCACTCCAAAATCGATTAGGAAAGGTGGAGAAGTAGGCATTGGAAACGTTACTTTCATTTATATTAGTTTTTGGATTATTAGTTTTTATCCATGAATGGGGACATTTATATTTTGCTAAAAAAGCAGGTATTCTTTGCCGTGAATTCGCTATTGGTTTTGGCCCAAAAATATTTTCATTTGAAAGAAATGAAACGGTTTATACGATTCGGATGCTTCCATTGGGTGGTTATGTACGTATGGCGGGAGAAGAGCCAGAGGCGTATGAAATCAAACCTGGATATGATATTGGTTTAATTGTTAATGATGAGGACAAAGTCAGTGAAATTATTATTAATAATAAATCAAAACATCCTAATGCGACAGTGGTTCAAGTTGAAAGTATCGATTTAGTGCATGAACTAAAAATCGTTGCTTACAATGAACTTGATGAGAAAGTGATTTATCATGTAGATGAAAAAGCAAAAGTCATACATGATGAAATTCCAACTCAAATTGCTCCATGGAGTCGGCAGTTTGGATCTAAATCAGTAGGCAAACGTGCATTAACGATCTTTGCTGGACCGATGATGAACTTTGTCTTAGCGATTGTATTGTTAACGATTGTAGCTTTAGTACAAGGTACTCCTGTTGATGAAGCACGTATCGGTAATTTGTCTGAGGATGGAGTTGCTGGAGAAGCTGGACTTGTTACTGGTGATGAGGTAGTCTCCATTGATGGAACGAATGTTTCAACTTGGGAAGATATGACTTCTATCATTCAAGCAAACCCTAACGAAGAAATTGATTTTGTGGTGGAGCGTGATGGCGAAGCATTAACGATTCCGGTGACCCCACAAATGCGTGAAGGTCAAAACGGTGAACCGGAGGGTGTCGTCGGTATTTTCCAACCGACTGAGTTTTCGCTATGGGGAGCTTTATCTTTTGGGGTTGAGCAAACCTACACATTCACAACGATGATTTTTGAAGTATTAGGGTTGTTAATTACAGGAGAGTTCTCAATGGATTATATTGCGGGTCCAGTAGGTATTTATGATTATACGGGGCAAGCTGCAGCAATGGGGATTTTTGTATTAATTCAGTGGTCCGCTGCTTTAAGTGTTAACCTCGGTGTTATTAATTTATTGCCGATTCCAGCAATGGATGGAGGGAGACTTGTCTTCCTAGGACTTGAAGCGATTCGCGGAAAGCCAATCGATTCTAATAAAGAAGGAATGGTCCACTTTATTGGATTTGCCCTCTTATTTTTACTAGTCATTATCGTTACTTGGAACGATATTAACCGTTTATTTATGTAAATAAGAATTTATTGTTTGGAATAGAAAGGATTATGAGTATGAAACAATCTTCTTTTTTGTTACCGACATTAAGAGATGTTCCTTCTGATGCAGAAGTAATAAGCCATCAATTAATGTTAAGATCAGGTATGATGAAACAAATTGCTTCTGGTGTATATGCTTATTTACCATTAGCCAAACGAGTTATTCAAAACGTTGAATCGATTGTGCGTGATGAAATGAATAAAGCAGGTGCACAGGAACTAACCATGCCTACGTTACATCCTGCCGAGTTATGGCAAGAATCTGGTCGTTGGGATAAAATGGGCGGTGAGTTAATTCGTTTGCAAGATCGCCATGAGCGCAACTTTGCATTAGGTCCAACACATGAAGAGGTGATTACCTCTATCGTACGTGACTTCGTACAGTCTTATAAGAAATTACCGATGAATTTATACCAAATTCAAACGAAGTTCCGTGATGAGAGAAGACCTCGATTTGGATTGCTACGTGGGCGTGAGTTTATCATGAAAGATGCGTATTCTTTCCATACGGATGCAGATTCATTAGATGCGGAATATCAAAACATGTATCAAGCGTACTCTAATATTTTTACACGAGTTGGTTTAACTTTCCGTCCGGTTATTGCGGATTCCGGAGCAATGGGTGGTAAGGATACACATGAATTCATGGCCCTTGCTAGTGTAGGAGAAGATACGATTGCGTATTCTGATGGGTCGGATTATGCAGCAAACATTGAAATGGCTGCTGTTCATGTAAGTGATGAAAAGTCTGATGAGTCACAAATGGAATTGTCAAAAGTTCATACGGCTGATGCCAAATCAGTATCACAAGTAGCCAATCATTTAGATGTTGAAGAGAAAAACATCATTAAATCATTGTTAGTACAACTTGACGATGAATTTGTTCTCGTTCTTGTACGTGGCGATCATGAACTAAATGAGGTCAAGCTTAAACATGCTTTTCATGCTAAAGAAGTCCGTCTAGCGTCAGAAGTAGACGTACAAGATGTGATGAATGCTTCTGTCGGTCAAATTGGACCTGTTGGCACAAAGGTGAAGATTTACGCCGATTTTGCAATTAAAAATATGGTAAATAGTATTTGTGGAGCAAATGAAACCGAGCACCACTTTGTCGGTGTCAATGTGGAACGCGATTTCCAAGTCGACGCTTACGGTGATATTCGTTTTATTCAAGAAGGAGAGCTTTCACCTGATGGAAATGGGACGATTCACTTCGCCCAAGGAATTGAAATTGGTCAAGTCTTTAAATTGGGCACTTTCTATTCTGAAAGTATGAATGCTCAAGTATTAGATGAAAACGGAAAAGCAAAACCAATTTTAATGGGATGTTACGGAATTGGTGTTTCACGTGTAGTGGCAGCAATAATTGAACAGCATCATGACGAAAACGGCATCGTTTGGCCATATGATGTTGCTCCTTTCCACATTCATTTATTAGCGATGAACAGTAAAAATGCGGAGCAAAAAGAGTTAGCTGACCATCTGTATGAATTATTAAAAAGTAAAGGTTATCAAGTCCTATATGATGATCGACCAGAGCGTGCGGGCGTAAAATTCAAAGATGCGGATCTAATTGGTATTCCAATTCGACTATCCGTTGGTAAAAAAGCAAATGAAGGTATCGTCGAATTAAAAATTCGTAAAGAAGGCGAAATGGAAGAAGTAGCCCTCCAAGAAATCGAAGAAGCCCTTGCCAACAAAGTCCTAGAACTAAAAGGACAAGCGTAAAAACATTCAGTAATAATGATAAACGCTTTGTTCTTTGACCGATTCACTCTTTAACTGGTGGCTCTTCATTCAAAAACGGTTTTGAGGATGCTCATATGCTGCCGTAGCCCCGACATTTTTTGGGTGTTGCCCGCACGGACAACACCCAAAAATTCAGCACACCGCACATCCAGCCACCATCAGCAAACATGGAAGTTGGATATTGCCTTTAGCATGTTGGCTCTAGATTCACTTTGTTTTTTGGTTTTTTTAATGAATGTTATTTGTACTTGAGAATCAGCAGTAACCCAGCGGGCGAGTCATGCCGAGACTCCCATGGGACGAAGTGGCAGAGCTGAGATCCACTGGCTGCGCCGGTTAGCTCAGCGCCACGTGATTGTCTCGGAGCATGATTTTCGGTAGCGGTAATTAACGCTCCGCACATGAGCTTTAAGTAACTTCCATACAAAAAGCAGGGGATCTCAAAAGACGAGGTGCCCTCTATTTGCTAATAGAACCTCCCATAGAAAGGAGACGAAACAATGACTCAAGCCGACAATCAAGTAAGAAAAGAACGGTTCAAGCTCCTCATGAAGCAAATTGAAATACCCGAAGAACTCGTTCAAACCTATTTAGAAGAAGCACTCATTCAAAAATTAACGATTCATAGAGAACAAAAAAGTTGGCATTTCCAATTTTATATTCCTAAAATTATTCCAGCCAATCTATATCAGCTATTTGCACAACGACTCAAAGATACCTTTCAAAATATAGCAACGGTCCACTTCTCGATAGAATATGGGACAAAAGAATTAACAGAAGAACAATGGCAACAATACTGGCCAACTGTCGTGGGAAAATTAGAAAATATCTCTTCGGGCTTACGGGAATTATTACAAAACCAAACGCCTAGATACGACGGTAAGAGACTTGTAATCAATGTTCGAAATGAAACCGAAGCTGTGGCTCTCAAACGAAAATTAGACGAGCCCCTTAGAGAATGCTTAAGTAAGCTCTCTCTACCAATGGTTCATATTGATGCTCATGTTCAAGAATCACAAAAAGCTTTTGAACGCTTTATTGAGCAAAGAGACCAAGAAGATCATTCCAAAGTAGTTGAAGCAATCTTAGAAAAGAAAAAGCAAGAAAAAGAAACAGAGAAACATCTGAAGAACCAAACCTTAACACTTGGATATCCAATTAAGGACGAGCCGTTACCTATTGAATCAATTATTGATGAGGAGCGTCGCGTTACCCTACAAGGTTATGTTTTTGCTGCTGAAACAAGAGAATTAAGAAGTGGACGTACATTATTAACCTTTAAAATAACGGATTATACCGATTCAATCCTGATTAAAATTTTCTCGCGTGATAAAGAAGATGTACCCTTATTACAATCTGTGAAAAAGGGGATGTGGTTGAAGGTCCGTGGTGGCATTCAAATGGATACTTTTGTACGTGACCTCGTAATGATTGCCAATGACATTAATGAAATTCAACCACAGCTAAGAATTGACCAAGGTGAAGAAGATAGAAAGCGGGTAGAACTCCACCTCCATACAACGATGAGTCAAATGGACGGGATTGTTTCTGCTGGAAGATATGTAGAACAAGCGGCGAAATGGGGACATAAAGCGATCGCGATCACGGATCATGGTGTCGTGCAATCTTTTCCAGAGGCCTATTCTACTGGTAAAAAACATGGAGTTAAGGTGTTATATGGTTTAGAAGCAAATCTAGTTGATGACGGTGTTCCGATTGCTTACAATGAGCAAAATAAGGAGTTATTTGATGCCGAATATGTTGTCTTTGATGTTGAGACAACAGGCTTATCTGCCGTCTATAATACAATTATTGAACTTGCCGCTGTTAAAGTTAAAAATGGTGAAATTATTGATCGTTTTGAATCCTTTGCTGATCCGCATGAACCTCTAACCAATACGATTATAGAATTAACCGGTATTACAGATGATATGGTGAGAGGTGCTCCAGAAGTTGGGGATGTTTTAAAGAAATTTAGAGAGTGGAGTGGCGATGCGATTTTAGTGGCTCACAACGCTAGCTTTGATATGGGGTTTATCAATGTTGGCTACCAAAAAGTAGGTCTAGATGAAGCTCATAACGCGGTCATTGATACATTAGAGCTTGGTCGATTCCTTTATCCTGAGCTGAAGAATCATCGTTTAAATACTTTATGTAAAAAGTTTGACATTGAACTTGTCAGTCATCATAGGGCGATTTACGATGCTGAGGCAACTGGTTATTTACTTTGGCGTATGGTTCGAGATGCGATCGAAAAGGAGATTACCCATCATCATCAATTAAATGAACATATGGGACAAGGGAATTTTCATCGCCAGCGACCTTCCCATTGTATCTTGCTTGCTCAAACGCAAGAGGGTCTTAAAAACCTCTATCAATTAGTGACGATGTCACATGTGAACTATTATTTTAGAACACCACGTATCCCACGGTCACAATTACAAAAATATCGTAAAGGGATCTTAATTGGTTCAGCTTGTGATAAGGGTGAAGTCTTTGAAGCGATGATGCAAAAGTCACCGGATGAAGTCGAAGAAATCGCTCGGTTTTATGATTATTTAGAAATTCAGCCGTTAGGTAATTATCGTCATTTAATTGAACGAGAATTGGTGAAAAGTGAAACGGCCTTAAGAGAGATTGTTCATAACATTGTCAAGTTAGGTGACAAGTTAGATAAACCCGTCGTGGCAACCGGAAATGCACACTATCTTGATGAGGAAGATTATATTTACCGTAAAATTCTCGTTGCCTCTCAAGGTGGGGCAAACCCATTGAATAAACAAACATTACCAAAAGTACATTTTCGAACAACGGATGAAATGATTCAGGAATTTCAATTTTTAGGTAATGACATTGCTGAAAAAGTCGTGATTGATGCTACTAATCATGTTGCTGATTTAATTGAAGAGATTCAACCAATCCCAGATGATCTATATACACCAAAAATTGAAGGTGCAGATGATGAGGTTAGACAGATGAGTTATAATCGTGCCCGTTCAATCTATGGTGAAGATTTACCGGAAATCGTTGAAGCTCGAATTGAGAAGGAATTAAAAAGTATTATCGGACACGGCTTCGCTGTTATTTACCTCATCTCTCATAAGCTCGTAAAGAAATCACTGATCGATGGTTATTTAGTTGGGTCACGTGGTTCAGTAGGGTCTTCCTTTGTCGCTACCATGACAGAAATTACGGAAGTTAACCCATTGCCACCACATTATGTTTGTCCAGAATGTCACCATTCTTATTTCTTTGATGATGGTTCAGTGGGATCGGGTTATGATTTACCTGATAAAGATTGTCCTGAATGTGGCACAGCCTATGTGAAAGATGGACAAGATATTCCTTTTGAAACCTTCTTAGGGTTTAAAGGTGATAAGGTTCCTGATATCGACTTAAACTTCTCAGGAGAATATCAACCAAGGGCCCACCATTATACAAAAGAATTGTTTGGTGAGGATTATGTATACCGTGCCGGCACAATAGGAACCGTCGCAGAAAAAACAGCCTATGGTTATGTCAAAGGATATCAAGGCGACCATGACTTGGCGATGCGCGGAGCTGAAATTGATCGTTTAGTTTCAGGTTGTACGGGGGTTAAGCGAACAACAGGTCAGCATCCAGGTGGAATTATCGTTGTCCCTGATTATATGGACATTCATGATTTTTGCCCGATCCAATTTCCCGCAGACGATCAAAAAGCGGAATGGAAAACAACTCATTTTGATTTTCATTCTATCCATGATAATTTGCTGAAACTTGATATACTAGGGCATGACGATCCTACAGTAATTCGAATGCTACAGGATTTAAGTGGAATTGACCCGAAAACGATACCGACAGATGACCCAGAGGTTATGAAAATCTTTAGTGGGCCAGAGGTGTTAGGGGTTACAGAAGAGCAAATTTTATGTAAAACCGGTACTTTAGGGATTCCGGAATTCGGGACGCGCTTTGTTCGGCAAATGCTTGAAGAAACGAAACCGAGTACTTTTTCGGAACTCGTACAAATCTCGGGATTATCTCACGGGACAGATGTTTGGCTAAATAATGCCAACGAGCTCATTTATAATGGAACTTGTGAATTAAAAGATGTTATTGGTTGTCGTGATGATATTATGGTCTATCTAATCTATAAAGGTCTTGAACCTTCTTTGGCGTTTAAAATAATGGAGTCGGTTCGTAAAGGCAAAGGGCTACAACCGGAATGGATCGAAGTCATGAAGGAAAATAGTGTACCAGATTGGTATATTGGTTCATGTTTGAAGATTAAATATATGTTCCCTAAAGCCCATGCTGCCGCTTATGTCTTAATGGCGGTTCGGATCGCATACTTTAAAGTTCATCACCCGATCTTGTATTATGCTTCATATTTTACAGTAAGAGCGGATGATTTTGATTTAGACACGATGATTAAAGGTTCAGCTGCTATTAAAGCAAAAATTGAGGAAATTAATCAAAAAGGATTAGATGCAGCACCGAAAGAAAAAGCTGTCCTCACCGTATTGGAATTGGCTTTAGAAATGGTAGAACGTGGATATAATTTTAAAAAGGTTGAATTATACCGTTCGAGTGCATCGGAATTTATTGTAGACGGTAAAGATTTACTGCCTCCATTTAATGCAATGACGGGGGTTGGAACAAATGCTGCTATTAACATTGTTAAGGCAAGGGAAGAACGTGAATTTTTATCCAAAGAGGATTTACAACAAAGAAGTAAGCTGACGAAGACGGTTTTAGAAAGTTTAGATGACCACGGTTGCCTTGAAGGGCTACCTGATTCGAATCAGCTTTCCTTGTTTTAGCCTTTACCTACTAGCTTAAGTTGCAAATTATGGGTGATTATGATATTCTGTTTATGGTAATACTTAGTATAACAGTCCGGGAAAGAGTGGGGAAACCCACTCTTTCGTTGTTGATTGGGAGAAATTTTCTCCAACTTAACAACTGTGAGCACTTATTTGTCGTGATGAAGGAGGGTTTGAAGTGAGCAATAAAGTAACGGACGTAGTCGCAAATCTTGTTGAACCGATTGTAGAAGAATTGCAATTAGAATTAGTTGAAGTCGTGTTTAAAAAAGAAGGACCTAATTGGTTTTTACGTGTATTTATAGATTCTGATACGGGTGTTGATTTAGAAGATTGTAGCACCGTAAGTGAGAAGCTAAGTGAAGTATTAGATGAAGTTGATCCGATTCAACAAGCCTACTTTTTAGAAGTTTCATCACCCGGAGCTGAACGCCCTCTCAATACAAAGCAGGATTTAGAAAAAGCTATGAATAAATACATTCATGTTTCAACCTATGAAATGATTGATGGACAGAAGGCTTTTGAAGGTGATTTACTTTCTTTCGATGGTGAACAATTACAAATTGAATTAACCATTAAGACAAGAAAAAAAGTAGTAACCATTCCATATGATAAAGTTGCTAAAGCAAGATTGGCTATAAAACTATAAGAAGTCAAAAGGTTGATTTTGAATACTTGAAAGGGGGAAGTGAAATCCATGAATACTGAATTTATGGATGCATTAACGACATTAGAGAAAGAAAAGGGGATTAGCAAAGAGGTAATCATTGAAGCGATTGAAGCTGCTTTGATTTCTGGCTATAAGAGAAATTTTAACTCAGCCCAAAATGTTCGTGTTGATGTTGATCGCGATAATGGACGTATCCGTGTTTTTGCAAGGAAAACAGTTGTAGAAGAAGTTTTTGATGCAAGACTTGAAATTGCTGTTGAGCAAGCTAAAAAAATTCACCCTAGTTATGAAGTGGATGACATTGTTGAAATTGAAGTGACACCAAAAGATTTTGGTCGTATTGCTGCACAAACAGCTAAACAGGTAGTGACTCAACGAGTTCGTGAAGCGGAGCGAGGCATTATTTACGCTGATTTTATCGACCGTGAAGAAGATATTATGACTGGGATTGTCCAAAGACAGGACCATCGCTTTATTTATGTCGACTTAGGTAAAGTAGAGGCCTTACTTCCTATTAATGAGCAAATGCCAAACGAATCATACGCACATAATGACCGTATTAAGGCGTATATTACGAAGGTAGAAAAAACAACAAAAGGTCCACAGATTTTAATTTCTAGAACTCATCCGGGCTTATTAAAGCGTTTATTTGAGTTAGAAGTACCTGAAATCTATGATGGAACAGTTGAAATTAAGTCCGTGTCACGTGAAGCCGGCGATCGTTCTAAAATTGCTGTACATGCAGATAATCCTGAAGTAGATCCAGTAGGTGCCTGTGTAGGACCTAAGGGTGGACGGGTTCAAACGATTGTAAACGAATTAAAAGGTGAAAAAATTGATATCGTCCGTTGGTCAGAAGACCCTGTTGAATATGTGGCGAATGCTTTGAGTCCTTCTAAAGTATTAAAAGTCAATGTTAATGAAGAAGATAAGATGACTCAGGTTATCGTTCCAGATTATCAATTATCATTAGCGATTGGTAAACGAGGCCAAAATGCCCGATTGGCAGCTAAGTTAACAGGTTGGAAGATTGATATTAAGAGTGAATCTGAAGCGAGAGATCTAGGCTTATTAAAAGAGGATGACTCATTTTTAGAGGATTCATCACCTAATTTTGATGAAGCTAACCAATCTGTAGAAGCCGATTCAAAATTTGAATAAGAGGAAAAGGGGAAGGTATTGATGAAAAATAGAAAAGTGCCACTCCGCAAATGCATTGTCACGAATGAGATGAAACCTAAAAAAGAGCTTATTCGAATCGTGCGTTCTCCAGAAGGGGAAGTTTCTCTTGATTTATCAGGCAAAAAAAATGGTCGTGGTGCTTATATCACTAACGGTAAAGAGTACTTCGAATTAGCAAAGAAAAAAGATATCTTATCAAAGCAGCTGCAAATATCGGTGAGCCCTGAAACGTACGATCAATTAGAGCTTGAAAGAGAGCAAGGAGCAAAATCATGAACGAGCAAAGCTCTAAATGGTTATCCTTACTAGGACTTGCAGCAAGAGCAAGACAAATTGTGACTGGAGAGGAACTCGTCACAAAGGAAGTGAGAGCCAAATCGGTTCGATTAGTACTCCTTTCGCAAGATGCCTCAGAAAATACAAAGAAAAAAATCTTGGACAAATGTAGTCATTATCAAGTACCAGTTCGGATTGTCGCCGACCGTGAAACGCTTGGTCGGGCGATTGGCAAGACAGAAAGAGTCGTCATCGGCATTAAAGATAGCGGTTTTGCCACCAAAATGACTGCATTCATTGACCAATGAATGTGGAGGACTTATATGAAAAAAATGAGAATCTACGAATATGCAAAAGAACGCAACATCTCAAGTAAACAAGTCATCGATCAATTAAAAGCAAAAGACATTGAAGTAACGAATCATATGTCTGTTCTTACCGATGATATGTTAAAGGTTTTGAATAATGGTTCTACGGATCAAACAAGTTCAAAATCCGAGGGCGGCAAAAAAGAAACAAGTGCTAAAGCTCGCCCTAAAACTAATCAGAACCAGAATCAAAATCAAAAAAATAATCAACATCCAGCAAATAAGAACCAAAAGCAACAAAAAGGCGGTCAAAACCGTCCACAAAATCGTAATCAAAAAGGAATCAATAAAGGGAATAGTAAGGGTCCTAAAAGGCCGCAACAACCTGCTGCTCCTAAGCCATTACCTGAAAAGATTACCTTCTCTGGTTCTCTAACAGTAGGAGAATTAGCTAAGCTTCTTCATAAGGAACCAAGTGAAATCATTAAGAAATTAATGTTCCTTGGTGTTATGTCCACCATTAATCAAGAATTAGATAAAGATTCAATTGAACTTATTGCGACTGATTATGGTGTGGAAGTCGAAGAAGAAATTATTATTGATGAAATTGATTTTGAAGAATACGAAGAAGTAGTTAATGAAGAAGCATTAAGAGAGCGTCCTCCAGTTGTGACGATTATGGGACACGTTGACCATGGTAAAACAACATTACTTGATTCTATTCGTCATACGAAAGTAACTGAAGGTGAAGCTGGTGGTATCACTCAACATATCGGTGCTTACCAAATTGAAACGGAAGGTAAAAAGATTACTTTCTTAGATACACCTGGTCACGCCGCTTTTACAACGATGCGTGCTCGTGGTGCCCAAGTTACTGATATTACGATTTTAGTCGTAGCTGCAGATGATGGTGTTATGCCACAAACGAAAGAGGCCATTAGCCATGCGAAAGCAGCTGGTGTTCCAATCATTGTTGCTGTGAATAAAATGGATAAAGAAGCAGCTAACCCTGACCGTGTGATGCAAGAGCTGACGGAATTTGAATTAGTTCCAGAGGCTTGGGGTGGAGACACGATTTTTGTAAATGTTTCAGCATTAAACGGAACAGGAATAGATGAATTATTAGAAATGATTTTACTTGTTTCTGAAGTGGAAGAGTATAAAGCTGACGCAACGATTGCGGCTAAAGGTACAGTCATTGAAGCAGAGCTAGATAAAGGACGCGGAGCAGTAGCGACTTTACTTGTTCAAAATGGCTCATTAAAAGTCGGTGATCCAATCGTAGTTGGTCATACATTTGGTCGTGTTCGTGCGATGGTTAATGATATCGGTCGTCGTGTGAAAGAAGTAGGTCCATCTACGCCTGTTGAAATTACAGGTTTGAATGATGTACCACAAGCTGGTGACCAATTCCAAGTATTTGCTGATGAGAAAAAAGCACGTCAAATTGGTGAAGCCCGTTATAGCCGCCAACGTGAAGAAAATCGTACAGAAAATTCTCGTGTTAGTCTTGATGATCTATTTAATCAAATTCAACAAGGTGAAGTGAAAGATATCAATATCATTATTAAAGCGGATGTACAAGGTGCCGTTGAAGCAATGAGAGGTTCATTAGAGAAAATCGAAGTAGCTGGTGTGAAAGTGAAAATTATTCACACAGGCGTTGGGGCTATTTCTGAGTCTGATATTATTTTAGCTTCTGCTTCAAATGCGATTGTTATCGGTTTTAATGTAAGACCTGATGTCAATGCGAAACGTATCGCTGAAGCTGAAAAGGTGGATATTCGTTTACACCGAGTCATTTATAATGCGATTGAAGAAGTTGAACAAGCGATGAAAGGGATGCTTGACCCAGAATATCAAGAAAAAGTTATCGGTCAAGTTGAGATTCGTACGACTTTTAAAGTGTCCAAAATTGGTACAATTGCAGGGTCGTATGTCACAGAAGGTAAGATCTCTCGTGATTCTACCGTTCGTTTGATCCGTGATGGTGTCGTTATTTATGAAGGTGCTATTAATGCTTTAAAACGTTTCAAAGATGACGCTAAAGAAGTTGCAGCAGGTTATGAGTGTGGTATTACACTTGAGAACTTTAATGATGTAAAAGAAGGCGACATAATTGAAGCTTACATTATGGAGGAAATTGAACGTAAATGATCATAGGCTCTATACGTTGTGAGCTCATAATTAGTGATGTTCACTCCTTAAAGGAGAAACGTTCCGTTCTCAAAAGTATCCTTACACGTTTAAAACAAAAATATAACCTGTCAATTGCTGAAACGGATTACCAAGATGTTTGGCAACGAGCTGAAGTATCAATCGTCACAGTCGGTAATACTAGAGCTGTTTGTGAAAAGGAATTACAACGTGGGTTAGCTTTGATCGATCAAGATGATAGAGCTGAGCGCACATTAACGGACTATGAATGGTTATAATAAGATTGTTGTATGTTTTGAGGTGAATAACGTATGAGTAATGTAAGAGCACACCGTGTTGGTGAGCAGATGAAAAAAGAACTAAGTGATATTATTATGCGTGAACTGAAGGATCCTAGAATTAGCTTTGTAACGGTGACCGGTGTAGATGTGACCGGTGATTTACAGCAAGCGAAGGTTTTTATTACTGTTTTAGGTAGTGATGAACAAAAAGAAGCTACGCTGATGGGTCTATCAAAAGCAAAGGGTTTTATCCGCAGTGAAATCGGTAAAAGAATTCGTTTACGCAAAACACCTGAGCTCATTTTTGAATTTGATGAATCGATCGAATACGGAAATCGAATTGAATCATTATTGAATAAAATTAACGATGAGCCTAAATCAGGAGAATAATGAAATAGGATAAGGGCCACATCGGCTCTTATCCTTTTTTACATAGAGGATCCCCTGTTCAATCTTTCACCATAAAGATTGAACGTAGCTAGAAAAAATTGTAAGAAAGCCCGAGCAAACGAGGAATCACGGGGTTGCGAGCAGAAAAAAGAGAAGGAAAAGCCCGAGCAAACGCTGAATCGCGGGGTTACGGGCAGAAAAAGAAGAAGAAAGCCCGAGCAAACGCTGAATCACGGGGTTGTGAGCTGAAAAAGGAGAAGAAAGCCCGAGCAAACGCTGAATCACGGGGTTGTGAGCAGAAAAAAGAGAAGGAAGCCCGAGCAAACGCTGAATCGCGGGGTTGCGGGCAGAAAAAGAAGAAGAAAGCCCGAGCAAACACGGAATCACGGGGGTGTGAGCTGAAAAAGGAGAAGAAAGCCCGAGCAAACGCGGAATCACGGGGTTGCGAGCTGAAAAATAGTAAGAAAGCCCGAGCAAACGCGGGTTGCGAGCTGAAAAAGGTGGAGGAAGCCCGAGTAAACGTAAAACCCATCGCTCCAAGTAACTTCCATACAAAGTATATATATTAAGGAGTTTTGTAGATGAAAACAGCTGGCATCCTGTCATTATTAAAACCAGCCGGAATGACGTCACATGATTGTGTCGTAAAAATAAGAAAACTATTTCAAACAAAAAAGGTAGGGCACACAGGGACATTAGATCCTGCAGTCACGGGTGTTTTACCAATTTGTATTGGACAAGCTACCAAAGTTGCCGAATATATGTCTGACTATGCAAAAGCCTATGAAGCTGAAGTCACTTTAGGAATCGCCACAACGACCGAAGACCAAACAGGTGAAATGATTGAGCAAGTTGACATCGATCAGCTCCTTACAAATGAACAAATAGATGCAACATTAAAGACCTTTCAAGGAGAAATCACACAAATTCCTCCTATGTATTCAGCAGTAAAAGTAAATGGTCGGAGATTGTATGATTATGCAAGGAAAAATGAAGTCGTAGAACGGCCAAAGAGGCTAGTAAACATCTATGAAATAATACGTCTTGATGATGTCCAGTTAGACCAAGAAGCTAAAGTCATCCGCTTTCGTATATCCGTTCTTTGCTCAAAAGGGACATATGTAAGGACATTAGCGGTTGATATAGGTAAAAAGCTTGGTTTGCCTGCTCATATGTCTAAGCTCATTCGAACATCTTCAGGACCATTTCTGCTAGATGATTGCATAACTTTAGAAGAGCTTGAAAATTTTCCGAGTGTTGAAGAAAGGTATCGTTACTTATTACCTCTTGATCGAGCGATCGCTCATTTACCTTCCTATACAGTTGATGAAGAGATAGAACAGAAGATTAAATTTGGTTCGGTATTAACCAAAGACAAATCTATAGAAGAAAGTCGATTTACCTTTTATAATAGAGAAGGTCAATGTTTAGCGATCTATCAAGATCATCCAACAAAAGAAGGATTGATCAAACCTGAAAAGATGCTTTTTATATCAGCTGGTCAGTAAATCATACAAGGGGGACTGAAGATGGAGACGATTTATTTGCAGCATCCCATCGATCCAACAGAAATAGATATCAAACCGACTGTGATGGCATTAGGTTATTTTGACGGTGTCCATAAAGGTCATCAAGAGGTTATCAAAGTGGCTGCCGAGCAAGCCGTTGAGAAAGGCTTGTTATTAACGCTCATGACGTTTTCTCCACATCCAAAGGAAGTATTATCAAAAGTGGCTGAACCAATGAGGCATTTAACGCCACTTGAAGATAAGTTGCAGTTATTAGAGAAATTAGGCGTAGATCGAGTACTCGTCGTTTCCTTTACGGAAGATTTCGCTAAGCTAACTCCAGAGCAATTTGTAGAACAATATATAATAAATCTGCATGTTCAGCACACTGTTTGTGGATTTGATTTCACATATGGATCACGAGGGAAAGGTAATATAAACACATTACCTGAGCATTCGAAAGAGAGATTTACACAAAGTATTGTACCAAAATTGGAGTACGAGAATAAAAAAATCAGCTCAACCCATATAAGAAAGTTATTAGAAGCTGGGCAAGTTGAGCAAGTTCCATATGATTTAAACCGTTACTATTCCATTCAGGGGATCGTTGTTGATGGCGATAAACGAGGACGAAAGCTAGGTTTTCCTACTGCCAATATTCAAATGAACAAACGTTATGTGATCCCGAAAACGGGTGTATATGGTGTTCGTGTTAGCTATAAGAATAAAGCCTATTTTGGAGTCTGTAATCTTGGTTATGTACCGACTTTTAATGAAAATCAAAAGCCTGAACCATCGATTGAAGTCCATCTATTAGACTTTGATCAAAATGTGTATGGAGAATCATTAAAAGTAGAATGGATTTTTAGAATTCGCTCTGAAAAGAAATTTGCCGACTTTAATGATCTAGTTAAACAAATCAACACTGATAAACTAACAGCCATTGATTTTTTCAATGAAAATGAACTTGCATTCTAGTAAGAATCCATGTATAGTAGTCATGTACATGAAGTACTAATCCTTTTCTTGGCAAAACGATTTCACCGACGTTTGCGAGGGATGGGAGATTTTCGAAAGGGAGGTGAATAGGATGGCATTAACACAAGAGCGTAAAAATGAAATTATCGCTGAGTTTAAAGTGCATGATACGGACACTGGTTCTCCAGAAGTTCAAGTCGCTATCCTTACTGAGCAGATCAACACATTAAATGAGCATTTACGTACTCATAAGAAGGATCACCATTCACGTCGTGGTCTTTTAAAAATGGTAGGTCAACGTCGTAACTTGTTAACTTACTTACGTAACAAAGATGTAACACGTTACCGTAACTTAGTTGATAAGCTTGGCTTACGTCGATAGTATCGAAGTGAAAGCGGGAGAATTCCCGCTTTTTTCGCTCTTTAAGCCTTTAAAATATGAAGATAGCATCATCAAAAGAATCATACATATGAAGCTTCAATTAGTTTATACGTGTTAAATAGAAGTAATCCTTTTATTTTTTGGTTAAATAGGCAATAATAAGTAGTGAGCTTAAAAGTAGTATATAAGCATGATTATTTTTGTGTACGAGAGGAGTACGCGTAATGGAACAAGAAAGACAAGTATTTACAATGGAATGGGCCGGACGTACGCTAACTATTGAAGCGGGACAATTAGCTAAACAAGCGAACGGTGCGGTTCTTGTTCGTTATGGGGATACAGCTGTCTTAAGTACAGCAACAGCTTCCAAGGATCCAAAGGATGTAAGCTTTTTCCCTTTAACTGTTAATTATGAAGAAAGATTATATGCAGCTGGTAAAATTCCAGGCGGATTCATTAAAAGGGAAGGTCGCCCTAGTGAAAAAGCGATTTTAGCTAGCCGATTAATTGACCGTCCGATCCGACCATTATTCCCAGATGGTTTCCGTAATGAAGTTCAAGTAATTAGTATCGTCATGAGTGTTGAACAAAACTGTTCATCTGAAATGGCTGCTATGTTTGGTTCTTCACTGGCTTTGTCAATCTCAGATATCCCGTTTGACGGACCGATTGCTGGTGTGACAGTAGGTCGTTCAGAAGACGGTACCTTTATGGTTAATCCAACGCCAGAGCAACTAGACAAAAGTGATTTAAATCTTGTTGTGGCTGGAACAAAAGATGCAATAAATATGGTTGAAGCAGGTGCTGATGAGGTACCAGAAGAAGTAATGCTTGAAGCGATTATGTTCGGTCATGAAGAAATTAAACGCTTAATTGCGTTCCAAGAAGAAATTGTCGCCAAAGTAGGTAAGGAAAAGCGTGAAGTTGTTTTAAAACAAGTTGATGCTGAGCTCGAAAAAGAAGTACGTGAAATAGCTGAATTAGACTTGAAACAAGCGGTTCAAGTACAAGAGAAGCATGCAAGACAAGCTGCCATTGATGAAGTAATGAATGCAACGTTGGCAAAATTTGAAGAGCGTGCAGATGAAGATATTAAGCTAAGTGACGTAAAAGAAACGTTACAAAAGCTTGTGAAAGAAGAAGTTAGACGCTTAATAACGGTTGAAAAGATTCGACCTGACGGAAGAGCGATTGATGAAATTAGAGCTCTATCATCTCAAGTAACTTTATTACCTCGTACACACGGTTCTGGTTTATTTACACGCGGACAAACTCAAGCGCTTAGTATTTGTACGCTTGGTGCTTTAGGTGATGTACAAATTCTTGATGGACTTGGAATCGAAGAGTCTAAGCGTTTTATGCATCATTATAATTTCCCTCAGTTCAGTGTGGGTGAAACCGGTCCTATCCGTGGTCCTGGTCGCCGTGAGATTGGACATGGTGCCTTAGGTGAACGTGCATTAGAACCAGTCATTCCAAATGAGGTAGATTTCCCTTATACAATTCGTCTAGTATCAGAGGTATTAGAATCTAATGGTTCAACTTCTCAAGCTAGTATCTGTGCAAGCACACTTGCGATGATGGATGCCGGAGTTCCGATTAAAGCACCTGTAGCTGGAATTGCGATGGGATTAGTAAAACAAGATGAACATATTAGTGTTTTAACAGATATTCAAGGTATGGAAGATGCTTTAGGAGATATGGATTTTAAAGTAGCTGGTACACAAAAAGGCGTAACGGCTCTGCAAATGGATATCAAAATCTCTGGTATTAATCGTGAGATCTTAGAAGAAGCTTTAGAACAAGCGAAAAAAGGTCGTATGGTTATTTTAGATAGTATGTTAGCAACGATTTCTGAATCTCGTGAAGAGCTTTCTGAATATGCACCAAAGATTCTAACAATGAAAATTAATCCTGATAAAATCCGTGATGTTATTGGACCAAGCGGTAAAATGATTAATAAAATCATTGAGGATACAGGTGTCAAAATTGATATTGAGCAAGATGGTACAGTTTACATTTCATCGATAGATAGTGAAATGAACAAAAAAGCTCGCTCTACGATTGAAGATATCGTTCGTGAAGTTGAAGTTGGACAAACTTACTTAGGTAAGGTAAAACGTATCGAGAAATTTGGGGCGTTTGTAGAATTGTTCAAAGGAAAAGATGGCCTCGTTCACATTTCCCAACTTGCGGAAGAGCGTACGAACAAAGTGGAAGACGTTGTGAAAATTGGTGATGAAATCCTTGTGCGTGTAACAGAGATTGATAACCAAGGTCGCGTTAATCTTTCTCGTAAAGTTATTTTAAAAGAGCAAAGCGAACAACAAGCTCAGAAATAAGAGCTTAGGCTGGAGTTTTTCCAGTCTTTTTTTTATGCTCTTAGACAAGTGAGCTATGTTCTAACTTGTCCCTGATTGTCATAGGATGAAGCAAAGGGAGGGATGATATGAAAAAGGTAGTCATTCACACTTTGCTTTGCTTAGTATTAGTAAGCCTATCATTTGCAGCTGTTCATAATCCTTTTTCATTAAACTATATAGAGTCTGTGAAAGAAGAAAGTTTGCTCGTGATGGCTGAGCAAGATCCATTATGGCAAGAAATTAGTTCTAAAGCACCTGATTATGAAATGAAACCAATTGATGCACGAATTGACCGTGTCTGGAAAGCGGTGCCTGGTTATAATGGATTAAAAGTTGACGTAGAAAGTTCCTATGATAAGATGAAGAAGTTAGGGCTTTTTGATGAAAATGAGCTTGTTTTTGAAGAGGTTTCACCGAAGATACATTTAGAGGACTTAGAGCCACAACCGATATACCGTGGCAATGAAGAGAAACCAATGGTCTCCTTCTTAATTAATGTTGCTTGGGGTAATGAATATATTCCTGACATTTTAAAAACACTAAATAAACACAGCATAAAAGCAACTTTTTTCTTAGATGGTTCTTGGGTTAAAAGCAATCCACAAATGGCGATGATGATTCAGGAAGAAGGTCATGAAATAGGCTCCCATGCTTATTCGCACCCGGATATGCAAACTTTAACGGAAAAAAGAATAGACGAAGAGTTATCCAAAACCAATGACGTGATTGAGGCAACATTAAATGTGTCACCTAAGTGGTTTGCACCACCGAGTGGTAGTTTTAACCAATTAGTCGTAGACAGGGCAGCTTTTTATCAAATGCAAACCATTCTTTGGTCTGTCGATACCATTGATTGGCGTAAACCAGATCCGATGCAAATGAGTCAGAAGGTCGTAAGTAAAGTCCATAATGGAGCAACGATTCTTATGCATCCAACAGAGTCAACGGCAAAAGGTATGGAGTCAATGATTAGTGGTATAAAAGAACAAGGTTTTCAAATTGGTACTGTATCGGATTTGATGGATGAGAAAAGATTACAAGGTGTAACCTCTACTCAAAACTAGGAGGTAAAAGAGTGATTCAGAAGATTGAACTAGAAAATGGGGTTCGGATTTTAGCTGAGGAAATCCCATATGTACGTTCTGTTTCAATGGGAATATGGGTTGGGACAGGATCAAGAAATGAATTAAAAGAGGAAAATGGAATTTCTCACTTTTTGGAACACATGTTTTTTAAAGGAACAGAAACACGAACAGCGGCTGAAATTGCCGAATCATTTGATCGTATCGGTGGGCAAGTGAATGCCTTCACCTCAAAGGAATATACGTGCTATTATGCAAAAGTATTAGATGAGCATACACAAATAGCTATTGATATTTTATCTGATATGTTCTTTCATTCGAAGTTCGATAAAACGGAGCTACAAAAAGAAAGAAATGTAGTGCTTGAGGAAATAAAGATGGTGGATGATACCCCCGATGATATTGTTCATGATCTATTAAGTGAAGTCAGCTATGGCAATCATGCTTTGGCTTATCCGATTCTTGGTACGGTCCAAACATTAGAGACGTTTACCAATGAGCATTTACGTGATTATATGGACCGCTATTATACGGGCGACTATGTCGTCATTTCAATTGCTGGTAATATTACTAAAGAAATGATTGAACAGATCAAGGAAGTATTTTCTAAGGTAAAACCAACGACACATACACCAACAATAACAGCACCGACTTTTATGCCAGAAAAAATTGTTCGTAAAAAAGATACAGAGCAAGCACACATCTGTTTAGGTTATCCTGGCTTAGAAATTGGTCATAAAGATATTTACGGTCTCGTTTTACTTAACAATTTATTAGGTGGAAGTATGAGTAGTCGTCTGTTTCAGGAAATTCGAGAACAACGTGGCTTATGTTATTCTGTGTTTTCCTATCATTCCTCCTATCAAGATAGTGGAATGTTAACCATTTATGCAGGTACAGGTCATAAGCAATTAGATGAGCTGGTTACGGCGGTTAAAGAGACAACGGAGCAACTGTCAGCATCTGGGATGACAGCAAAAGAGCTTGAAAACGGCAAAGAGCAACTAAAAGGAAATCTTATGTTAAGTCTTGAAAGTACCAATAGTCGAATGAGTCGAAATGGCAAAAACGAGCTATTGTTAAAAAAGCATCGTAGTTTAGATGAAATCATTGAGGAAATAAACGATGTTAACCTTGAGGATGTTAATCAACTGGCGAAGTCGATTTTATCAAATAAACCATCGATTTCATTAATTAATGCCAATGGAGAAATGCCACACTCACTTCAACACTAATACTTAGCTTAGTTGGTCTTATTTTTAATTGAGTACATACATTGAAATAAGGACAACTAATTTTTAGTGGGGTGATATCCGTTGCGATTAAGTGAAATGAGTAATAAGGAAATTATTGATTTTCAGCGTGGTGAGCGATTAGGGATTCTCGGTCAAACGGATTTGTTAATTGATGAGGAGACGGGCGACATTCATGCTTTTATGATTCCGACGATGAAATGGTTTGGTTTCGGTAAAAAGGAGCATGAGGTGACCGTTTATTGGCAGCAAATCAAAAAAATTGGTCAGGATATGATCATAATTGATTTAGAAAGAATGGAATCTTAGTTTTAAAAAACCTGAGACTTTTCTATATATAGAAAAATCTCAGGTTTTTTGTATGGAGATGTACTTATGAGCGATAGGTACGAGCAATAACCTGATTACGATCAAACATGAGCAGTCTCAAAATCATTTATGAATGAAAAGTCACCAGTTAAAGAGTGGACGTGTGTGTAAATGATAAATGGAAGGTGGCTAGTTATACATATTGGGATAGTTACAAGTGGTTGCGGGCTTGCGAGCTGAAAAAAGCCGTAGAAAGCCCGAGCAAGAAGAACAGAGCAAGGTGAGTGCGCGAGAGAACGATCAAGACGTATTTTCACCTACATAAAGTTAGGCTTTTTCATAAAGGGGACTTAAGCAATTGTATTCACCATGAACTGATTGGAGACATATGCTATTTTGAAGCACTATCGTTCATCCCAATACGCAAAGTTTAAACAAAGAAAAGATGAAAAATGGTTGGAAAGGAGACCGATTTTGATGCTTGAAGGAAAACATATAGTCATCATTGGTGGAGATGCTAGACAGCTTGAAATTATTAGAAAGCTATCAAGGCTACAAGCAAAGCTGTCACTGGTTGGCTTTCAACAACTAGATGATGGCTTTATCGGTGCTTCCAAAGAAGGAATAGATGATATTAACTGGTCAAATGTTGATGCTGTCATCTTACCAGTTAGTGGGACTGATGCGCATGGCAGTGTTGAAACTGTTTTTTCAAATGAAAAAGTGATACTTAACCGCAAACATTTACAACAATCACCTAAACATTGTGTCATATACAGTGGCATTAGTAATGAATATTTAACGGATATTACAAAAAAAGCGAATCGGAAACTTGTTAAATTAATGGACCGTGATGATATTGCCATATATAACTCCATTCCAACAGCAGAAGGTGCCTTGATGATTGCCATACAGCATACAGATATTACTCTTCACAACGCTGATATTATCGTACTAGGACTTGGACGTACGGGGATGACCATTGCTCGAACATTTTCTGCCATTGGAGCCAAGGTGAAGGTGGCTGTTAGAGAAGCTGATTTATTAGCAAGAGCAACAGAAATGGGGTTAAAAGCCATACCGATATCGGATCTGGAGCAGCATAGTGAGGCGTGTGATTTGTTTATCAATACGATTCCTGCCCTTGTTCTTACAGAAAAGGTGTTAGCCAAAATCCCAACTCATTCGTTAATCATTGATCTTGCATCCAAGCCAGGGGGAACGGATTTTGATTATGCGGAAAAAAGAGGTATTCGTGCACAGCTTGTACCTGGCTTACCAGGTATTGTAGCTCCAAAAACAGCTGGAATAATTCTTGCTAATGTTCTAACCGAGTTAATTTTAGAACAATAGGTAAAGAAGGAGGAGAATTATGTCATTAAAAGGAAAACACATCGGATTTGGATTAACAGGCTCTCATTGTACGTATGACGCTGTTTTGCCGGAAATGGAAAAGTTAGTTCAATTAGGAGCAAAAGTTACACCTTTTGTCACATATACGGTTCAATCAACAGATACGAAGTTTGGAAATAGTGACGATTGGTTGAAAAGAATTAAAGAGATTACAAAAGAACCTATTGTTAACTCCATTGTTTTAGCGGAGCCATTTGGGCCAAAGACACCTTTAGATTGTATGGTAATTGCACCAATTACAGGGAATTCAACAAGTAAATTTGCCAATGCATTAACGGATTCTCCTGTTTTAATGGGGGCAAAAGCGACCTTAAGAAATGGAAATCCGGTTGTATTAGGTATATCAACAAATGATGCTTTAGGATTAAATGGCGTTAATATTATGCGTTTAATGGCGACAAAAAATATTTATTTTATTCCATTTGGTCAAGATGACCCAGTAAAAAAGCCAAATTCATTAGTAGCAAGAATGACTTCATTAGTTGATACCGTTGAATCTGCGATTGCAGGAGAACAATTCCAACCGATTCTCGTTGAGAAATATCGCGATTAGCTCACCTTTTATAGCAAAAGTTGCATTAAAACTTGTTTTCCCTTAAAGTTTAATAGAGTGATGAAAACAGCCAAACAAAGAAGGCTGATTTAAATGCCAGAGGATTGAAAACTGAAGGGAGACGTATTCATGCAAAAACAGTACAATGTAGCAGTCGTAGGAGCAACGGGAGCAGTCGGTCAACAAATGCTAAAAACATTATCAGAAAGAAATTTCCCCATCGATCAATTGAAATTATTATCTTCTAAGCGTTCAGCTGGTACAAAAATTAAATATAAAGGTATTGAATATACAGTAGAAGAAGCTACACCAGATTCATTTGAGGGCATTCATATTGCACTCTTTAGTGCAGGTGGTTCTGTATCTAAAAAGCTAGCACCAGAGGCTGTGAAAAGAGGTGCGGTTGTTGTTGATAATACAAGTGCTTACCGAATGGACCCGAATGTACCATTGGTCGTTCCAGAAGTGAATGAACAAGATATAGCCAAACACCAAGGTATTATTGCTAACCCTAATTGTTCAACGATTCAAATGGTTGTAGCCTTAGAACCAATTCGTCAGAATTTAGGATTAAAGAAGGTTGTCGTTTCAACGTATCAAGCCGTGTCAGGTGCAGGCCTTGAAGCGATTGAAGAAATGCACGACCAAACGAAAGCAATTTTAAATGGTGACGAGGTAAAAGCAGAAATACTACCTTGCAGTGGTGACAAAAAGCATTACCAAATTGCTTTTAATGCAATTCCACAAATCGATTTATTCCAGGAAAATGGATATACATTTGAAGAAATGAAAATGATCAACGAGACGAAAAAAATAATGCATATGGCTGATTTGGAAGTTGCCGCAACGTGTGTACGACTTCCAATTGAGACAGGACATTCAGAATCGGTCTATATTGAAACAGAAAAAGGTGGCACAAGTGTTGCTGAGGTAAAGGAATTATTAGCAGCTTCTGCTGGCATTACCGTTCAAGATGACCCAGAGAACCAAATCTATCCAATGGCATCCACTTCTGTAGGAAAAAATGATGTTTTTGTAGGTCGTTTACGCCGTGATTTAGATCGTGACAATGGTTATCATATGTGGATCGTTTCTGATAATTTATTAAAAGGTGCAGCATGGAATTCCGTTCAGATTGCAGAAAGCTTAATTAAGTTAAATATACTAGGATAAATAGAGTGGTGGATTATGAAAATCGTTGTTCAAAAGTTTGGTGGAACATCAGTTAAAGATGAAGAAGTAAGAGATTTAGCGGCGAGACACGTAGAAAGAGCCGTTCAAGAAGGAAATAAAGTCATTGTTGTTGTCTCAGCAATGGGGAGGGCAGGTCAGCCGTATGCAACCGATACATTGCTTGGATTAATGGATACGGATGTATTGCCGAAGCGAGAACAAGATTTACTAGTTTCTTGTGGAGAAGTTATTTCCTCGGTTGTTTTTACAGAAACATTATTAAAAAAAGGCCTAAAAGCACGTGCATTAACAGGTGCTCAGGCTGGTTTTCGTACAAACGGCGACTTTACACAAGCAAAAATTACAGATATGCGTTCTGAGCATTTAAAGACACATTTTGTTGATTATGATGTGTTAGTCGTCGCTGGCTTTCAAGGTCAATCAGAAAGTGGAGAAGTGACGACACTCGGTCGAGGTGGTAGTGATACATCGGCGACCGCTTTAGGAGCAGCATTACATGCAGAATGGGTCGATATTTTTACCGATGTAGAAGGAGTTATGACGGCTGACCCTCGTATTGTTAAAGAAGCGAAAGCATTAGATGTCATGACATACACAGAGATTTGTAATATGGCTTATCAAGGAGCTAAAGTTATTCACCCACGTGCAGTTGAAATTGCCATGCAGGCAAAAATTCCAATTCGAATTCGATCGACAATGTCGAATGCTAAAGGAACCTTAATTACATCATCATTACATGAAGAAACGACAAGAGATGTAAAAGAACGCATCATTACAGGGATTGCTCATTTATCTAATGTCACTCAAATTAAAGTATTTGCTCAGGATGGGCAGTATGATTTACAAGAGAAGGTCTTTAAAGCGATGGCCAATGAGAAAATCAGTGTCGATTTTATTAATATTAATCCACGAGGAGTCGTATATACCGTAGCCGACCATGTAGCGGATCGGGCTGTTCGGGTATTAAAGGAAATGGGCTATGAACCTGAACTGCAAAAGGATTGTGCAAAGGTTTCAGCAGTTGGTGCTGGTATGACAGGCGTACCAGGTGTAACAGCCAAAATAGTCGGTGCACTTTCTCGTGAAAATATACAAATACTTCAATCGGCGGACTCACATACAACGATATGGGTGTTAGTAAAAGGTGTTGACTTAGTGAAAGCTGTTAATGCCCTTCACCATATGTTTGAATTAATGGAAGCAGACCGATAAGCCATCCATCCTACCTCATATTGTCTGTTTTGACGATTAAAGGAGTTGTATTGAATGAAGTTTGGAAGATTATTAACAGCGATGGTTACTCCTTTTCAAGCAGATGGTCAAATTAATTATCGTCAAGTTGAAAAATTAATTGAACATTTAATTGCCACAGGTACGGATGCTCTTGTTGTCAATGGGACAACAGGAGAGTCTCCAACATTAACAAAGGATGAAAAGGAGAAGCTTTTTGACTTTGTTGTTCAATATGTCAATAAACGTATTCCTGTGATTGCAGGAGTGGGTAGTAATTCTACTTTACAATCAATAGAAGCGGCAAAGAAAGCTACTGAACTTGGGGTAGATGGAGTTATGGCTGTAGTACCTTATTATAATAAACCCTCTCAAAAAGGGTTGATTCAACATTTTACATCGATTGCCAGAGCGACTCATTTACCGGTAATGCTTTATAATGTTCCGCCTCGTACAGTGACAAATTTGGAAAGTGCGACAGTCGTAGAATTGTCAAAAGTTGAAAATATATTTGCAGTTAAAGAAGCGAGCGGAAGCTTAGAACAGATGGCTGAGATTATAAGTGGTACGGATGAAGAGTTTATCGTATATTGTGGAGATGACTCATTAACATTGCCTGCCCTTGCTATTGGAGCAAATGGAGTTGTATCTGTTTCGGCCCATGTATATGGACTAGAGATGAAAGAGATGATTCAGGCTTATTTAAAGGGTGAACATAGCGAGGCTGGCACCTTACATCGTTATTTACTCCCTAGAATGAAAGCGATGTTTTTAGCACCGAGTCCAACATGTGTGAAATATGCCCTCATGAAAAAGGGAATAGATGTTGGTGGTGTCAGGCTTCCACTCGTAGAGCCAGAACCAGCAACGAAACAAATTCTTGATCAAATTTTTCAGTTTTAAATAAAACTACCTTAATGAGTCTTTAAAGGCTCTTGAGGTAGTTTTTTACTTTTATTCATTCTAGCTAATGCCTTGGCAAGTTGTGGAGAAATTTGCTTGTTTTTAGTAACGAAGGAAGACAAGCCTTGTCTTTCATTTCTAAAATAAGGTATACTGATAACAAGTGATTCGGACGGTTATGGTGAATAATTGTTATTCACCCCTTTTATTTGAACCATTTATGCCAAGAATATGGGTCGGATATATGAAAGAATCGAACTAGCTATTTGTGAAATAGTCTAGTGTTATTAGCAATGTCAATGAACATAAAAGAAGTCAAACTAATTAAAAAGAAAGAAAAAAAGCAAGCATCAGCTATGTTTTTTCTGCAAAATAGGAGGAAGCACATTGTCGAACGAAAAAATTGAAAAAGTACGCGTTTTCGCCTTAGGTGGAGTAGGCGAGATCGGAAAAAATATGTATGGAGTGGAAGTTAACGAAGATATCATTATTGTCGATGCGGGTCTCATGTTCCCTGATGATGATATGTTAGGTGTTGATATCGTCATACCGGATGTTTCATATTTACTGGAAAATGAAGATCGTGTTAGAGCGATTCTTTTAACACACGGTCACGAAGACCATATCGGTGGCCTTTCCTATGTATTAAAGAAAATAAATGTTCCTGTATATGGAACAAAATTAACCCTTGGCTTAGTGGAAGAGAAATTAAAGGAAGCTGGCATATGGCGTCAGACGAAGTTAAATCTTATAACGGAAAGCTCAGAGATTGTTGTAGGAAGTACGAATGTCTCCTTTTTCCGAACGAATCACAGTATTCCTGATTCTGTTGGGATTTGTATTGAAACCGAGCAAGGTTATGTCGTACATACAGGTGACTTTAAATTTGATCAAACACCTGTGGATGGTCTTCATGCAGAGATTGGTAAAATGGCTCAAATCGGTCAAAAAGGCGTTCTTTGTTTACTTTCTGATAGTACAAATGCTGAACGTCCGGGTTTAACGAAATCTGAGACAGAGGTAGGGCAAGGGATTCAGGATGTCTTTGAAAATACAGCGAGCCGAATTATTGTGACAACTTTTGCATCCAATGTCCATCGAATTCAACAAGTGTTTGAGGCCTCTTTAAAAAACAATCGAAAAGTGGCGATTGTTGGAAAAAGTATGGTTCGTGTCATTTCGATTGCATCAAAATTAGGTTATTTAACATATCCTGAAGACTTAATTATAGAAGTCGATGAGTTGAATAAGTATGATGATGAACATGTAACAATTTTAACGACTGGAAGCCAAGGTGAACCTATGTCAGCTTTAACAAGAATGGCAAAGGGGGCACATCGCCAAATTACAATTACCCAGTATGATACGGTCATTATTGCGGCGAATGCGATTCCAGGTAATGAAAAATCTGTAGCAGGTATTATTGATAAGTTGCATAGAATTGGAGCAGATGTTGTTTACGGACAAGCTAAAGTTCATGCTTCAGGACACGGAAGTCAGGAAGAGCTTAAGTTGATGTTAAACTTAATGAAACCAAAATACTTTGTGCCAGTTCATGGTGAATTTAAAATGCAGCATGCACATAAAGATTTAGCGGTGGCAGTTGGTATACCTGAAGAAAATATTTTCCTTGTCGATAAAGGTGATGTTGTTGAGTTTGCCAAAGGTCAAGCACGTAAAGCAGGAAAAGTTCCTTCTGGTAATGTTTTAATCGATGGATTAGGTGTCGGAGATGTAGGTAATATCGTACTAAGAGACCGCAGACTTTTATCCAAAGATGGGATTTTGGTTGTTGTGGTAACGTTAAATAAGAAAACCAGCCAAATCGTATCAGGACCAAATATTATTTCAAGAGGTTTTGTATATGTACGAGAATCAGAGAAGTTGCTAGAAGACGCGAATGAACTCGTATCAGGTATTTTACAAAAATGTATGACTGAAAATGTAAATGAATGGTCATCATTAAAAAGTAATGTTAGAGAAGGATTAAGTCGTTACCTTTTCGAAAAAACGAAACGCCGCCCAATGATTTTACCAATTATTATGGAGGTATAATGTTAAAAAGACGAGTAGCATGTAATGAGCTGCTCGTCTTTTCTTTTTCAATCTGCTATTCAACGACGGCCATCGAATAAATGCCTAAATAAGGATCATACTAACAGCATCACATTAGAAGGAGGATGTATATGTTTGATAATCAAGCCTCTAGCCAAGAAAAACCTGTTGAAGAAATGCCTAAAAAAGAAGAAAAGACAGGTGGTATATTAGAAAAAATTCAAGAATTAGGGCAAACGAACGTCCCGCAAATGGAAAATTCAAATATACATTGTATGACTGTGGTTGGACAAATTGAAGGACATATGCAATTGCCGCCACAAAATAAAACAACAAAGTACGAACATCTCATTCCGCAATTAGTAGCGGTTGAACAAAATTCTAAAATAGAAGGACTACTTATTATCCTCAACACAGTTGGTGGTGACGTTGAAGCGGGTTTGGCTATATCTGAGATGATTGCCTCGATGTCGAAACCTTCCGTCACACTCGTATTAGGTGGAGGACATTCAATTGGTGTACCAATAGCAGTTGCTTCCAATTATTCTCTGATTGCAGAAACAGCAACTATGACGATTCATCCCGTACGCTTAACGGGGCTTGTTATTGGTGTTCCGCAAACCTTTGAATACTTAGATAAAATGCAAGAAAGAGTGATTAAGTTTGTGACGAAGCATTCTGAGATTTCGGAGGATAAGTTTAAAGAATTAATGTTTAGTAAAGGGAATTTAACAAGAGATATTGGCACGAATGTGGTCGGAACTGATGCGGTAGAGTATGGATTAATTGATGAAGTGGGAGGAATTGGACAAGCTCTTAAAAAGTTAAATCTGCTTATCGATGAAAAGAAACACGAAGGGGTACCAATCCAATGATTATGTATACGATGGTCCCTCACGAAATGATCTTTCCAGAAGATGACAGCCATTATAGTCAATATAAAACGATCCCTATAGAACATGGACATGTTATCGTTCAACAAATAAGTACGGATGAATGTATGATTGTTCGTCTTGTCTGTTCGAATCCGATGGCTTATCTTCAAGAACACTATACCCCAGGCACAATAGTGAAAGCAGGATTATTGCACTAATATGGAAAGGCGGGAATGTTTAAGCATTCTTTGATTATCTGTTGACGATGAGTATGCTATAATATATGTATTGAAGACAAGCAGCCATATTTTGGCTGCTTGTTAGTATTGGTTATTTTAAGAAAAATAAGGGTGAGTACATTGGCGAAAAGAAAGAAAAAGAAAAAAACACAATGGAAGTCACAGCTGACCTTTGAATTAATTGGTTTGGGTCTGTTGGTTATTGCAGTTGTCACCCTGGCGCGACTAGGAACGGTGGGGGAAACCTTTGTTAGTTTATTTCGCTTTATTTTAGGTGAATGGTTTGTATTATTAGCTTTGGGGTTATTGGCTATTGCCTTATACATAATTTTTAAACGAGAGAAGCCTGTTTTATGGTCAAGAAGAATAGCTGGAATTTATGTATTAATGAGTTCATTTGCATTATTTAGTCATATTGGTTTGTTTCGAAATCTAGGGTTTCGAGAAGGCTTTGCTGACCAATCCGTCATTAGAAACACAGTCCGATTATTTATGATGGAAATTAGGGGAGAATCACCTGGATCGCAAGATTTAGGTGGAGGTATGGTCGGTTCAATTATTTATGCACTGAGTCATTTTCTCTTTGCTGATACGGGATCTTACTTTCTTTGTTTTGTTTTATTTATAGTCGGACTCATATTGATTACAGGTAAGTCATTTACTGAAATGGTCTCAAATAGCATGAGGAAATCTTACGTATATTTAGCAGATACCTTCCAAAATTTCTGGAAAGAAGGGAAAGCTTGGAAGGAACAAACACAAGAAAAACTTCAGGAAGAGCGTGAAAATCAAAGAAAACGAAAAACAAATAAACAAGAATTGACCAAAGTAGAACAGCAATCAGATGGAGAAGAAATCGAGCCGGAAATTGTTGATTTTGCTCAAAAAGCTTACGCAAATGCTAATAATATGAGTGAAACCGATGAACCACTAGCTGACAATGAAGACATCATCAAAGCAAATAAAGTTCAACAAAAAGGGAATCAAACAGAGGATGAACAAGAAAAAGAACTCTCTGTTGGTTTGATCACAACTGAGATGGAAGAGAATAAGGATTATCAGTTGCCGACGTTTGACCTTTTACAAGCCCCGCAATTAGCTAATCAAAGTCATGATAGACAGCGATTGACATCTAATGCAAGGAAGCTTGAGCAAACATTAGAAAGTTTTGGTGTAAAAGCAAAGGTCATGAAGGTTCATTTAGGTCCTTCTGTAACCAAATATGAAGTGAACCCGAGTGTGGGTGTAAAAGTAAGTAAAATCGTAAACCTTGTGGATGACTTAGCATTAGCGTTGGCAGCGAAAGATATTCGGATTGAAGCACCTATCCCAGGTAAATCAGCCATTGGGATTGAAGTCCCTAATCAAGAGGTAGCCATTGTCACATTACGAGAAGTGCTAGATTCTGATCGTTCCAAAGAGGATACGAATGTCTTATCGGTAGCATTAGGCAGGGACATCTCTGGTGAACCAGTGCTCGCTCCTTTAAATAAAATGCCGCATTTACTCGTAGCTGGGGCAACGGGTAGTGGAAAAAGTGTATGTATTAATGGAATTATTACAAGCATTTTGTTAAAAGCTAAACCACATGAAGTGAAATTAATGATGATCGACCCGAAAATGGTTGAACTAAATGTCTATAATGGGATTCCACATTTATTAACCCCTGTTGTGACAGAACCAAAAAAAGCGTCTCAAGCATTAAAAAAGGTTGTCGCAGAAATGGAAAGGCGGTACGATTTATTTTCTCATTCTGGGACGCGAAATATTGAAGGGTATAATGAATATATTCGTCGTGTTAATGAAGGTCAGCAAGCGAAACAACCATTCTTACCTTATATCGTCGTTATTGTCGATGAGTTAGCCGATTTGATGATGGTAGCTAGCGGTGATGTGGAGGATTCCATTGCCCGACTTGCACAGATGGCGAGGGCTTCAGGTATTCACATGATTATTGCGACGCAAAGACCATCCGTTGATGTTATTACCGGTGTCATTAAAGCAAACATCCCATCCCGAATAGCATTTGGTGTTTCCTCACAAGTAGATTCACGAACGATTATTGATTCGGCTGGTGCGGAAAAGCTTTTAGGTAGAGGGGATATGTTATATTTACCGGTCGGAGCTACCAAACCAACTCGAGTACAAGGTGCGTTTCTATCAGATGATGAAGTAGAAGCGGTGGTATCGTATGTGATATCTCAGCAAAAAGCACAGTATATAGAAGAAATGATTCCACAAGAAGAAACGTCGACGAAGAATCATGAGCAAACGGATGATTTATATGATGATGCTGTCCAGTTAGTAACGGAGATGAACTCTGCATCTGTTTCGATGATCCAAAGGCGATTCCGTGTGGGCTATGCAAGAGCAGCTCGAATCATTGATCAACTTGAAGAACGTGGTGTTGTGGGGCCATACGAAGGAAGTAAACCTCGTGAAGTATTAATTTCAAAAAGAGAAGATGAAGAACAGTCGTTGTAATTTTTTAGATAAAGATAAGTGATTATTCGAGAGTAAATGGGAAGTTTGAAGGAGTGGGGTATGTGATCAAGTCGGACCAGCGGCCATTATATTTACAAGTCATTGACCGAATTAAGCAAGATATTGAGCAAAAGGTTTATCAAGAAGGGGAAAAACTACCCTCTGAGTTTGATTTATCAAAGCAATTAGGCATAAGTCGAGCTACACTTAGAGAGGCATTACGGTTATTAGAGGAAGAGGGTATCGTGATTAGACGTCACGGTGTGGGGACCTTCGTTCATGCAAAGCCGTTATTTTCAGCTGGTATAGAAGAGCTTCATAGTGTGACAGATATGATTGCACAGGCTAACATGGAGCCTGGTACGATATTTTTGTCATCTTCAATTAAGGAAGCTACAGAAGACGATAAGAGTAAATTTTCTCCAATAGAAACGGAGAAAATTTTAGAAATAGAACGTGTTCGAACGGCTAATCATACACCGATTGTTTATTGTTTAGACCGACTACCATATGAGCGGCTACAAGGGTTTTCCATTCATGATTTGAAGTCGATTTTTACATTTCTAGAGCAATCTGGTCAAGAAATTGCCTACGCTGTGACCTATATTGAACCGATGGGGTACCATCCAACAGTATCAGAAATTCTTGAATGTGATCCAGAAACTTCTTTATTATTGTTAAAGCAAGTTCATTATAATCAGCAGGATGAACCGATTTTATATTCTTTGAATTATTTTCGGGCTGATAAATTTAAGTTTCACGTTTTAAGAAAGCGGATAAAAGCATAACCTAATCAAAACACCAAAAAAGGAGTCTAGATAAGATGACCGTGCTAAAGGAAATTCCTTATTCGATAAATGCCATTAAGGCACACCTTGTGCAAACAGAAAAATTTAAAACGTATAGTATTGTAATGATGATTGAAGCCCCCTTAGAGGCTGATACTGTTGCAGGGCGCGCACTTCTACCAGAAGTACTTCAAAGCACAACGGCTAAAACGAATCAACGAGCTAAATTTCGCCAACGCTTAGATGATATGTACGGAGCAATGCTTGCCACGGATGTTCAAAAAAAAGGTGAAAACCATGTGATTTCAATTCGTATTGACGTAGCCAATGAGAAGTTTTTAAGTGAGGGGACATCCTTGCTTCAAGAAGGAATTTCTTTGTTACATGAAGTAATTTTTGAACCAAATATTGAAAATGAGCAGTTTAAGCAGGAAATTGTAGAAAGTGAAAAACGTTCACTTATCCAACGTATTGAATCGGTTTTTGATGACAAGATGCGCTATGCAAACATGAGAATTACAGAGGAAATGTGTAAGGATGAGCGTTACGCCCTAACATCCTTTGGTACGAAGGAACAAGTCCAAGCTATTACTCCTCAATCATTATATACCGCCTATCAAAAAATGCTTGCACAAAGTCGGTTCAACCTTTATATTGTCGGTGATTTTGAAGAAGCCTCTGTAAAAGAAATAGTCGAGCAAACCTTCGCCAATGTAAATGTGTCTAGTCAATATCAGGCACTTGAGACATCAACACCAACAGAAATAAAGGAAAAAGTCGTTTTTGACAAGCAGGATGTTAAACAAGGCAAGTTACATATCGGCTTTAGAGCACATACTACTTTTGCCGATCCTGACTATGTTGCGATGAAAGTATGTAATGGCTTATTTGGCGGCTTTTCTCATTCTAAGCTTTTTATTAATGTTAGGGAAAAAGAAAGTCTTGCCTATTATGCGGCCTCTCGCTTTGAAAGCCATAAAGGTTTGTTAATGGTTATGTCAGGAATAGAGTTTTCGAAATACGGTCGGGCTGTTGAAATTATTAAAGAGCAAATGGATGCGATGAAAGCAGGAGACTTCAGTGAGGCTGAATTAGAGCAAACGAAGGCGATGCTCATTAATCAATTGTTAGAAAGTGTTGACGTAGCTAGAGGGTTTGTTGAGCTAAGCTATCATCAAGTGGTCAGTGACCATCAACGTACGGTGTATGATTGGATTGAAGAAGTTAAAGCTGTCACGAAGAAACAAGTCGTTGCGGCTGCTAAGAAAATAGAGTTAGATACGATTTATTTCTTAAAAGGGAAGGAGGAGTAAGCCATGAAACCGATTGAGTTTGCCCAATTAAAAGAAACATTATATTACGAGCAATTGGATAATGGTCTTGATGTGTATATCCTTCCGAAAAAGGAGATTAACAAAACATTTGCTACTTTTACAACAAAATATGGTTCGATTGATAACGAGTTTGTCCCAATTGCTGAACAGGAAGCTATTAGGGTTCCAGATGGAATTGCTCATTTCTTAGAACATAAAATGTTTGAGGATGAACATGGAGATGTGTTTCAAGACTTTAGTAAACAAGGGGCTTCAGCTAATGCCTTTACAAGCTTTACACGAACAGCTTATTTATTTTCGAGTACATCAAATGTAGAAAAGAATTTAGAAACGCTCATTGATTTTGTTCAGCATCCTTACTTTACAGAAGAAAGTGTGGAAAAAGAGAAAGGCATTATTGAACAAGAAATTACGATGTATGATGATAACCCAGACTGGCGAGCTTATTTTGGTGTTATTGAGAATATGTATGAAAATCATCCCGTTAAAATTGACATAGCTGGAACGGCAGCATCCATTGCAAAAATAACAAAAGATTTATTGTATACGTGCTACCATACATTTTATCACCCCAATAATATGCTTTTATTTGTGGTGGGTCCTGTTGAACCTGAGAAAATTTTAGAACAGGTCAAAGCGAATCAAGCTAAAAAGGATTTTGCTGAACCTGAGAAAATTCAACGATTTTATCCGGAAGAAGGTCCTGGAGTCGCCAAAGCCCACCATGTCGTGACAATGCCGGTTCAAACGCCAAAGCTATTAATTGGTTTTAAGGATAAAAATCCAAATAAACAAGGTGAGGAATTACTTCGTTACGAGTTATCTCTGAATATCCTCTTAGATCTCATGTTTGGGCAAAGCTCTTCGAATTATCAAACCCTTTATGAAGAAGGTCTTATTGATGACAGCTTCTCATTTGACTATTCGGCAGAAAATGGTTTTGGTTTTACGATTATTGGAGGAGATACGAAAAAGCCAATTCAGCTTGCTAAAAAATTGGATGAGCAAATTCGCCAATTCAAACAAAGCAAGCTTTCAGAAGAAGTAGTTAATCGAGCGATTAAGAAAAAAATCGGTTCATTTTTACGCTCATTAAATTCACCGGAGTATATTGCTAATCAATTTACGCGGTATAAATTTAATGATATGAATTTATTTGATATTGTGCCTGTTCTTGAAAGCTTGCAAGCTAAAGACCTCGAAGCTATTTTACAGGAACACTTCGATTTTGATTGCTTTACGGTTTCTGAAGTAAAGGCAGAAGGTTACCATGAGCAATAAAAAAGAACATCTCCTGATAACAGGAGCTTCTGGAGGTATTGGGCAAGCGACCGCTAAGGCGCTTGCCTCTTCTAGTCGTATACTGTATTTACATTATCATAAAAATAGAGAGCGAATTTTGCAGGTGAAACATACGTGTGAGAACTTAGGAGCTGAAGTTTTCATTCTTCAAGCAGATTTAAGTACGAGAGATGGAACTGATCAACTCATTGCTCAAATTCCAACAAATATTGATGCTCTTGTTTATCATGCGGGTATGGACTCTGTGCAGTTATTCACTGATATATCCGATGAGACGCTTCTTGAGGTAATGCAGGTACATCTTTATAATCCAATGAGGATAGCAAGGCAACTATTAAAGGGAATGATTCGTAACCAAAAAGGAAAGTTAATTTTTGTTTCTTCTATTTGGGGTTTGGCGGGGGCTTCTTGTGAAGTGACTTATTCAGCCGCTAAAGGTGGAATTAACGCCTTTGTTAAAGCACTAGCTAAAGAAGTAGCCTTAAGTAACATCCAAGTAAATGCAATAGCACCAGGAGCAATTGATACAGGAATGCTCACCCGCTATAACGAAACAGACCGCCAGCAATTAATCGACGAAATACCAGCTGGACGCTTAGGAGAATCCGAAGAAGTTGCTGCCTATATTACGTTCTTATTAACCGAGCAAGCATCCTATATCAATGGACAAATCCTATCCATCAACGGTGCATGGTATACATAAAACAGAATGTCTCTGGCGTTTAGTCGGGAGGGGGGTCTCATTCCTCTTAAAGTGATCTTTGAGAAGGTGTTCGCCACCAACAAAGATGAAAGTAGTGTCTAGCTCTTTAACTGGTAGCTTTTCGTTCATTTGGTATTTGAATGAGAAGTACAAAAATCGAAGAGTCTGCATGATAAGGTTAATAATATGTGAGTTAGTGAGTGAGTAAAGTAACGAAAAGGGCCGAACGTGTCAGTTACTCGAGGGAAGTGAGTGAGTAAAGTAACGAAAAGAGTCGAACGCGACAGTTACTCGAGGGAAGTGAGCGAGTAAAGTAACGAAAAGGCACG
>NZ_JAQQWS010000001.1:96943-420323 GCF_028610675.1 Alkalihalobacillus pseudalcaliphilus
GAGACAGTTACTCGAGGGAAGTGAGTGAGTAAAGTAACGAAAAGAGCCGAACGAGTCAGTTACTCAAGGGAAGTGAGCGAGTAAAGTAACGAAAAGGGCCGAACGAGTCAGTTACTCGAGGGAAGTGCGTGAGTAAAGTAACGAAAAGAGTCGAACGCGACAGTTACTCGAGGGAAGTGAGCGAGTAAAGTAACGAAAAGGCACGAGCGAGACAGTTACTCGAGGGAAGTGAGTGAGTAAAGTAACGAAAAGAGCCGAACGAGTCAGTTACTCAAGGGAAGTGAGTGAGTAAAGTAACGAAAAGGCACGAACGAGTCAGTTACTCAAGGGAAGTGAGTGAGTGAAGTCACACGAAAAGGTGTGAAGGGAATAAAGAACCAGGTAACTTCAAGTCACAAACCATCACCCCTAAGTAACTTTCACATAAAACATGCATAAAGACAACTCATTTGAGGCATGATATGAATCGTAATACTACATTACAAAAGGAGGAGTATTTCATGTCTGTAATTGATAATTGGGAACAATGGAAAGACTTTTTAGGTGAGCGATTAGAGCAAGCTGAAGGTGAAGGAATGAGCCATAATGTTGTCAGTGATGTTGCTTATCAAGTTGGTGAGTATTTGGCGGCGCAAGTGGAGCCGAAAAACGAACAAGAGCGAGTATTAGCAGAACTATGGAAAGTGGCGGATGAAAGTGAACAGCACGCCATTGCAAACATGATGGTGAAGTTAGTTTCACATCACGATTAATCATAGTGTCACTTGAAGCTTTCTTTTTGAAATCAAGCAATGGATGAAAAGGGATATTTACCTTTTCATCCATTTTTTAGATTTAACTGAAAAACAAGGTCAAAAAATGTAATAAAGAGAAAACAGTGTGAAAAAAAGTCTAATTTTATAGGTGATAAATTAAAAAGGGAAGAATCGATCTCTTTTTTATGAAAATGATGATACAAACACCTTTCATTTATATGCAAGATCAATTATGATAAAAAAGAAAGAAAAAATCGCCTTAAATTGACAATCATCAACACTTTCATTAAAAAGATGATCAAGGGTAAGAAAGGTGTTTGAGATGACCGAATTAAAAGAATGGTACTTAGAATATCAAATTGTCAAAAATCGCCCTGGATTACTAGGAGATATTTCATCATTATTAGGGATGCTTTCGTTAAACATTGTCACCATTAATGGTGTAGATGATAAAAATCGAGGGATGCTAATAAAGAGTTCAGATGATGACCAAATTAAACGATTTTTAGCGATCTTAAAAACGATTGATAGTATTTCAGTGACGAAGTTTCGTGAGCCAAGGTTAAGAGATCGCCTTGCGATTAGGCATGGGAAATACATACAGAGAGATGCAGATGATCGAAAAACGTTTAGGTTTATACGATCAGAATTAGGATTGCTTGTTGATTTTATGGCAGAACTCTATAAACGCGACGGTCATTTTCTTGTAGGTGTAAGAGGCATGCCCCGAGTAGGGAAAACAGAATCCATTGTCGCCTCGAGTGTTTGTGCAAATAAACGCTGGTCATTTATCTCTTCAACTTTATTAAGACAAACAGTCAGGACCCATTTAAATGAGGATGAACAAGGTAATGATCATATCTTTATTATTGACGGGATCGTCTCAACAATGCGGGCAACTGAAAAGCATCGTGAGCTTGTGAATAAAATTATGCAATTGTCTGCAGTAAAGGTCGTTGAACATCCTGATATTTTTGTAAGAGAAACAGAATATGAGCTAGAAGATTTTGATTGTATTATTGAATTAAGAAATGACGATTCAGAGGAAATATCCTATGATTCAGTAGAATCAGGCTTTTCGTCTTTTGATATAAGTTAATGTAGTAGGTAGGTGTTAGATTATGTCAGAGCTTGGTCAACATTTAAAGTCAGTTCGTGAAGAAAAAGGAATTACTTTAGAAGACTTACAAGCAACAACAAAAATTCAGAAGCGGTATTTAGTGGCGATCGAAGAGGGAAGATTTGAAACGCTCCCAGGTGTCTTTTATGCCCGTGCGTTTGTAAAGACGTATGCGGAGTCTGTCGGGATCGACCCTGAGCAACTGTTTGATCAATTTAAGGACGAGCTTCCAAATCCACAAAAAGAAATACAATCTTTACCATCGAGAAGTGAACGTGCGTCTCATTCAAGTGTAAAACCGAATAGTCCTAGTAAAAAGAATCCTATTGTTCCGCTAATAGCAGGCTTTCTTACTATCGTCGTTTTTGTCGCTTTGGCATGGCTGATCGTCCAAGCTCTTTCTGGCAATAATGATTCAGAAGCAATGCCACCAAATGATGGTGGAGATGAAGGTGTTTTTAACGAAGACTTGTTAGATGACGACGATGACGGAGTGGAAGATGATGAACAGTCTAATGGAACGGAAGGTGAAGAAACTGAAGAAGAGCCTGAAGAACCTGAGACAGTTTCTGAATTAAACTTTGTAGAAACACAAGGCACTAGATCATTTTATGAGTTGTCAGGTACAGATGAATTAGCGATTCAATTAGTTTTTAACGATACATCTTACTTTGATATTAAGGACGAATCTGGCACTATTATAGAAGGTGGTAGTCAACCAAGTGCTGGTGCTATGCTTGAGTTTGATTTTAGTGATGAAAGTGAGATTGACATTAACTTAGGAGCTTCACAAAACGTAGAATTATATGTCAATGAAGAACGTGTTGAATTTGAGTTAGAAGCAAGTCATCAATATGTACGCATTACATTAACAGGAGAAGAAAGTTCTTAAAGATAAATCCCGCAAAGCAACCAGCTTGCGGGGTTTGTTCAGTTTACTAAAGAACAGTTTGTTTTTTATATGAAAGTGTATCTCGAGACAATGGTTAGTGCCTTGAAGTTGGCTGGTCATCCATCTTGCGACAAATGACCTTAGCAGGACAGTGTGCCTTTTTTGTTCAGCCGACTCCTAATGGTGAGCGAGTTGTAAACGGACCAGATATTTAAAAACGCCACTACTTTCATCTTTGTTGGTGGCGGAGTGAATGGGGCTTCGTCATACATAAAATACTTATGATATTTCAGTGTGATCTTTTAGTTATTTCGGCTTTTTATGTTACAATATGGAACAAGTACTTCTAATTAAATCCAATTCTATGAAAGGATTCTTGCTAGCAGTGCTTTCATACATAATCGATAATTTATAGAAGAGGTGAGAGGATGGCAAAGGAACATTCATTCGATATTGTTTCTGAAGTTAATTTACAGGAAGTCGACAATGCCATTAACCAAGCAGTGAAAGAAATCAGTACTCGTTATGATTTTAAAGGCTCTAAAAGTTCTATTGAACGTTCTGGAGAAGAGCAAATTACCGTTATTTCTGATGATGATTATAAATTAAATAGTGTTCTCGATGTTTTGAAAACTAAATTTATTAAACGAGGATTGTCTCAAAAATCGATGGAACTTGGAAAAATTGAGCCAGCATCAGGAGGGCTTGTTAGGCAACCTATTCAATTAATCAATGGGCTACCGACTGAAAAAGCAAAATTGGTTTCAAAGGTTATCCGTGATACAAAGTTAAAAGTGAAGGTGCAAATTCAAGGTGAACAAGTAAGAGTTACAGCTAAAAGTATTGATGATTTACAAGCTATTATTCAAACGATAAAAGAACAAGATTTTGATTTTGCTCTTCAGTTTGTAAATATGCGTTAATTTAGAGAAAGAAGGTTTATGGAGTGAATTTACCAAATAAAATTACAGTATCGCGAATGATATTAATCCCTATATTTATGATATTTATGTTAGCTGATTTACCGATGGGAACGTTCGTGATTTTAGGTACTGAAATCCCAGTAGGGCATTTTATAGCAGCATGTATTTTTATCTTTGCTTCAGCTACGGACTGGTTAGATGGATATTATGCAAGAAAATTAAATTTAGTGACTAACTTTGGGAAGTTTTTGGATCCATTAGCAGATAAGTTGTTAGTAACGGCTGCATTAATAGGACTAGTTCAATTAGATTTACTTGCCGGTTGGATGGCTATTGTTATCATAAGTAGAGAGTTTGCGGTAACGGGCATTCGATTAATTGCTGCTGGTGAAGGAGATGTCATCGCTGCGAGCCCTATTGCGAAATGGAAAACAACTTTTCAAATCATTGGTATCTCCGCACTGATGCTATATAACATTCCTTTTGCTGCACTTTCCTTCCCATTTGCTGATATTATGATGTGGATTGCTACGATCTTAACCATTGTTTCAGGTGTTGATTATTTTGTGAAAAATAAGCATGTTTTAGCTAATCAAGGCTAATTAAAGGGGAATAGTATGAAGGCTGAAATTATCGCGGTCGGTTCTGAGTTATTACTTGGTCAAATTACCAATACAAATGCTCAGTTCATTTCCAAACAGCTAGCAGAACTCGGAATTGATGTGTATTTTCAAACGGTTGTAGGGGATAACCAAACTAGATTATTAGAATGTCTCAACATAAGTCAAAAGCGTTCCGATCTGATTATCTTAACAGGTGGGCTTGGCCCAACGAAGGATGATTTAACGAAAGAAACGGTTGCTTCTATGTATCAAACAACTCTCGTTTCAGATGAAGTAGCTTTACAATCGATCGTTGCATTTTTTAAAAATAGAAATATCGAAATGACCGAAAATAACAAAAAACAAGCACTCGTGTTACGAGGGTCTACGGTATTGGCGAATCATTTTGGCATGGCACCCGGTATGTACTTCCAGCAAGGTTCGAAGGCTGTTGTTTTATTACCGGGACCACCGAAAGAGATGGAGCCCATGTTTATCAATGAACTTGTGCCATTATTAGAGCAGCAATTACCACAACGCGAGAAAATCTCTTCAAGAGTATTACGCTTTTTTGGTATTGGAGAATCCATACTTGAAACCAAATTAGAGCGTTTGCTTGATGCTCAGTCAAACCCTACGATTGCACCTTTAGCAAGTGATGGAGAGGTCACATTGAGGCTTACTGTTAAAGAAGCAAACGATTTAAAAGCACAAGTTTTATTAGATGAAACCGAGCAGGCTATTATGGACATTGTAGGTGAGTTTTTTTATGGATATGATCAAATAACCATAATGGACGTGCTCTTTCGTCAGCTTAAGCAAGACAAATTAACAATAGCAGCAGCAGAAAGTTTAACAGGTGGTTTATTTTCATATGAAATGACGAATTTCTCTGGTGCCTCTAGCGTTTTTGTCGGTTCAACGGTTGCTTATTCATCAAAAGTAAAGGAAAAGCAACTAAACGTGTCGAAAGAAGTAATAGAACAATTTGGCGTTGTCAGCCCTGATTGTGCCAAACAAATGGCCGTGGCTGCCAAAGAGCTATATAACAGTGATATAGCAATTAGCTTTACTGGAGTGGCAGGACCAACGAAACAAGAAAATAAAGATGTAGGGACCGTTTACATAGGGATTGTTGGTAAAGAAGCTGAGCCCATGGCTTACCCAATAGTACTGCAAGGTTCTCGCCAAGCCATCCGTGTAAGAACAGTGAAGTATGGGTGCTATTATTTGCTGAAAGAAATGAAAAGGTGGAAGATTTTGAATGACAAACTTTAATGATTTTGATATATCTGATTCAATTAGAAAAGCAATTAAAGACATGGGCTTTGAAGAGCCATCTCCGATTCAATTAAAAGCAATTCCCGTTATTTTAGAGGGTGGGGATGTCATTGGCCAAGCTCAAACAGGAACAGGTAAGACAGCGGCATTTGGAATTCCTGTCGTTGATAAAGTTACCCATGAGAAAGTAGTTCAAGCACTAATTTTAACTCCTACACGCGAACTAGCCATCCAGGTTTCTGGAGAGCTCCAAAAGTTGTCCGTCTATAACAAAATTAGAACGCTACCGATTTATGGGGGCCAGTCAATTGGTCATCAAATTAAGGCCTTAAAACAAGGTGTCCAAGTTGTTATTGGTACACCGGGGAGAATTTTAGACCATCTTAAAAGAAAAACATTAGGATTAGATAGTGTGCATACGGTTGTTTTGGATGAAGCGGATGAAATGTTAGATATGGGTTTTATTGATGACATTGAGTTAATTTTAAAGCAAGTCCAAGAGAAAAGGCAGACATTATTATTTTCGGCAACGATGCCACCAGCGATTAAAAAGCTGTCTCGAAAATATATGACGACACCAAAAATCGTTACAATTAATAAGGGTGAGGTAACGGCACCTTTAATTAACCAAATTTATTTTAAAGTTTTAGAAAGAAATAAAATTGACTCTTTATGTCGGATTATCGATAGTGAGGAGATTGAACTTGGCATCCTCTTTTGCCGGACAAAAAAAGGAGTGGCTGAGTTAACAGAAGCTCTACAAGCTCGTGGCTATTTAGCAGATGGCTTGCATGGTGACTTGACTCAATCCCAACGAGATGCGGTTATGAAAAAATTCCGTGATTCATCGATTGAATTTTTGATCGCAACAGATGTTGCCGCACGTGGTATCGACGTTGAGAATGTCACACATGTCATCAACTATGATATTCCTCAAGATCCTGAAAGCTATGTACACAGAATTGGTCGAACAGGTCGTGCTGGACGTCAAGGATTAGCATTAACACTCGTTACACCAAGAGAAATGAAACATCTTCGGTCGATTGAACATGAAATTAAAATGAGTATCCCTTCACAGGATGTTCCAACTATCGAAGAAGTGGTTGAAAAGCAACGTGATTCATGGAAAAAGCGTGTAACCGATACGATTGAATCAAGAGGAAAGGAATTTGAATTATTTGCACCTCTTGTTGAAGATATTTTACAAGAACATGCACCACAAGATGTTGTTTCTGCCTTATTAAAAATGAATTTTTCTTCGGAAACACCAAATGAAGAAGCTGGGTATAATTTTGGTGACACGGGTGGAGCAAAAGGAATGGTTCGTTTCTTTATTAACGTTGGTCGCAATGTACAGCTTACACCGAAAATTGTCGCTGATGAAGTTTCAGAGCTCGTAGGTATTTCAAGCAAAGCAATCGGACGAATTGATATTTTTGAAAACTTTACTTTTATGGAAGTACCTGAAGAGGTTGCACCTTTTGTTTATGAAGCCCTTCGATATTCCCGTATTAATGGAGCTCGAGTGAATCTTGAGCCAGCCAAACCTCGACCAAAAAGAGAAAAAAGAACACCCACTCGTTCTTAATTAATGAGGTGGATCGATCAAGCATCCACCTCTTCTCTCCTTTTTCACAAATACCGAATAAATGTTCGTAAAAACAGTTGGCAAATTCGATAAAAAGAGTTAAAATAGAAAATAGGAAACATAGATTCGCCTTTTAAAGAAACGAAGTAATGAGTAGTTTATCATTTCGGGTGAGATAACCTTATTTATTAATGAATTAATGAATATTTTAAAATAGAGGAGAGATTGTACATGAGTGAACGTAAAGCGGCTCTTGATATGGCATTGCGCCAAATCGAAAAACAGTTTGGAAAAGGTTCCATTATGAAATTAGGGGAGCAGGCTGAGCAACGTGTTTCTACCGTTTCCAGTGGAGCTCTTGCCCTTGATATCGCTCTAGGAGTAGGCGGCTATCCACGTGGAAGAATTATTGAAGTTTATGGTCCGGAGTCATCTGGTAAAACAACGGTTGCCCTTCATGCGATTGCTGAAGTACAACGTAACGGTGGACAAGCGGCGTTTATTGATGCTGAGCACGCTTTAGATCCTGTTTATGCACAAAAGCTTGGCGTTAATATTGACGAATTACTTTTATCCCAACCGGATACAGGTGAGCAGGCACTTGAAATTGCTGAAGCCTTAGTACGTAGTGGTGCAGTTGATATTATCGTTGTAGACTCAGTGGCAGCACTTGTACCCAAAGCTGAGATTGAAGGAGAAATGGGCGATAGCCATGTTGGATTACAAGCACGATTAATGTCCCAAGCGTTACGTAAGTTGTCAGGAGCTGTGAATAAATCCAAAACGATTGCGATATTTATTAACCAAATTCGTGAGAAGATCGGGGTGATGTTCGGTAACCCTGAGACAACGCCAGGTGGCCGTGCCCTGAAGTTCTATTCTTCTGTTCGTTTAGAAGTACGTCGTGCTGAAACCTTAAAGCAAGGCAATGACATGGTCGGAAACAAAACTAAAATTAAAGTTGTAAAGAATAAAGTGGCACCTCCTTTTAAACAAGCTGAAGTTGATATTATGTACGGAGAAGGAATTTCTCGTGAGGGATCGATTTTAGATATCGCGGCTGATTTAGACATTGTTCAAAAAAGCGGGGCGTGGTATTCCTATAATAATGAGCGTTTAGGACAAGGGCGTGAAAATGCTAAGATCTTCTTTAAAGAAAACCCTAGCATTACAGAAGAAGTAGAAAAGAAGATTCGTGATCATCATGGTTTAAATGGAGAAATCTTAGTTGATGCTCCTTCTGAAGATGAATTGGATGAGTTACCATTAGATTTAAAATAATAAGTGATATAGATAGATAAATGATATTGTCGGCAAAGCATAAAAGGTGTTTTTGCCGACTATTTCTATTTATCTGCGTGTATCGGTGGATGCTTATTAGCGGAATGTTCTATAATAGATCAGTAGATGACAAGCTAAAAAGATTTCGTGGTATAAAGTGTTATGTACGAACAGGAGGAAACAATGAAGTTTTTATATTTTACGGATACTCATATTCGTGGTACCTCTCCGAAAAACCGTCTCGATGATTTTGCCGAGACGTTAAAATTAAAAATCCAAGAAGTAATTGAAATAGCCAATCAAGAAAATGTTGATTTTATTATCCACGGTGGTGATGTCTTTGATAGACCCGATTTATCACCCAATGTAGTCGGCCAGTTTGCGAAGATTTTTCGTATGGCACATATGCCGATTTATGCAATATCAGGCAATCACGATACGTTTGGCCATAATCCTAACACATTATCACGAACGATGTTAGGATTATTAGATTCATTCGGTCTTATGACTATCATTCATCCACATAAGCCTATTTTAATCGAAAAAGACGGGTTGACGATTCAATTATCTGGACAACCCTATCACTATGATTTAGATCAACGGGACCCTAAATTGGATTATTACCCAATCAATGAACATGATGCTGACTATATGATTCATTTAGTTCATAGTATGCTTGTTGAAAAAGCCTTACCAGAAGGAATCCCTCATACATTGATTGACCATATATGGGGGACGACTGCTGATATATTGTTCACTGGACATTATCATGGCGGCTTTGGTATTAAGGAACGCGAAGGGACGTATATTTGTAATCCTGGTGCGATCGCTCGAGTAAATAATCATTGGTCAGAGTTAAGCCGAATGCCAAAGATTATAGTAGGAGAACTAACGAAAGAGCGAATAGATTTGAAAGAACAAGTGTTAAAAACAGCACAGTCAGGCGAGCGTGTTTTAGATCGGAGCTTTTTGGAAAAAGCCGTACATCAAGAAGAGAAGTTGCATGAGTTCATTCAGCAGGTGAAAGAGCAAACCGAGTTTCAAAGTTTACAAATGTCTGAGATTATTCAAGAGTTAGCGACGATGTCAGATGTTGATGAAACGGTTAAACAAGAGGCTTTGAGAAGAATTACGGCCGTTGAAGAAGCTTGGAAGGGGGAGGAATATGAATAATCTTGTCTCGATTAGGTTAGAAAACTTCCAATCCCATCTTGATACGTGGGTTGATTTTGATGTAGGCTTAAATGTGATCGTCGGTCAGTCCGATAGTGGAAAGACCGCGATTATTCGAGCGATTCAATGGGCCCTATACAACTTGCCAAGAGGAACAGATTTTATTCGGGTAGGAGCCAATTTTGTACGAGTAACCTTACAATTTGAAGGTGGAATTACGATAATTCGTGAGCGAACTAGCTCCAAAAATCGGTATATGATTCAGAAGCCGAATGAGGAAGAATTGATTTTAGAAGGGTTTGGTACACAAGTTCCTAAAGAGGTCTTAGAGGCTCATGGCATGTATCCATTACGTGTAGATCGGGATAATGAGTTATATTTACATGTCGCCAAGCAATTAGACGGTCCCTTCTTGTTAGAACAAGCTGGGTCGGTACGAGCCAAAACGATTGGTCGGATAAGTGGTGCTCACTATTTAGATATGGCAATTCGAGATACTTCTAAAGATGTGGCTTCATTACAGCAACGTAAAAAACAAGGTCAGGAAACGGTTGACCAATTGGTGACTCAGCTTAAACCATACGAAGAGTTAGAAAAGTCTAAGCGACAGTTAGAGAAATCAGAGTTACTTTTGGAACAAATTGAGCAAAAACGAAAAAAACTTGATAAATGGAAGGAATTAATTGTTCTTTATCAAAGGCAGCAGGCTGAGAAGTTAGTCATGCAGCGAACATTACAAACTGTAGAAGATGTTCATTTGTGGGAAGTGAATAATCAAAAATTAGCACAAATGCTTGTAAAATTAAAAGAGCTGCAGCGTAAACGGAGCTATGTCGAAGAAACGAGAAAGAATCGCTTAATTTGTGAACAGTGGATTCATAAAACAAAGGACATAGATCAAATACAAACACTATACGATCGAGTCTTCGATTCAAATCATAAACGCTTGAACTTATTCAAATTAGGTCGTCAATATCAACTTTTTATAAATCAAAGTAAAGAATCAAAAGAGCAGCTTCGGTTATCTGACTTTATTAAAGAAGAGCCGATTGAACAAATCGATCGAATTGCTAGACTTGTTGATAAGAGTAAGAAATTAAAGCAATTACAAGTTATAGTCGCCAGACATTCTGCAGAGAAGAAAAAGGCCAAGAGAGAACATGAAAATTATCGTGATTTAACGGATGTTCAGCAAAGAATAGAACAAATCAGTCAACTAACCCAACGTTTTATCGTATTAAATGGCTTTGTTACAAGGCATAAAGAATTAGATGAACGTTTGCATAATGGTAAACAATTTATTGAAAGTAAGCTTAATGAATTACAGACATTAGAGCTTGAATATGAGCAAGAGTTATTACAAAGAGGCACATGCCCGGTCTGTGGTCAAGAAGTGAAGGAATTGATTGAAAAGTAAGGAGAGATGATTGGAATGAATCACGAACATATAGAACAAGATTTAACGAAAATGAAACGTACGATTGAACAAGCTAAGGATATGCGTTATCGAGCAGAGGCTAAGCTTGAAGAATTGGAAAACCAAGAAAAACGATTACTTGCCGAGCTTGATGAGTTAGGTGTTAAGCCAGAGAATTTAGATCATGAAATCGAAAGCCTTGAAAAGGAAATTGAGCAAGCCTTAGAGGAGGCATGGTCATTAATACCAAAGGAACTCATGAAGAATGACTAGTTACTCAAAAGAAATTGCGGAGTTGAAAAAGCAAATCCAAGAAAAAAATCATGAATGGATACGACACGACGCAAGAAAAAAGTTGTTATTAGAGCAACTAGAGAAAAAGGAACAAGAACTAAATCAGTACGAAGAAACGATTGATATTTATGAGAAAGCAAGGGTTCTGTTACAGCAATCAGCTGAATATGCAAGAGAGCAAGCTAAGCAGCAGATGGAAAATCTAGTGACAAACGCCCTGCAGTATGTTTTTGGTCCACTTTTTTCTTTTGTGATTGAAATAGAAGAGCATGGCAGTCGTGCTGTCGCTGAATTTTATGTGGTAACGGATTATGAAGGTGTTCAAGTAAAAACAAAACCACAGGATTCAAGAGGTGGAGGGGTCGTGGATATCGTAACACTGGCTTTGCGTGTCGCCTTAATCGAAACGATTCAGCCAAAACTACGCGGTGCCTTGTTATTAGATGAACCTGGAAAGCATGTTTCGGGCGAGTATGTGCATTATTTATATGATTTTCTTAAATCGCTCAGTATGATGTTTGAACGCCAAGTAATTATGATTACGCACAATCACCATCTTGCTGAATCAGGTGATAAGGCCTATCAGGTTACCATACGAGATGGTGTGAGTGAGGTGCTAGTTCTTGACAACTCTTGACAATCGTGTATACGAGCTTTACAATTATATGGTATGCGGGTGATTATTTTATCCTTTTTCCGCATATAAACAAAATGGTTAGAAACATAATAAACATGATTATTTGCATGTATGGAACCAACAATTAGATAGCAAGAGGAGGTGAAAGAGTGGATGGTTTAACAAGTGGTTTCCTCTTCCCTGCTTTGCTTGTTGTCGCCGTATTAATCGGTGCAGTTGTTGGATATCTTGTTCGAAAATCCATTGCAGAAGCGAAAATTTCAAGTGCGGAGCAAGCCGCCAAACAAATTGTGGAAGACGCGAAGCGCGATGCTGAATCTAGTCGAAAAGAAGCGATCTTAGAAGCGAAGGATGAAATTCATCAAATTCGTACCGAAGCTGAAAGTGAAGTTCGTGAACGACGAAATGAGATTCAAAAACAAGAGAATCGTTTGGTACAAAAAGAAGAGATCCTAGACCGTAAGAGTGAAACTTTGGACAAAAAAGAAGAAGCTTTGGATAAAAGGGAGGAATCTCTCACCAAAAAACAACGACAAGTTGAAGAAACGGAAAGCAAGATTGAGGAAATCGTACAAAAACAAAAAGATGAGCTGGAGCGCATCTCTGGATTTACTCGTGAAGAAGCACGAGAATCTATCCGGAACGAACTAGAAGGTGAGCTAGCTCATGAGACAGCTATTTTCATTAAAGAAAGAATGACACAAGCAAAAGAAGAGGCAGATAAAAAGGCTAGAGAAATTTTATCATTAGCCCTTCAACGTTGTTCTGCTGATCATGTGGCAGAAACAACCGTTTCCGTAGTCACTCTTCCAAATGATGAGATGAAAGGTCGAATTATCGGTCGTGAGGGTCGAAATATTCGAGCATTAGAAACGTTAACAGGTATTGATTTAATTATTGATGATACACCTGAAGCGGTAATTTTATCCGGCTTTGATCCAATTCGCCGTGAAATTGCTCGTGCAGCATTAGAGAAACTAGTTCAAGATGGACGAATTCATCCTGCTCGAATTGAAGAAATGGTGGATAAGTCAAGAAGAGAAGTGGACGAGGCAATCCGCGAATATGGTGAGCAAGCAACCTTTGAGATGGGTATTCATGGTTTACACCCTGATTTAATTAAGATTTTAGGTCGTCTCAAATTCAGAACAAGCTATGGACAAAATGTTCTTAAGCACTCGACAGAAGTTGCTTATTTAGCTGGTTTAATGGCTGCTGAACTTGGTGAAGATGTCAAGCTTGCCAAACGTGCTGGCTTACTTCATGATATCGGTAAAGCGATTGACCATGAAGTCGAAGGTAGTCATGTTGAGATTGGTGTTGAGCTGGCAAGTAAATATAAAGAGCATCCAGTCGTGATCAATGCGATTGCTTCCCATCATGGTGATGTAGAATCAACATCTGTCATCTCGACGATTGTGGCGGCAGCAGATGCCCTTTCTGCAGCAAGACCTGGAGCAAGACGTGAGACTTTAGAAACGTATATTAAACGACTTGAGAAACTTGAAGAGATCTCGGAATCGTTTGACGGCGTTGAAAAAACTTATGCGATTCAAGCTGGGCGTGAAGTACGTATTATGGTTCGCCCTGATGTAGTTGACGATGCTCTAGCGCATAAATTAGCTCGAGAAATTACGAAGAAAATAGAAGATGAACTTGACTATCCTGGTCATATTCGTGTTACAGTAATTCGTGAAACAAGAGCCGTTGAATATGCAAAATAAAAAAGCGACAATTGTCGCTTTTTTATTTTGGGCAAATGGATATATGGGTGTAGATGACGAAGAGAGAAAGATCGATTATACTATTGAAAGACTAATGATAGAAATGAGGATGTTATGAGAATTTTATTTGTTGGTGACGTAGTTGGCTCACCAGGTAGAGCAATGGTAGATGAATATCTGCCCAGATTAAAACAGAAATACAAACCTACTTTGACTATTATAAATGGGGAGAACGCTGCATCTGGTAAAGGCATTACTGAAAAAATATATAAAGGGTTTTTAGATGCAGGAGCTCAAGCTATTACATTAGGAAATCATAGTTTTGATAAAAAGGAAATTTTTGATTTTATTGATGATGCCAAAAATCTTGTTCGACCTGCCAATTATCCCCCGGGTGTTCCAGGTAAAGGTTATACGTTTGTGAAAATTAATCAAATTGAGGTTGCCGTTATTAATTTAATGGGAAGGACTTTTTTACCGCCTATTGATTGTCCTTTTAGAAAAGCCGATCAAATTTTAGCAGAAGTGAAAAAAAGAACACCATATATTTTTGTTGATTTCCATGCTGAGGCCACAAGTGAAAAGCAGGCAATGGGGTGGTATTTAGATGGAAAAGTGACGGCTGTAGTAGGTACTCATACGCATGTGCAAACGGCCGATGAACGGATTTTACCGGAAGGGACAGCTTATATCACTGATGTTGGGATGACAGGTCCGTATGACGGGATTTTAGGTGTAGAAAAAGATGTTATCATTCAGCGATTTTTAACAAGTTTACCAGCAAGGTTTGAAGTAACGCATGGAAGGGAACAATTAAACGGAGTGGTAATTGATGTCGACCCGAAGACGGGGTTAGCAAAATCAATTCAACGAATTCTTATTAATGAAGATCAGCCCTTCTTTTCTATATAATCAGACTAAAGAATGATTCTTTAGAAATTTATATGTGAAAGCAGGAATATGTCTTGATTTTGCGAAATATTAATAACTATCGGCATCTCTTGTACAATATCACCCAAGAGTGTATGTTCAATTGGTTTACCTTTTGTCCACGTCTTAGCTAGAACGATTATTTAGTCGTCATAAAAGGAGGTACAAGAAATGGAAGTTTTAAAAGTTTCAGCAAAATCCACACCAAATTCTGTCGCTGGTGCTCTAGCTGGAGTCATTCGTGAACGAGGAGCAGCGGAAATTCAAGCGATTGGAGCAGGAGCCCTGAACCAATCAATTAAAGCGATTGCGATTGCACGAGGGTTTGTCGCACCGAGTGGAATTGACTTAGTTTGTATTCCTGCTTTCACTGATATTGAAATTGATGGTGAAGAGCGAACGGCGATTAAACTGATTGTTGAGCCAAGATAATTGCCGTAACAACATGAATGTGTATCAGCATATGGCTGGCCATAGGAAGAGATTCTTCTTATGGCTTTTTTATGGTGTCTTTGACGATTTATGGGCGACATAGAAGATTCATTGTTTTTCAAGATAAAGACAAGTATAATATACTATTGAATGTTTCCATTTTGTTGATTCGTTTCACCTATCTTTCTGTAGTTCTAGTTATGATAGGTTTTGATATTGAAGGAAAGGGAGTTTTTTCATGAATGAAGAACAAAGATTAGGGAGTCATGGAAATACAGAAGAGTCTTCCGAAAAGGACGTAAAATCCTCGAACGGAAAAGCTAAAGACTATAGTAAGTATTTCGATTTTTCTAATGCCAAAATAATCTCGGAAGATGGAAATAAAAAAGTGATTCGAATTCAGGGTCGAGAGATCTCTATTTTAGATCAACCAGATTATAAGCAAGGAAAGCGTCGTGGCAAAGAGGATATTCAGGTAATTCGTCCAGACTCTTTAATCCCAGATGATATGAAACATATTGGTGTAGGAAAAAAGTTTATGATTCGCACATATGGCTGTCAAATGAATGTTCATGACTCAGAGAATATGAGCGGGTTATTATTAGAAATGGGGTTTTCTGAAACGGATCGTACTGAGGATGCCGATGTCATTCTTCTAAATACGTGTGCGATACGTGAAAATGCTGAGAATAAAGTGTTTGGTGAAATCGGTCATTTGAAAACATTAAAGCAAGAACGCCCTGAGTTAATTCTTGGTATTTGTGGCTGTATGTCACAGGAAGAAAGTGTCGTCAATCGGATTATGCAAAAGCATCAGCATATGGATTTAATCTTTGGGACTCATAATATCCATCGCTTACCACATTTGCTTAAGGAAGCTATTTTTGGTAAAGAAATGGTCATTGAGGTTTGGTCAAAAGAAGGCGATATTATTGAAAACATGCCACGAGAAAGAAAAGGAAAGACGCAAGCCTGGGTTAATATAATGTATGGCTGTGATAAGTTCTGTACATACTGTATCGTGCCTTATACACGGGGGAAGGAAAGAAGTAGACGTCCTGAAGATATCATTGAGGAAGTGCGTAATTTAGCGAGACAAGGTTATAAAGAAATTACATTACTTGGACAAAATGTGAATGCTTACGGGAAGGATTTAAAGGATATCGATTATCGATTAGGACATTTAATGGATGATATCCATAAAATTGATATCCCTCGTGTAAGGTTTACAACAAGTCACCCTCGTGATTTTGATGATCACCTTATTCAAGTACTTGCTAAAGGTGGCAATTTAGTTGAACATATTCATTTACCTGTACAGCATGGGAATTCACAAATACTCAAGCTGATGGCACGTAAGTATTCTCGTGAACAATATATTGAGTTAGCAAATAAAATTAAAGACACGATTCCTAATGCTTCGTTTACAACCGATTTAATTGTTGGTTTTCCAAACGAAACCGAAGAACAATTTGAGGATACATTATCATTAGTACGTGAGATTGAATTTGATAGTGCGTTTACGTATATTTATTCGCCTCGTGAAGGTACACCTGCAGCAAAAATGAAAGACAATGTCCCTGACGAAGTGAAAAAGGAACGACTTGCTCGTTTAAATGCATTAGTTAACGAGATCTCTGCAAAGAAAAACCTTGATTATGAAGGGAAAGTTGTAGAGGTTCTTGTAGAAGGTGAAAGTAAGAAAAATCCGGACGTTCTAGCAGGGCGTACACGGACGAATCGTTTAGTGAATTTTAGAGGTCCAAAATCGGCCATAGGAACAATCGTGTATGTGAAAGTTACGGATGTAAAAACGTGGTCATTAAGTGGAGAGTTAGTTCAATCAGTGGAGGTAACGAAATAATGGAAGCAAAGTATACTAGACAAGATATAATTGAAAAAGCAAAAGACTTAGCCGTGATGATGGCTCAAACAGAAGAGGTTGATTTTTTTAAGAAGGCAGAGAAAAAGATTAATGAGCACCTTCGTGTTCAAGAATTAATCGCACAAATTAAGAAGTTACAAAAAGAAGCGGTTAATTTAAAGCATTATCAGAAAGGTGAAGCTTTAAAGCAAACAGAAGCAAAGATTGAGGAATTGCAGACGGAAATTGAGGAAATCCCACTTGTGCAAGAATTCCAACAAAGTCAAGCCGATGTCAATGACCTTCTTCAAATTGTGACAAATGCCATTTCACGAAAAATTACAGAAGAAGTAATTATTTCAATGGGTGGCGATGTCCAAAAAGGAACAACGATGAAAAACCCTCTTATTCAAGATTCATGTGAAAAATAAGTAAATGGAACCAGGAAGGCGTCGAGGGCTTTTCTGGTTTTTTCTAATGTAAACAAAATGATAGCCTCAATCTTTAGTAAGTGCTGAAGTAGTGGTAGTCACGTTTTCTCGAAGATAGATGGGATTTTATTCTGCCGTCACGGCGAAGTTGGCCCACATTTCCTGCTTTTCACTGTGAGTATACCTCAATCTCACTGCCATATTAGTTTTCTTACATTCATAGAAAACTTAAAAAAAGACCAGGGTTACTGGTCTTTAATTTTTTTCCATTTCTTGATGAAGGAAATTTGGGTCGAGACGCTCGAATTCTTCATCGCTCACTTCATCCTCTTCATCATCCGACGCGAATGTTCGAATGACTCCATCTGGATTGCAAGCAACAGAGATTTTCGTTTCTCCAATACATTCAACTAAAAATTCACGTTCAACTTGTACGGCAACACGATTTCCATCCTCTGCAATCGTTGCTTCTAAAGTGTTTGGCTGTTGGATAGCCTCTGCTAAGACTTCCATGTTTGTAGATAACACATTTTGGTCACGCTCTGTTAATTCAATAATGTCTGTAAAGGTGACTGTTTGCGAAACGACCTCCGTCTTCGTATTATTAGCATACGAAAACCAAACATTAATGTCATAACTACCTGTTACTTCAACATTTTCACCTTTTTGTGCTGCATCATATTTGTGGTTAATGACCCAGCAACCAAGAATGCTCGTAGGCCTGTTTGTCGGTTTAATATGATGGGTAGCTTCTGAGAATTTACGTCCTCTCCCGCATACGGCTTTTGTTATGATCTCTCGATAATTAAAATCATTTTGAGCCATGTTCACATTACCCTCCTCTTAATCATTTAATCTAAGTAGTTCGTAGCTTTGTGGCTTAACATCGTTCGCCTAGCCAAACTATTCACTGACATCCTATGCAGGACAAATGACTAGTGTTCCAAATTTCCTCATGATAAAAAATTCATTATCTTTATCACGATATGATAAACATAACTAAATTAGACGTTATGCCAAATAAAAAACCATTAAGAAATTCTAAATCAATTATGAACAATTGGATGAATCTGGCATATATCAAACAGGAGAGAAAAGAATTTTAGTAGTGTAAGGAAAGAGGGAAGAAACAACTAACACAAGAAAAAGTTAGGGTTTGAGCTCCAGAAACAATTAGCCAGATTCACTTCGCCACCAACAAATATGAAAGTTTGTTTTTGTTCTTTGTAAGAATGATTATGAACCTGAGAATTAGATGTAATCCAGCGGATCGTAATTTTCGGTAGCGACAAGTAACGCTCTATGTTCGCACCAACTTTCATACAATAAACCTTATAATCTATTAGGTTCAAATTAAGCAATATGTTATAATAGCAACATCTAAAAGATGGACGGCGGAGGTTAACAATGGCTGAACAAACACCAATGATGAAGCAATATTTAGAGATTAAGGCAAAGCACCAGGATGCCTTTTTATTTTTTCGTTTAGGCGATTTCTACGAATTATTCCATGAAGACGCCATCAAGGCGGCTCAGGAATTAGAGATCACCTTAACTGGACGTGGAAAAGGTGAAGATCGAATCCCAATGTGCGGTGTACCACACCATTCTGCAGATTCGTATATGACTAGACTCATAGAAAAAGGCTACAAAATAGCCATATGTGAGCAAGTAGAGGACCCGGCAGTGGCTAAAGGAGTCGTTAAACGCGAAGTGGTCCGGATTTTAACTCCCGGAACAGTCGTAGAAAAAGGGATGATCCAAGAGAAAGAGAATCATTTTATTACTTCGATTACCCAATTCCCTGATCAAACCATTGGCTTTATTCGTACTGATTTATCAACAGGAGAAAATGAAGTCACTCTACTAGGAGATGATCCACAGGAAATCATTCAAGAACTCACTTCTTCCAAAGCACGAGAACTTGTTGTTTCCGCAGATTTCTCCAGCGATAAGCTTACTAAGATTAAAGAAGCATTAACGATCACGATTTCTTATGAGGAAGATGAAAGCGAATTGACGGAGTATAAGCACCTCGTTCATTCGTTAGAACAAAAAAAATTACAAACGACTTTTTGGAGAATGTGCCAGTATTTAGTGCGGACACAAAAGCGTTCATTAAACCATTTACAAGCTGTCCACTATTACCCTGCTAACTCCTATTTGAAGATTGACAGGCACTCTAAAAGAAACTTAGAATTGACGGAAACATTAAGAGATAAGAAAAAACAAGGTGCCTTGATTGGTGTACTCGACCAAACGGTGACAGCAATGGGGGGAAGAATGCTCAAGAAATGGGTTGAGCAACCTTTACTAAATCAAACGATCATTGAGCAAAGACTTGATACCGTTCATGTTTTTATCAAGCACTATTTTGAACGTGAAGAATTAAGAGATGAATTAAAACAAGTATATGATTTAGAGCGTTTAGTTGGGCGAATTGCCTATGGAAATGTCAATGCACGTGAACTTATTCAACTTAAGCGTTCTTTGATGAAAATTCCTGTTGTACAAGCACTATTGAAGGAGATGGATGCCGAATTAGAGGCTCACTTTTTTAAGGGGCATACAACGTATGAATCACTCATTGAAAAGTTAGAAGCGAGCATCATCGAAGACCCGCCCGTTTCAGTTAAAGATGGCGGCATCATTAAATCAGGCTTCCATCAAGAATTAGATATTTATCGTGATGCTAGTGTAAACGGAAAGAGATGGATTGCAGAGCTAGAACAAAAGGAAAGGCAAGTAACGGGTATTAAGACTTTAAAGGTCGGGTACAACAAAGTGTTTGGTTATTATATCGAGGTGACGAAAGCGAATGTAGCATCTCTACCAGAAGGGCGATATGAACGCAAACAAACTTTAACCAATGCTGAACGTTATATTACACCTGAATTAAAAGAAAAAGAAGCGATGATTCTTGGTGCTGAGGAGAAAATGGTTGAGCTTGAATATCAGTTATTTTCTTCGATTAGAGAAGAGGCTAAACAATATGTGGAACCGATTCAAAAATTAGCGAAGTCAATTAGCGAACTAGATGTTTTATTAGGGTTTGCTACGATTGCTGAAAATAAGCACTATATACGGCCTCTATTTTCGAGCAAAAAACATGTCAGCATTATCGGTGGACGCCATCCGGTAGTCGAAACGGTTATACCAAAAGGTGACTATGTGGCTAATGATGTAAAGCTTGAAACTGAGCGAGAAATGTTATTAATAACAGGTCCGAATATGGCCGGTAAAAGTACGTATATGAGGCAGTTAGCGTTAATTGTTGTCATGGCTCAAATTGGCTGTTATGTACCGGCAGAAGAAGCAGAATTACCGATTTTTGATCAAATTTTTACCCGTATTGGAGCGGCAGATGATCTGGCGAGTGGACAAAGTACATTTATGGTGGAAATGTTAGAAACGCAATATGCCTTAACGAAAGCGACTCAAAATAGTTTAATCCTTTTAGACGAAATTGGGCGTGGTACGTCTACGTATGATGGTATCGCCCTTGCCCAAGCTATCATTGAGTATATTCATGACGAAGTGAAAGCTAAAACATTGTTTTCTACTCATTATCATGAGTTAACAAGTCTTTCCGATCACTTAAAGAATCTGCAAAATGTTCATGTATCCGCAACAGAGGACCAAGGGCATGTCGTATTTTTGCATAAAGTCATTGAAGGACAAGCAGACAGAAGTTATGGGATTTATGTAGCTGAGCTTGCTCAAATGCCTAGACCAGTCACAGAACGGGCGGAGAAATTATTAGTAGAGTTAGAGCAGGGAATGAAACATATTCCTGTTGCGGCAACAGTAGAACCAGACCAGATAGCATCTGATATTGAAAAAATTTCACGACCAAAAACAAAGCCTAGCAACGATGAGGTTGAATTTATACATGAAGAACCTGAACAGTTATCTTTATTTAAAGAAATGGATGTGTTAGAAGAGCGTAGTCCACTATCGAAAAAAGAAAAGCAACTCGTGAAAAAAATTAAAGAGCTAGATATTTTGCACTTAACGCCATTTGAAGCGATGCAAAAAGTGTATGAATGGCAAAAGTCTCTAAAATAGTAAAGAGAGAGGAGAGTATGACAGATGGGCAAAATTAGACAGCTTCAAGAAAGTTTGTCCAATAAAATTGCTGCAGGAGAAGTAGTGGAACGTCCTGCCTCCATTGTGAAAGAGCTCGTAGAAAATGCAATTGATGCCAATAGTACTCATATTCTCGTTGAAATTGAAGAAGGTGGTTTATCCTCGATTCGTATTGTTGATAATGGAGATGGTATTGAACAAAGTGATGTGGAGACGGCTTTTTTACGTCATGCAACGAGTAAAATAAAGCAGGATAGAGATCTGTTTCATATTCGAACACTTGGATTTAGAGGAGAGGCTTTACCGAGTATCGCCTCTGTCTCTCACATTTTATTAAAAACAAGTACAGGTGAGGGTGCGGGGACTGAGATGAAGCTGCAAGGTGGAGAGATTGTTGAAAGAAGCGCCTCGGCAACTCGTAAAGGAACAGAAATTCACGTCACCCAACTTTTTTATAATACACCTGCAAGACTTAAATATCTAAAAACAGTTACAACGGAAGCTGGTAATGTTAGTGATATTATGAACCGATTAGCACTTGCCCATCCTCATATTTCATTTGAGTTATATCATGATGGAAAGCAAATGTTGCATACCATTGGGAATGGTGATATGAAACAAGTGATTGCTGCCATTTATGGTCGTAATATGGCCAAGAGTATGTTGGAAATTAAGGGAGAAACCTTGGATTATCAGGTGAGAGGTTTTGTCGCGAAACCGGAAGTAACAAGAGCTTCAAGGCAATATATTTCCGTCATTGTCAATGGTCGGTATATTCGGAATTACACAATTGCCAAAGCGATACAAGCTGGTTATCATACTTTACTTCCGATAGGGAGATTTCCAGTTGTCGTGCTCTGTATTGACATGGATCCTTTACTCATTGATGTGAATGTACATCCCGCAAAATTGGAAGTACGTTTAAGTAAGGAACAGGACCTGTGTACGTTAATTACAGAGTCTATTCAAGCGATCTTCAAAAAACAAACATTGATTCCTCATGCCGATACTAAAAAGGTTATCAAACCACAAAGTGAACAAATTGCTTTGTCATTTGAAACGGAGGAGCCCGTGCCTGATCATAGTGGCTCAAAGGGGATGATCGATAATGTGGTGAAGGCAGAAACTAGCCCAGCTATTGAATCGAAGAAGTCCGCTGAACCATTTCTGTATCCCGAGGTGAAAAAAGAACAGCCGCTAACTTCGCTCCCTTCTAGCGAAGCTGAGAATATTTTTGAAGTGAAAGAAAGTGACTCATCTACACATTCTCTCGTAGGACGTGATGAACGTCAGCAAAGGGTAGATTTTGAGGACAACTATGTTGAAGAGGATTCAACAGTTGGAAGTGAAACACATGCGATTGTTCATCATGAAGAAATCGACATCGAACGTGACAGAGTGCCAATCCTTTACCCGGTTGGTCAAATGCATGGAACGTACATTGTTGCTCAAAATGAACAAGGGATGTATTTAATTGATCAACATGCCGCCCAAGAACGGATTAAGTATGAGTATTTTCGGGAGAAGGTCAAAGAGGAGGAGCCAAATGTTCAGGATTTGCTCGTTCCGATTACGATCGAATGTACGTATCAAGAAAAAGGTCGTATTGACGAAAACCTTGATAAATTGAAGCAAGTTGGGGTTTTTGTTGAGGATTTTGGTCCACAAGCTTATATAGTTCGTTCCCATCCAACTTGGCTTCCAAAAGGTTTGGAAGAGGAAACCATTCGCGAAATTGTTGAGCAGGTATTATCTTTACAGAAGGTAGATATTGGTCAATTACGTGAAGAAGCGGCGATTTTAATGTCATGTAAAGCGGCGATTAAAGCGAATCGTCATTTGCGTCACGATGAGATTTTTGCACTATTAGAATCATTAAGGACATGCCATGATCCGTTTACGTGTCCTCATGGTCGTCCCATTCTGATTCACTTTACCACGTATGAACTTGAAAAAATGTTTAAACGAGTCATGTAAGACAAAAAAGGAGTAACAGGATTGATAGTCACAACCGTTCGTAAACGTGCCCAAGATTTAGAACCGAAAGCGATTCAGCTTGCAAATGATTTAAATTTTATATATGTTAAAAGACAAGGGCATTCCGTAGAAAGTTTAATGAAGCAGGAGAAACAAGATATAATCGTTGTCGGGATAGATAAAATTGAATATTTCCCAAGCTCCCTTCAATCCTCTTTTTTCTATCACCCTAACTCTGCCTTTGTGAGGATTAAGCAAATTGAAAATAACCAAACAGAGCCGTTAAAAGAAGTGACGAAATTACAGCAAGGCATGAGTTTTCTTGACTGTACGATGGGTTTAGGTGCAGATAGTCTTGTTGCCCAATATTTAGTAGGCGAATCAGGAAAGGTCGTCGGATTAGAAGAAAATAAAGTCATTGCCACATTAGTTAGAGTAGGAATGCAATCGTGGGATGATGGTCGTTCTGATTTACTTGAATTGATGAAACGAATTCAAGTCATTCATGGCCATCACCTTGATTACTTATCCCGATTACCAGAGAATAGTGTTGATGTCGTCTATTTTGATCCGATGTTTGAGCAGGCTATTTTAAATTCAAAAGGCATTGCGGGCATCCGTAGCCTTGCACACTATGAGACGATTAGTCCAGAAGCAATTGCTTTAGCGAAAAAAGTAGCGAAGCACCGTGTCGTTTTAAAGGATCATTGGCAGAGCAGTCGATTTGAGCAGTTTGAATTTAATGTGCAAAAACGTAAGCATGCGGCATTTCATTATGGTTACCTGAAAAGTTAAGGGAAATTAACATATGGATGTTTGAAAAGGTATAAAAAGGGAGAAGATGATGAAGGAAGATTTGGTGGCCATTGTTGGGCCTACAGGAGTTGGAAAAACGGCATTAAGTATTGAGCTAGCCAAAAAATACCACGGTGAAGTAATAAGTGGTGATTCTATGCAAATATATCGTGGAATGGATATCGGCACGGCAAAAGTGACAAAAGAGGAAATGCAAGGGATCCCTCATCATTTGATTGATATTAAAGATCCTGACGAAGCATTTACAGTTGCGGATTTCCAAGAACATGTTATACCATTAATTACAGCGTTAAATGTTCAGGGTAAAACACCGATTTTAACTGGTGGTACGGGTCTATATGTCAATGCTATCATTAAAGGTTATCAATTTTCAGAGAAGATTGAAGATGAACATTACCGAACTGAACTTGGGAATTTTGCTATGGAAAAAGGCAAGGATGCCTTATATAATCGCTTATTGTCAGTAGACCCTGAGGTGCAGGATGTCATTCACCCTAATAATGTAAGGCGTGTCATTCGAGCCCTTGAAGTTTTTCATGTTACCGGCATACCTTTTTCACAACAACAAAACGACCACGTCGAAAAGGACCATTTTAATCTTGCTATGATCGGCTTAACGATGCCGCGTGAACAGTTGTATGAACGAATCAACAAACGGGTTGATTTGATGGTAAAGAATGGTCTAATTGATGAGGTGAACAGGTTTTACAAGCAAGGTTTAAGGGAAGTGCAAAGTATACAGGCAATTGGCTATAAGGAGCTTTACGACTATTTTGATGGACTGATTACTCAAGAAGAAGCGATTGAACAACTTAAACAAAATTCGAGAAGGTATGCAAAAAGGCAATTTACGTGGTTTCGTAACAAAACGAATACGACTTGGTTTGATGTTTCAGAAGGATTAACCGAAAAACTTTTTCAACAAATATCAGAGTTTATTGAAGGAAAATTGCAGAACGTATCGAAATAAAGAGATAGCATAATTGAGGAGGACAGAATCATGAAAACAATCAATATACAGGACCAATTTTTAAATCAATTAAGAAAAGACAATATTACCGTAACTGTTTTCCTTTTAAACGGATTCCAATTACGTGGTTTAGTTAAAGGGTTCGATAATTTCACGATCATACTTGAATCAGAAGGTAAGCAACAACTTGTTTACAAGCATGCCATTTCAACCTTCGCCCCACAACGTAATGTTCAATTAAAAAGTGAAGCAGAAGCTACATAAAAACGGAGTGTTTTGAGCGTCAATGATTAAAAAAGCAATGAGAACCATGTTCTCATTGCTTTTTTTACGTGTGTTAATATAGTGGGAACAGAAGGTAATTATATGAAATTCATAAAAAAATAATGGTTTCTTTATTACTCTGTGCACTAATATTTAATGGCGTTTTTTTGCAGCTAAGTTTATCAGTGCTGTAAGCTCTCAGTAAAAGAAATTTCAAATGAAATGTTAAGAGAAGTTGAAGGTTTAACGGTTGAGGAGTTTATATCAATTATTCATGAGTGAATAGATATAATCAAAATTAATGTAAAAGTAGGAGGTCATATAAAAATATAAATAAAAAGTTCAACCTCTCCGGTTGAACTTTTTATAGTGGTGTGACAACCATAGTCTGTAAGGCAATGATGTGTGAGGCGACCGCGAATTTGTAGGAAGCTGATGCAAAGCTCCGCACATGAGCATCAACATCAACTTTCATATAAAATCCGCATGGAGGAGCCAAAACCGCTCCACCACCAACAAAAATGAAAGTCATCTATCTCAGCCATCTTAAGGTACATAAAGAATCGTGAAGGTACGGAGACAAAACCCCGAAGTATCTGCACAAAGAGGCGGTTAATGTGAAGATACGGAGGCCAAACCTTGGAGTATCTGCACAAAGAGGGGGTTAATGTAAAGATACGGAGGCCAAACCTTGGAGTATCTGCACAAAGAGGGGGTTAATGTAAAGATACGGAGGCCAAACCTTAGAGTATCTGCACAAAGTGGTCATTCATATGTAGTGACGACTTCTTAACCTGTGGGTACGTTTACAACTAGTCCTCTCCAAACATATAAGTAGGGTTTCAATCTTTAACTGGCGGAACTTCATTCAATTTGATTTTGTTCTTTTTCATTTTAAAAGAATAGTGTTGGATTGTTTTTTTGAACTAAAGAATTACTGTAATTCAGCGGGCGAGTCATGCGGAGACTCCCGCGGGACGTAGTGGCGGACTGAAATCCACTGGCGAAGCCAGTTAATTCAGCGCCACCCCGCAGGACGCGGAGCATAATTTTCGGGAGCGATGAATATATAGCTCCGCATAACAGCTTTAAGCAACTCTCATACCTAACAAAATCAACTTGTCTACAGCAGTTGACTCTCATAACTGTTAGAAAAATATCATATGTTAGTGTATATCCTCCAATAAATCAAGCTTCTGATCGGGAGTTAACGACTCAAGTGTAAGTATATAACGTTGAAAAGAAAGTAAAGATTGAAACCCTAATTGTTCTTGGAGCTGTAAAGGGTTATTTGCCTTTAGCAGGCTCCTTAATACAAAACGATTTCTAAGATGCTGTGCAGAAATTCCAGATCGCAAACCAGCCCGCTTTGCTTCTACCCGCAGCATTTTCTGAATAGCAATATTCGTTAAACGCTTAGGTGAGTCATCCTCATACGACCAACGGAAGGTTTTTCTTTTAAAATCAAAAGCAACCAAATACGGGTCATCACTATGTAAGCGTGGCTTCAAGGGATCTGAAATCGTTTGATAGTAATGAAAAGCAAGCTTCCGATGCCGCGTATGCAAATGAATCATCCGTGGTGTTGGTTCATCCAAATTAATTTGACTATGTTCAAAATGAATGTGTTTCATCGTTAACTGTGTGACTTCCTGTAAAGTAAATCCATAATGCAAAAATAAATAGACAATCCACTGATTTCTTGCAATAAGAAAGGGACGAACTTTTATTTGTTGCTCAGATAAGCCGTCATTGGATTGGATCGAATGGAGCAAAGTTATACATTCACTTCGACTTACCCATTCAGTTGATTCCAATGGGGTCAGTACCAACTCAGGTGCTGTTGAATAACGGAAAACATGATCGGAACAAAATCCTTCTCCAATCGAATATTTACTGAGCTGTTTTAAAGCAGAATGAATTCTGCGGATCGTGCGAATCTGGTGTTTTTTTTCATGAGTTAAATAAGAAATAAAGGCTTTAATATCGGCTAATTCTAATTGTTTCCAAGCGATATCCAATGACTGGTTGCGTCTTTTGTCTAACCAACGGAAGAATAAAAATAAATCATGTTCATAGCGTTTAATCGTTGAGGCTTTTTTTCCTTTTAATAAGAGTTGGTTTAAATAATCGTTAACGAAAGGTGGAAGTGATTTTACCAAAAAATACCCTCCTTTAATAAGTGCTTGTACCAATTATACCAATATGAATCTGTAAGCCAATTGCTTTTATTGGATTAGTTCTTAGTTTGGTAGGACCTTTTGGATGATGATGAGTAATAGATGGGTGGTGAGCAGCATGAGTAACCCGAACAACACGAAAAAAAGTGGACGTATTAATGTCGTTTTAAATCAAGCGAGACAAGAACGTGTAAAGTCCAAAGACATTGTTTATTATTCAGAAGAAGATAAGGAAAAGCATGAGGTTTTAAAAAAGTTTGAAAGAAGAATGGAAAAGTACGTAGGTTTAACAGAAATAAAAAAGCTATTAAAAGAAATATACGCATGGATTTATGTAAATCACTGTCGTGAACAGCAAGGACTAAAGACCTCAAAGCAAGTTCTCCATATGTTATTTAAAGGGAACCCAGGGACCGGTAAAACAACTGTTGCTAGAATTATCGCTGAATTCTTTCATGAAATGGAAGTGTTGGAGAAAGGGCATTTGCTTGAAGTAGAGCGTGCTGATTTAGTAGGTGAATACATTGGTCATACTGCTCAAAAAACGCGTGAAGTCATAAAAAAGGCGAGTGGTGGTGTTCTATTTGTGGATGAAGCTTATTCCTTAGCGCGTGGCGGAGAAAAAGATTTCGGAAAAGAAGCGATTGATACACTGGTTAAGGCGATGGAGGATCAACAGCATCAATTTGTCTTAATATTGGCTGGCTATTCACGAGAAATGGATTATTTTATGTCGCTTAATCCCGGATTACCTTCACGATTCCCAATTTCAATTGATTTCCCTAATTATACGTTAGATGAATTGTTGGAAATATTAATTGGTATGGGTCATGAGCGTGAATATACGTTAACAGCGGAGGCTTTACGTCACATCAAGGATGAGCTTAAGTTAATCCGAATTGAGCAAGAACGTGCTTTTAGTAACGGGAGGTATATAAGAAATCTAGTTGAAGAAGCGATTCGATTACAGGCAGTCAGACTCTTACGACAAGGTACCTTTGATAGAAGGAGCTTAGAAACGTTGGAGGCGGATGATTTTAATTTTAGTTCTTCGCGTGTTCAAACTAAATAAAGGAAGAAAAGCTATCACAAAATATAAAGTGGTAGTTTTTTCACGTGCTTTAAAAAATGCTATAATAGCTTGATTACGTAATTTTAAAGGAGTAGGGAATATGGAATTTTGGCAAGAAGAGAAGTTTCAGGCTTTAGTGGATCGGGTAGAAATTAAAATAGCACCTGTACATAAACAATTTGAACATTATGCATTAATCAATCAAGCGAGAGTTATGGCTGCATTTAAAAAGTATCAAGTTTCTGATTATCATTTTACACCATCAACAGGCTATGGTTACGATGATCTTGGACGTGAAACGTTAGAGAATATTTATGCGGACGTATTTGGTGGTGAATCAGCACTTGTTAGACCACAAATTATTTCGGGTACACACGCTATTGCCACTTCATTATTTGGTATTCTAAGACCTGATGATGAACTTCTATATATTACTGGAAAACCTTACGATACATTAGAGGAAATTGTCGGTGTAAGAGGTAGTGGAAATGGTTCTTTAAAGGAGTTTCATATTCATTATCAGGCGATTCCTTTAATGGACAATGGTTGGATTGATGAGTCGTCCATTCGTGCAGCAATGAATCCAAAGACAAAGGTGATTGGAATTCAGCGTTCTAAAGGTTATGATGATCGACCTTCCTTTACGATTGGACAGATTGAAGAAATGATTCAGCTCATTCGCTCAATCGATAAGGATGTGATCGTTTTTGTTGATAATTGCTATGGTGAATTTGTTGAGGAGCGTGAGCCTTGTCATGTTGGTGCCGATATAATCGCCGGTTCACTCATCAAAAATCCAGGTGGCGGTATCGTCAAAACAGGTGGCTATATTGTAGGTCGTGATGATTTGATTGAGCTCGCTTCCTATCGTTTAGCTGCACCAGGTATAGGGCGTGAAGGTGGGGCGAGTTTGTATAGTTTGCAGGAAATGTATCAAGGCTTCTTCCTTGCTCCTCATGTGGTTTCACAAGCATTAAAAGGGGCAGCTTTTACTGCTGCTTTCTTAGAGGAACTTGGCATGAGCACTTCACCTATGTGGCATGATAAAAGAACTGACCTTATCCAATCTGTACGTTTTCCAGATGCTGAGTCGATGATCAAGTTTTGTCAAACGATTCAGGCTGCTTCGCCTGTTAATGCCCATGTTCGACCGGAGCCAAGTTCAATGCCAGGTTATGTAGATCCGGTTATTATGGCAGCGGGAACTTTTATTCAAGGAGCAAGTATTGAGCTAACAGCAGATGGTCCAATAAGAGCCCCGTATGTTGCATTTGTACAAGGTGGATTAACGTATGAGCATGTGAAATTAGCCGTACTTCAAGCAGTAGAGAGTTTAGGGTTAGTAAAAGATTAAGGTCATGTAAGGTATTCTGACATAGATTTGACATCTATTCTTACATTTAGTAATCTAATAGTATAGAATCGGAGGTGTCGGTATGAAGATTGAAGATCGTCGTAATATGCCTTTATTTCCAATTGGAATTGTCATGAAGTTAACCGATTTAACCGCTAGACAAATTCGCTATTATGAAGAACATCAGCTCGTACATCCCATTCGAACAGAAGGAAATCAACGGTTGTTTTCATTTAATGATGTAGACCGTTTACTTGAAATCAAAGAAATGTTAGAGAAGGGCTTTAATATTTCAGCGATTAAGCATTTTATTGCCGAAAGAGAAGAGAAAAAGAAGCAGTCACAAGCAGCACAGAGAGAATTAACCGATAAAGAAGTTCACAAGCTTCTAAAAAAGGAAATCCAAGATGCAGGTAAACATGGGAAAGCTTCCTTAATTCAAGGGCAATTGTCCCGCTTTTATCCGCGACAATAAATTAGGTAGAATAGATTCTTTTTGAATGAGGAATCTTTTCAATATATAGCACTGAAGGGAGCTAATTTACAGTGGCAAAGTTATCAAAAGAAGACATTATTCAAATTGCACAAGAAAATAATGTACGTTTTATCCGTCTCCAATTTTCTGACCTTTTAGGGACAATTAAAAACGTAGAAATTCCTGTTGATCAGTTAACAAAAGCACTTGATAACAAAATGATGTTTGATGGTTCATCTATCGAAGGGTTTGTACGTATTGAGGAATCAGATATGTATTTATATCCTGATTTAGATACATGGGTGATCTTCCCATGGACACCTGAAAAAGGAAAGGTTGCTCGATTAATCTGTGATATCTATCAACCAACAAAACCAGGTGAAGAGCCAATTCCATTTGAAGGGGATCCGCGTGGAATCTTAAAGAAAGTCCTAAAAGAAGCAGAAGATATGGGCTATACAGCTTTTAATATTGGACCAGAGCCTGAATTTTTCTTATTCAAAAATGATGAGAATGGTGAGCCAACATTAGAGCTTAATGATAAAGGCGGATACTTTGATTTAGCTCCAACTGATTTAGGTGAAAACTGCCGTCGTGATATCGTATTAGAGCTTGAAGATATGGGCTTTGATATTGAAGCTTCACACCACGAGGTAGCACCTGGGCAACATGAAATTGATTTTAAATATGCGGATGCAATTACAGCGTGTGACAACATCCAAACATTTAAGTTAGTTGTCAAAACAATTGCTCGTAAGCATGGTTTGCATGCGACGTTTATGCCTAAGCCACTCTTTGGTGTTAACGGTTCAGGTATGCATTGTAATATGTCTTTATTTGATAAAGAAGGTAATGTATTCTACGACCAATCGACTGAATCACAATTAAGTGAAACAGCGATGCAATTCTTAGGTGGAATTCTTGAGCATGCGGAAGCTTTCACAGCGATTACAAACCCAATTGTAAACTCTTATAAGCGTTTAGTTCCTGGCTATGAAGCACCTGTATATGTAGCATGGTCAATGCGTAACCGTAGTCCACTTGTACGTATTCCATCATCACGTGGAGTGAGTACTCGTGTCGAAGTACGTAGTCCAGACCCAGCAGCCAATCCATATCTAGCGATGGCAGCAATGCTTGCAGCAGGACTTGACGGAATTAAAAAGAAGTTAACACCACCAGCGGCAACGGACCGTAACATCTATGTGATGAGTAAAGAAGAGCGTGTGGAAGAAGGTATTAATGACCTTCCAGCAACACTTAAAGAAGCGATTGATACACTAGTTAAAGATGAAGTATTAGTAAAAGCTTTAGGTGAGCATGCAATTGAACACTTTATCGAAGCAAAAGAAATTGAGTGGGACATGTTCCGCACGCAAGTACACCCGTGGGAACGCGACCAGTACATGCAGAACTATTAAGAAGTGAGAACCCTTGACACTAACCGTGTTGAGGGTTTTTTTTAGGGGGCATTATAGATGATTTGTACTATACAATTATCTTTATGCCCCATTTTTGCCCTTAAAATATATAGTTTGTGTTTTCTTCGAATTTTTTAATGGGATCAGCTTCGATTTTAGGGCTTAGTTAGGCTACTATTTTAAGTATGGCATGAATCATTTCTAGCGATAAAAGGCAGTAACTTACATAAAGTCCTAATTTTACATGAAAATAATAAGAATATTTGTTAATTATGATAAAATAGAATAAGTATCAATCAAGCTTACCTTCAGTAAGTAAAGATAGAATTGAACGATGTTGTATTCATTTTAACCTAACAATATTTAGATACCTTATGGGAGGCAGCGGCATGAAAAGGGTGGGTAAGCGGATGTCTATTGTATTTCTTATGATTTTCGGAATGATTGTTCTTATAATTTCTTTTAGCTATATGAACCATCAAATCCAGCTTTCAAGGGAAGATGAGTGGCTAAAACCTATAGGAGATTTTGTTGAAGTAAATGGTCATAATATGCATGTTTATACGGAGGGGACAGGAGAGAAGACGCTTGTTTTTATGTCTGGTGGAGGGACGAGTTCACCCGTTTTAGATTTTAAAACATTGTACACGATGTTAAGTGATCAATATAAAATTGTCGTCGTTGAAAAGGCTGGTTATGGATTTAGTGAAATTACAGATAGTAATAGAGATATTGATACCATTTTATCAGAAACAAGAGAAGCCCTTATAAAATCAGAAGTAGAAGGGCCTTATATCTTATTTCCGCACTCTATGTCTGGTATTGAAGCATTATATTGGGCTCAGCTCTATCCTAAAGAAGTAGAGGCGATCGTTGGTTTAGATATGGCTGTACCTGCTGTATATGAAGATTTAAATATCCCGATTACGGTGATTCGCTTAGGTGAAATGGCTGCAAATATGGGCTTAACTAGATGGGTTCCAAATCTCTCTGTAAGTGAAGCATTAAAACATGATATTTTAACAGAGGAAGAGAGTGATTTATATCAAACTATTTTATACCGTAGAACGTCGACGAAAAATATGGTCAATGAAGTTAGTCAAATTAAAGAGAATGCAAAGAGAGTTGAAAAAGAGCAGCTTCCAAATGTTCCAATGCTTTTGTTCTCTTCTAATGGTCAAGGAACTGGTTGGGATGAGCGATCGTGGATAGATTTTCAAGAAGAATTTATCCGTAGGCATGGAAACAGTAAACTTATCAAATATAACAGTACCCATTATATTCATCATATAAATTTTGAGGAAATAGCTGAAGAGTCAAAGGAATTCATCAATGGTTTGTAAGTGTACTAATTTGATATAGTGTGCTGTATGACTAAAGGTTGAGGTAATTTAATAATAAATAAGAGTCCAATAGGTAAGGTCCTCCCTTTTTTTCAGCTCCTTTCATACTGTTAGTAACGTCAATTCTTCGGTAAGCGAGCAACTAGAAGTCTATGAGTTAGTTGCATTGTGGACGGGCATCTGTCTAACACCCATTTAATCAACAAACCTTGTTCACCCAAAGGCAAAAGCTCAATCATTTCTACTCTTGAAACATCGCTTTTATATATTTACCTTCTTCAATCTCAATGGCAATTGCTTCGTTAGGGGAGATATCGAATATTTGGTACAATTTAGTGCCTACCTCATAAATATTTGAAAAATTACCACCATACGCATTGTCTTCATTCGCATTGACTGTGATTTGACCAAGAAATTGTTCGATATTCATCTGTTCGATTTCTTCGTTGGTTAAGATATACGTGATGTCGTTAAATTGGACAAATTCAGAATCCCATAAATTGGGTGAACACGCAAAGAGTAATAAAAAAGACAAGGAATATACAGCTTTTTTCATGATAATCACTCTTTCTTATCATTATTATTCCATTCTTTTTTACCCCCTCTTACGAAAAAAATAACCAGAAAATACAAAGTTCTTGATTTAAATGCTCATAGGCTAATTAGTAAATCAATTATTTAGAATAAATCGTCTATTGGGTTAGATATTTCTTCTAATCGTCCCATTAATTATGTATACTTATACGTACGAGTTAACTTTTTTAGCTGTTACCATGCAAGATTTAATTTTCTATTGCGACGTTAAGTACGATATTTGCACCAGGTTTAATCACTTCCAAATGAAAAGGAGAACGAAATGGATATCACCAAAAAACAGTTTGATACATTATACGAACAACCGATCTATGAATATACATTATCAAGTGCAACTGATTTATCCATATCTGTCATTAATTACGGCTGCATTATTACTAAAATAATGATGCCAGATAAACATGGAAATCGAGAGAATATCGTCTTAGGTTTTGAACAAGTAAAAGGCTATCAGGAAGCTCCTTATTTCGGAGCAGTCATTGGGAGAGTGGCAGGAAGGATTAAAGGTTCAGAATTTCAATTAAATGGAACTAATTATCAGTTAGCTAGTAATGAAGGGGAACATCATTTGCATGGTGGTGTTAAAGGCTTTGACCAAGCGATTTGGCATGTGGAGGAAAAAAAGAGCGAGCAAGGTGTTGCGTTAGAATTAACGTATACGAGTGTAGACGGAGAAGAGGGTTACCCAGGTAATGTTACCATAAAAATAACCTATAGCTTAACATCTGATGACGTTTTTTCAATATCTTATCAAGCGACAAGTGACCAAGATACCCTTCTTAATTTAACGAATCATAGTTATTTTAATTTGAGTGGAGAAGCAAAAGAAACGGTGTTGAAGCATCAATTAACAATGCCAAGTGAGCACTTTTTGAAATTAGATGAACATTTATTACCAACGGGAGAGTATCATTCAGTTGTGCAAACACCCTTTGATTTTAGAAAAGGGCGTCTTATTCTTGATGGTGTGCATTCCGAACACCCTCAAAATCAATTAGTCGGCTTCGGGTACGATCATCCCTTTATCTTAAATGAAGGACAAGACTCACCGATTCAACTTCTTGACGAGAGTAGTGGCAGGCTTATGGAAGTAACGACGACCGAGCCTTGTGTTGTGTTGTATACAGGTAATCATATATCTTCAACACTTCAAATTGGTGATAGAACGGCAGAAAAATATATCGGTTTATGTTTAGAGACGCAAAAGCATCCAGATGCGATTCATCACCCCACATTTCCTTCTGTCGTATTAAAAAAAGGAGAATTATATGAATCTAAAACAATCTACACATTTTCCGTACATAGGTAAAAAGCTTCCTATTTAAAATTGAAGTGTTTATCATAGATTTCGTTTGTGAATTGGAGTCGAGACATGCAGACAAAATATAGTAAGGTGAAACAGTTTATTAAATCAAAAATATTTGATGGTACGTATGTTGCCCATCAAAAAATAAGTTCGGAAAATGAACTCATGAGAGAATTTGATGTCAGTCGCCATACAATTCGTGTGGCAATCGGTGAACTTGTTAGCGAGGGCTGGTTATACCGCGAGCAAGGAGCTGGTACTTTTTGTGCGGATCGGCAAGCAGCGATCAAAAAAGAGAATCATGAACAAAAAAATATTGCTATTATCACAACGTATATCTCCGATTATATTTTCCCATCCATTATTCGAGGGGCGGAATCGTATTTAAGCCAACGGGGATATCAGGTGAGTTTGTATAGTACAAATAATGATATTGAAAATGAGAAAAGAATTCTTGAAACCATTATCACACAAAACATTGATGGTGTAATTGTTGAACCTACAAAAAGTGCTTTTTCTAATCCGAATATAAACTATTATTTCAATTTTGAGCGGATGAACATTCCTTATATGATGATTAATGCGGCTTATGATGAATTGGAGCCAATTTGTTTAATGCTTGATGATGAGCGAGGCGGATACATTCAAACGGAGTATTTAATTAAGCTAGGGCATACGAATATTGTGGGCTTTTTTAAAACGGATGATTCACAAGGTACGAAACGGATGAAAGGTTATATTAAAGCACACCGTGATTATCAAATACCAATCCATCCTGCTAATTTGATTAGTTATACGTCAGAAGATAAGATAGGTAAGCCAAATCAAGAGCTAGAGCGAGTCTTGCAAACGAATCAAGAGTTGCCAACTGCATTAGTTTGCTATAATGATGAACTGGCTATTCAGTTATTAGATGTGTTAAGAAAACATAAAATACGTGTACCTGAAGATCTCTCAATAATTGGATATGATGATTCATTTTTGGCGACTGTTTCCGAAGTGAAGCTAACGACAGTTGCTCACCCAAAAATGAAAATGGGTGCCGATGCAGCTCAAATGATTCTCGGATTAGTAGAGAATCGTCATAAACGAAATCAAACAACGATTGAATCGTTTTTTTACGAGCCAGAATTGATTGTTCGAACCTCTACCAAAGAAATTTAAAAGAAGCCAAGTTTTTCATTTGTAGAGAATTATCGTCTCTATAGTTTTAAACCCTATCCTTACGTAATAAGATGTTATAATAAAGGCATGATGAAGATGAAAGGAAGGATGGCGAGAAAAATCGCCTATAAGTCAAAATGAAAAACTTTCAAATTGGATTAAATTTTGTATTAGTTTTACTTTGCTTACTTGTCGTAGACTGGGGCTTTGGAAAATGGATTGATTATGCTCTCATCATTGTAGCGGGCTTATTATTACTGACAACGATCTTTAGTTTGGCACTAAGAAGTAAACAGAAGAATACGAAGTAAAAGAGGAACTCCTTTTCGTAAGGAGTTCTTTTCTATTTTTATTTGAAAGTTAAATGGGTGGTGCTCATTTCTCAAGTGAACTTGACCTACAAAACACTCAACTCAATGGGTCTATCCTCATAGGTAATTGCTATTGTGAAATAGCCTTACTAAAGTTGAGAAAAAGGCCTATGATTTTGTCGATAAATTGAACAATAAGTCTTAAAGCTTCTCAATGCTTTTTCATACTTTAACCTTATTTTTACATAACGTTAATCTTTTCCTTGAGAAAAAGTGGTATTCTTTCCTTGTTAGGATTTTTTTATTATTGTGATAAAGGGTTTAGTTCTTGATCTACAGTGAAAAATCCGACTATTCAGTCTACAGGAGGGAAATGAATGAACAATCACCGTTTTATACGAGCTTTAAGTGTGTTTTTGATTGTGCTACTTACAGTCACTAGTGTAATGCCAGCTTGGCAAGGACAAGCACAAAGTGCGGATGGAGTTATTTCAGTAACAGAAGCCATTGAACATAATCAAGGGAGAGCGACAGTAGAAGGTTACATAGTTGGCACAGTGGCAAGCCAAAACAACTTTACGTTAGCACCACCTTTTACTTCAAAAACGAACGTTGCCATTGCGGAACATCCTGATGAGACGGATATACGAAAGATGTTGCCTATTCAACTACCAACCGGCCAGGTCAGAAATGGCTTAAATGTCGTAGATAACCCAGAGAATTATCATGCGAAAGTACAGATTACTGGAGATTTAGAACCGTATTTTTCAGTACCAGGTTTACGATCAGCTTCAGGCTTTCAAATAATAGAATATACGAATGAGCCTGCACCGCCTGAAGACCCTCAACACATTTCTATTGAGCAAGCAAGACAATTATCAATGAATACAGAAGTAATTGTTCAAGGTGTTGTGACCGTTGATACAGATACGATTAGTTCGGGAAATCAGTTTGCAACGTATATTCAAGACGAGACAGCAGGTATTAATATTTTTCATTTTAATAAATCAAACTTTCCTACTTTACAAAAAGGGGATTTTGTTGAAGTTCGAGGACATTTAACTGAGTATAACGGATTATTAGAAGTGGTCCCAACTGAAAGTGGAGTGACCAAGATATCAGCAGGTCATCCTTTACCAGAACCGATTTCATTAAACTTAGGCGATTTAAATGATCCTGTTATCGCCGAACCATTAGAAGGTCAATTAGTTGAAGTAGAAGGTTTTATTCAACATATACCTGATAGCCCAGCAGGTGGAGGTTATAATGTAAGTTTAATCGATGAGAATTTTGTCGGAACTACGGTACGAGTGATGGAAGGTACGGGTGCCATTGAGCATATCACAACAGGATCATGGTATTCTGTGACAGGTATTTTAAGTCAATATAATACGTATCAACTATTGCCACGTTCAAGCAATGATTTTACGTTGTTAGATGAACAACCCGAAGCTCCAAATCCAGAAGGAAAATATGAATCAACTGTAGCGAGAATTACCGATGGCGATACGATTCACTTAGCTACACCTGTTTTAGGGGCAACAGCTGTACGTTTTCTTAATATGGATACACCAGAGACGTATCAATCTATCAAGAACGAGTTAGATGAAAATCAAAAATATCATGGTGATTTAGCAACAGAATACATGAAAGAACTTTTAGAAGTGGGTGATGAAGTTGAAGTATTAGTTGGGCCAGAAGCAACAGACCAGTATGGCCGACTTTTAGCTCAAATTGTACGTAAAAGTGATGGATTAAATATCAACTTAGAAATGGTGAGGGCTGGTTATGCAACTACATATTTTATATGGCCGGTTGGTGACGCGGAAGATTATGAATTGTATCAAGAAACTGTTCGCAAAGCAAAGGATGCAGAAATCGGTATTTGGAATCCCGAAAATCCATTATTAGAGATGCCTTTTGAATTTAGAGCAAGGGAAACAGGGAATGGTCTACATCGATATGTCGGTAACTCGGATACAAAAACGTATGTTGAACCGAATGAATGGGAGCAGGTCCCTGTAGATAAAAGAATTTTCTTTGCATCGGTTGAAGAAGCAGAAGCTAATGGTTATGTAGAAGCGGGCGAAGAAATCATCCCGGATGAGGAACTCATTTCCATGCAAATATTAAGTGTCAATGATTTGCATGGAAAAATAGATCAAACTTATCCGGTAACGGTTGGAGAAGAATTATTACAAGTAGGTCGATTTGATTATGTGGCTGCCTATTTAAATGAATGGTCAAAACGTAATCAGAATACATTTATCGTCCATGCAGGAGATATGATAGGTGGCAGTTCACCTGTTTCCGCTTTATTTCAAGATGAGCCTGTGATAGAAATGATGAATGAAATTGGCTTTGATTTCGGCACGGTTGGAAATCATGAATTTGATGAAGGAACAGAAGAATTAATGAGAATTGTCAAGGGTGGAGATCATCCTGAAGGTAAAGGTTCTCCCGGATATGCGGGCATGGATTTCCCATTGCTTTGTGCAAACTGTTTGGATAAAGAAAGTGGTGAGCATTTCCTTCCGCCTTATGAAGTTGTTGAGGTTGAAGGCGAGCAAGTAGCTTTTATCGGTGTTAATACGACCGATACGGTTAATATGGTTATCCCTGATGGCATCAAAGATATTGAATTTACTGATGAAGTAGAAGCTGTGAATTCCGCTGTAGAAGAATTAAAGGCACAAGGAGTACGTGCGATTATCGTACTTGCCCATATGGCTGCCACACAGTCAGGTGAGACAGCGGTAGGCCCAGCAGCAGATCTAGCCAAAGAAGTAGATGATGAAGTAGATATAATTTTTGCCGGGCATAACCATCAAATTGTCAATGCGATGGTTGACGATGTCTTGATTGTTCAAGCTTATGAATATGGAAAAGCATTTGGTGCGGTTGACGTAACCATAGACCCTGTAACAGGAGATATAGTTGAAAAGGAAGCGGAGATCATCTATGTCGACCAAGCTAAAATCGAACCTGAACCAGCGGTTGGAGCAATTCTAGCAGACTATGAAAACCGTGTAGCTCCTATTTTAAATGAAGTGGTAGGGCATGCAGCAATTGATATGGTTGGTGGTTATTCTAATGATGGTGACACGGCACTTGGTAATTTAATTGCTGATAGCATGTTATGGCAGATGAAAAGTGATTTTGCTTTAATGAATGGTGGCGGAATACGTGACCAGCTCCCCGCAGGAGAAATAACGTTTAACCGATTGTTTAATATCGTACCGTTTAACAATGTCTTAGTAACCTTTGAAGTAACCGGAGCTGAACTACGTGAAATCTTAAACGCACAAATCACGAGTTATGGCCCGGATTTTAGTATAGCAGGCTTTCATTATACGTGGGATCAAACGAGCGATGAAGTTGTCGATATTATGTTACTAGATGGTTCTTTGATTGATGAGAGTAGAACGTATACGGTAACAACTAATAACTATATGGCTGAGTCAAATGGAGATAAATATCGATTAATGGGTCAATATGCGAAAAATATGGTAACTGGCCCAGAGGATTTGGAGGCATTGATTGCCTTTGTCAAAACATTCCATGAACCGATTGCCTATCACGTAGAAGGTAGAATTGCTGAGATTAGCTCATTACCGGAAGAAGAACCGACACCAGAACCAGAACCTGAGAATCCTAAGCCGGAAGAACCAAAGCCAGAAACACCAAAACCTGAAGAGCCTAAACCACATCCCGAGGAGCCTATTGATTTCTTAATAGCGGATATCAAAATGAGTGGGCATGAGGCTACGATTAGCTCAGAGAACTTAGACATGCTTGCTGAAAGTGCGACGCTCATCGTCGATTTAAGTTCGGTTGAATCAGAGGAACTGGTTCTTTCACTTACAGTTGAGCAAATGAGGCTTTTAGTGAAAAAAAAAGTATCGTTAGAACTCATCTCAACCGGTTTAACTCTTTTGATCCCGCTCGAGAATTTTACAGGTGAACAGTCCTTTCAATTATTTATAAATCAGCTGGTATATACGGAAGGCACACCAAGTACTGTGTACGAGTTAATAATTAAAGAAGGAAAAGACCTAGTCAAAACTTTTGACGTACCTATTACATTATCATTCACCTACGTTGCTGATGCCGTTACAAATAGTGAGAATCTAGCTGTTTATCATTGGAATGAAAAGAAACAACAGTGGGATGTTCTTCCATCAAGTAGCGTTGATAGTGAGCGTGTTACAGCAACGACAAACCACTTCTCTATTTTTACAGTTTTAGAAGGTGACAAGGAACAACTGGATGAAGAGGAGAAAAACGGGAATGATCATAATAAGGAAAAAGATCGTGAACAAAATCAAGATGATGAAGTTGATGGGGGAGGAACAGGAGGAACAGGTGACAATAATAAAAAGACGTTACCACATACAGCCACTTCTCATTATCAATGGCTATTGCTTGGGGTATTATTATTCATAATCTCTGTTATCATGTTTCAATATAACAGAAGACGTATAGCGATGAACTAAAAGAAAAAGCCTTTGGGTTCCAAAGGCTTTTTCTCATAAAAAACAAATTAATGGATCGTGCGGAACACACCAATTACTTTCCCGAGAATGGAAACATTTTTTAATAGGATAGGATCCATGGTCGCATTCTCTGGCTGTAGACGAATATAGTCTTGTTCTTTAAAAAAACGTTTTACGGTTGCTTCTTCATCTTCTGTCATCGCCACAATGATATCGCCATTATTGGCGGTTTGTTGCTGTCTCACAATAACCATATCTCCATTAAAAATACCAGCCTCAATCATACTATCTCCTTCAATGACGAGTACATACGTATTTTCATTAGCTGCTAAATGCTCAGGTAAAGGCAAATAACCTTCAACATTTTCAACGGCTGTAATAGGAAGACCTGCTGTGACTTTCCCGATAATCGGAATATAATTTGCTTTTCTTTCCACTTGATTGGCTTCCACCATCGTATCATCCAAAGTTAATACTTCAATCGCTCTAGGTTTAGTAGGGTCTCTACGGATAAACCCTTTCTTTTCCAATCGAGATAAATGCCCATGGACGGTGGAACTTGAAGCTAGTCCAACTGCTTCGCCTATCTCTCTAACTGAAGGTGGATATCCTTTTTTTCGTACTTCAACTTTAATATAATCTAGTATTTCTTGTTGCCTTTTTGATAGTTTTGTCATGAGCTGTCACCTCGCTTATATTTCCTTCGTAACTAAATTGTACCATGCGAACATATGTAATGCAAACATAAGTTCTAAAAAACGGTTGACACAAACAGTTGTTCTCATTTATGATAAAAGCGAACGTACATTCTATAAATGAGGTGTTTCGGATGAAAAGATTATCAGGGCAAGAGTGGGCGATTGTTTGTACAGGTTTTTTGACTTTAATGTTTATGTGCTTTACTTTACTATTGACTAATGATGAATTAGAGAAACATGAAATAGTAATAGAATCTTCAGAGGAAATTGATAGAGTTGTATCAAATGCTGAATTTGAAAAAAGAGAAGAGCAGAAGTCGCAATTTACTGTTAATCATCAAAAGGTGGAATTAGAGGAAGATGGAGAAAATTAATGTCGTTTTATATTGTCGAGTTAGTACAGATAAACAAAGTCAACAAACCTCGCTAAAAAGACAAAGAGAAGAACTGACCGATTATGCAAATCGTTTAGGCTGGTCGATCGTTCAAGTATATGAAGAGATTGAAAGTGGTTATTCCATTGATCGTCCTGGACTTTTAGATATGTTAGAAGAATGTAAAGAAGAGACTGTTCATCAAGTATTAGTTCAGGATGATACACGGATTGGCAGAGGTCATGCCAAGATGGCTATCTTACATGAGTTAAGAAAATATAATACATCTATTTACACATTTCAACATAATGGAGAATTAGAATTATCAGATGCCGATCATATGGTGTTAGATATCGTGGCTATTGTTGAAGAATATCAACGGAAACTACATAATTTGAAGATAAGTAGAGGAATGAAAAAAGCCGTTCAAAAAGGATTTAACCCACAAAGAAATATTAAAAATCAAGAAGCGGGGGGGAGAACCAAAAAAGAAGTACCGATTGAGGAAATTGTTCGTTTACGCCAACTTGAATTAACGTTTCATGATATTGCAGCGACTTTAAGAGGGTTTGGTTTTGATGTATCAAAAGCAACCGTGCACCGTAGATATCAACAATATATAAAAGAGAGACAATCTGAATAAATACGTGTATGTATTTTCTTTTTCGATAGTTTATGATCAGGTGAACGCTAATGCTTGCATCAATGAAATTAAACATGCTACACTCATTAAAGGTTTAATGGGGATGTTTTGTATAAGAAAGTGAGTGGATGATATGCTATCGAAAGACAAGATTAATCGTATAAATGAGTTATCAAAAAGATCAAAGACAACGGGGTTATCGAAAGAAGAACAGTTAGAACAGCAGAAGCTCCGCAAAGAATATATTCAAACATTTAGAGGGGCATTTAAAAATCAATTACACAGCGTAAAGGTTGTCGATGAAAACGGTGATGATGTGACACCGGAGGCACTAAAAAAAAGCAAAGACACGTACAAAGGGTTTACCCATTAAATAGACAAGGCTGCTGCTAGTTATTCTGAACATAATTAGCGGCAGCTTTTTATATGTTCTATAGAGTGAAATGAGTCAGTATCAATTTTTTTATGAACACCTTAATTGCTTGTGATTTATGTGTATAAACGATATGATAAAAAGCGAAGGTAATGGATTTAAAGGAAAGGATGAAATAAAATGACAACTACTATTGAGCAATTAGCAATTAATACGATTCGTACACTCTCTATCGATGCTGTAGAGAAGGCAAACTCAGGTCATCCGGGGATGCCAATGGGGGCAGCTCCAATGGCATTTAGTTTGTGGACGAAGTTCATGAACCATAATCCTGATAACCCTAATTGGGATAATCGTGATCGTTTTGTTTTATCCGCAGGGCATGGTTCCATGTTATTGTATAGCCTCCTACATTTAACGGGTTATGATTTACCTCTTGAAGAATTGAAAAATTTCAGACAGTGGGGTAGTAAAACACCAGGACACCCAGAGTTTGGTCATACGGCAGGAGTAGAGGCTACAACTGGACCGCTTGGACAAGGTGTTGCCATGGCAGTTGGTATGGCCATGGCAGAACGCCATCTCGCTGCGACTTATAATAAAGAAGATTATCAAATTGTTGATCATTTCACATATAGTATTTGTGGTGATGGCGACCTGATGGAAGGTGTATCAGCAGAAGCGGCTTCCCTAGCAGGACATTTAAAATTAGGGAAATTAGTCGTTTTGTATGATTCAAATGATATTTCTCTTGATGGTGATTTACATATTTCTTTTTCAGAAAGTGTAGAAGATCGTTATAAAGCATATGGTTGGCAGGTCATTCGTGTAGAAGATGGACGAGACTTAGCTGAGATCAACCAAGCAATTGAGCAGGCCAAAGCTGATGATAGACCAACATTAATTGAAGTGAAGACGGTGATCGGCTATGGTTCACCGAATAAATCTGGTAAGTCTGATTCACACGGTGCGCCATTAGGTGCAGATGAGATTACACGCACAAAAGAATATTATAAATGGTCATATGAGCAAGAGTTCCATGTACCAGAAGAAGTAGAGGCATTCTTTGCTGAGAAAAAGAAGGAAGGTAAAGAAAAAGAAGCGAAATGGAATGAGCTTTTTGCTGCATATCAAGAAAAATACCCAGAATTAGCCTCTCAATATGAACTAGCGATGGCCGGCAAACTTCCTGAAGGTTGGGATGAGGCATTACCACGTTATGAAGCTGGTTCAAGTGTAGCGACGCGTTCTTCTTCTGGAGAAGTTTTGAATGCGATTGCTAACAAAGTTCCTCAAATCTTTGGAGGCTCTGCTGATTTAGCTGGTTCAAACAAAACGTATATGAAAGGTTTAGGAGACTTTTCAAGAGACCATTATGAAGGTCGCAATATTTGGTTTGGTGTACGTGAATTTGCAATGGGATCGGCAGTAAATGGTATGTCACTTCATGGTGGCTTAAAGGTGTTTGGTGCGACTTTCTTTGTATTCTCAGATTATTTGCGTCCAGCTATACGTCTAGCTTCACTAATGAATCAGCCTGTCATTTATGTATTTACTCACGACAGTATTGCTGTTGGTGAAGATGGTCCAACCCATGAGCCTGTTGAACAATTAGCCTCACTACGTGCAATGCCTGGTTTATCAGTCATTAGACCAGGAGATAGTAACGAAACAGTTGCTGCATGGAAGCATGCAATAGAAAGTACAGATACACCGACCGCACTTGTTTTAACGCGTCAAAACTTACCGACTCTAGAAACGACAGCAGACTTAGCATATGAAGGTGTGGAAAAAGGTGCTTATGTTGTTTCTGAAGCGAGTGGTGAAGCAAATGTACTTCTTTTAGCTTCTGGCTCTGAAGTTTCACTTGCCGTTGAAGCTCAAGGTCTTCTGGAAAAAGAAGGAATCTTTGCCAATGTAATCAGTATGCCTAGTTGGGATCGTTTTGAAAAACAGCCAAAGAGTTATAAAGAATCTGTATTACCACCACATATTACAGCTCGCTTAGGTATTGAAATGGGAAGTTCATTAGGGTGGGCAAGATATGTTGGTTTAGCAGGGGATGTGTTAGCTATCGATACATTCGGAGCATCAGCACCTGCAGACAAAATATTAGCTGAGTACGGTTTTACTGTAGATAACGTAGTGGCTAAAGTAAAAGCGCTCATTCAATAAAATCAAGCAAAACCTCTACACATCATTTTGAGTGTAGAGGTTTTTTTAACTATACATAGTTTCAGTAGAGTAACGCTCTATGTTCGCACTAACATTCATACTAAAACGCCCATAGCGGAGCCCCATTCACTCCGCCACCAACAATAATGAAAGTAGTGGCGACTGTTCAAACTGTTGGCACGTTTACAACTCGGTCACACCAGGAGTCGGCCTGAATAAACAGGGTTCACTGTCCTACTAAGGTCATTTATCGCTAGATGGATGACCAGCTAACATCAAGGCACAAACTATCGCCCCGAAGTCCACTTTCATACAAAAACTAGTGCAATTTCGACAAAACAAGTCAGTGTTCTCTCCAACTTCAGACAGCAAATTCAGTAAAATCTACTTATAATAGATAGAAAGCTGGTTGGAAGGAGTGTAAGTATGAGACACTACCACATATATTTATTAGGAGAAAACATCGCCAGCCATTATTGCGGAAGAGAACTCAAGCTATATCAACTATTTCTTGAGCGCGAATTGGCAGCGACATCCAAACGAAGTATTTTCGATAGACAAATACAATATATCTCAAGACCAATTCCAACATTACTCATTCAACAGAAACTAAAATCACTCATAAAAGGGAAACAAGAATTTATTGAACAAGAAAATTCTTATTATGTCCACGTAGACAAGCCAAAAAGTGAAGCCATATTAGACATTCATGCCAACTATTTACGGATAAAAGCAACGGGTGGGCCAGAAGCGGAAACTGTATTTTTTGAAGTGCTTAGAAGACTTGATCCATGTTACTTTGCTGTTGATACCAACCATGAACATTATGGGTGGTTAAATCCTATTCGCCAAGAACAATACATGAATAAGCATTATTGGTGTTAGACATTTTAAAAGATTTCACTTATTCCTTCAAAATCTTCCGAAATGATAGGAGAATAGACTTTTAAAACAAGCTCTCATAAGATATAATGGAAAAGGTTGATTCAAGTTAGTTGAGATAACTTGAACGTTTTAATAGGCTGAAGGAGGAAGTTGGACATATGTGGTTGCATATTCTTGGGTACACAGTGGCAGTTCTAGCAGGAGTCGCAATTGGATTCTTCATCGCTAGAAAGACGATGATGTCATATTTAAAGAAAAACCCACCAATTAATGAACAAATGTTACGAGTGATGATGATGCAAATGGGTCAAAAGCCATCACAGAAAAAGATTAACCAAATGATGCAAGCGATGCAAAAGCAACAAGGTAAGTAAGAAGGTTGAAGGGTTAACGTTCTTGGCGTATAAGCCATTAATTAATACGGATAAAATTTGAGCAAAAATGCCATCTGCTTAATCTTTCCTTTTGAATTACAATTAATCTTTTAATCATTCATAAAACCGCTTTTTCTTGGTTATAAAGTTAACCAAAGGAGGAGTGGTTTTTTTGTTGTTAAAAGAAATATTCAAAGACTTTATCTAACAAAAATAAATATCTATTCTCTTCAATCTAAGGAAATGATTAAGAGTTTGCCGGTTAAGAATATGGTAGCGTTCCCGAAGGTTAATAAACACTATTTGGCTTGGCAGGAAGATCATCATGATGAACAAAAAAGTAAATTATATTTGCTGGCTTTGAATACTGAAGAAGAGGAAAAGATTCAATTATTTGAAGGTAATATTTTCTTTTATGATATCAGTGATGATTATTTGGTTTGGCAATCAAATAATAGAATATATGGTTATTCATTTGAAAGTAAAGCGATAGCCCAGTTAGATGACAATGGCTTTTACCCATATATTAATGGAAAAACGGCTGTCTGGGAAAGATTAACCGATCATGGTGAAAAGAAATTTAGAGTGGTTTTATTTAAAATAAATTCAATTTAAACAGAAACAGGGAAGAGTAAAACCCTGTTTTTTCTGTCAATGGATTTCTACTAAGCAAAGGTGAATATAATCATATTGGTTTCAAAGCCTCTTCATATCGATATAAAAATCATGTTATTTGGGATTGATAGTAAGACTTTTTAACCAAATCATTAGGGTGAAGATACATAAAATAACGGTGGAGAAAAATAAAGCCCTTATAAAGATTGCATTGCTTGAGGATTGGCTGGAAATAAAAAAAGTAATGACTGCACCTGGAAGGTATTGTAGGGCATTACGAAGTTTATTTGAGATGCTAGGAAAGAATTTCTTTAATAAGAATTCAGTAGCATAACAACTTAATATAACAGCTAGTAATATGAGCGTGATAATGAATAGATACATGACAGTCTCCTAGCGTTTCTGAAGGAAAGTAGCAGGGTGTAAGATAAAATTGGTTTAATAGGCTAACTGATGCATTTTTAGCCTGTTTACTAGCAATGCTATTGAAAGTGTCCATCTTAAAAGCAGTGACTTAATCCTTATCCACTTTTTTTACTTCGAATTTCTGTACAGCTTTAAAAATTAGGTAGGCACCTACTATAGCTAAAACAATACCTGATCCTAATGAAATTTTCCAAGAGGTGTAGCCGAAGGGAAGTATCCCAGAAAATAATAAAAGTGTAAATGCGGCAATGACTAAGGTTATGCCAGTTAAATATATATACATAAATGTAAAATTCCTTTTAGTAGATTTGATTATAGTTGAATTATACGTTTAATTGTCAAGGAAAGAAATAGATTTTTTTAGAAAGTTTTGACCATCTCATTAACTTTAGTGTCGTTTACCCTATTGATTATTTAGAAATCCACCTTAAGTATGATTATCGAACTGTAGATTGTAACTTTTTTAAATGTGCGGTATCGTAATAGACAGATATGATTAAAATGTTATGGAAGCGGAAGGATTGAAAGTTTTGGAGCCATATTATTTAATTTTTTCAACATTGGGTGCAGCTATAATGGCGGTTATAGTCATATTCATTCGCCTTAAATCACAATTAAAACCAGTGACCGCCAAAAAGATTGTGTTGCCTCCATTATTTATGTCTACTGGGTTTTTGATGTTTTTATATGAGCCGACACACTTACATGGAATTCAAATCATTGAATCCGTTGCATTAGGAATACTTTTTTCGTTTTTACTTATAAAAACATCAAAGTTTGAACGGATCGATAGCCATATTTATTTAAAACGTTCGAAAATGTTTGTGTTCATTTTAATTGGATTGTTAGTAGTGAGGATATTATTAAGAGTTGTATTAGGTTATTCTATTGAAGTTGAAACATTAGCGGGTATGTTTTTTGTGATGGCATTCTCTATGATCTTACCTTGGAGAATTGCGATGCTTAGGTCTTACAAAAAGATAATAAACCAAAGTAATGAAACAAAAGAAATACCAAGCATCCATACATAAATAAGTATTGTATTAAATAATAAAAATGAGCTAATGCCTCTATTTTGTTGATGATGGCTGGGTGTCCGTGTACTGAAGCTTTTGGGAATGGCTCTTGTGAGTTTCTTCTAAAAGAATGGCGGAGATATGGTGAAGTGAGAGAACCATCAAAATCGTTTATGAATGGCAAGCCTAATATTGAGTTTACAGGAACTTCAGCGGAGGGATGGCGGGGCATAGCTGATTAGCTCTTCCATCTACAGAAACCAACCCTCGATTAACTCAGCACCGCGTGATTGTCTAGCAGCATGATTTTCGGTAGCGGTGATTAACGCTCACCACATGAGGTTTAGATAACTTTCATACAAAACCCGCATGGTGGAGCCAAAACCGTTCCACCACCAACAAGGATGAAAGTGGTGTCTGGCTTTTTGACTGGTGGAACTTCATTTAAGTAGTGCCGAGTGTTGTAGGAAAAGCCGGGAAGTAACAACATAGAGAGTAAAAGTAGTGTTTGACTCTTTAACTGGTGGCTTTTCGTTCACTTTGCCTTTGTACTTTTTCGTTTAAAAAGAAAGGAGTTAGATTGTTTTATTACTTGAGAATAAGTACTAACCCAGCGGACGAAAACATGCGGAGACTCCCATGGGACGCAGTGGCAGAGCTGAGATCCAGTGGCGAAGCCGATTAGCTCAGCACCACCCCATAGGACGCGGAGCATGATTTTCGGTAGCGACGATCAAAACTCCGCACATGAGTACCAGCATCAACTTTCATACAAAAAACTCTCCTTGCATGGGAGAGTTTTTCATTTTAACTTTTTACTTCTTCAAATAAGTACTCAAATGGATCTACATCAATTTTTAATTCATTGAGCTTTTTTCGTAAGAATTTGTGGTCTCGTTTTGGTGTTGCCAGAATATAACCACGAATCATGTGCTCTAATGTTAGCTTTTTTGCACCCTCATTATAAGCAAGCTCACTAATTCTCCCTGCGATCTTACCTTTTGCAACATCTCGAAATAAATCAGGAACAGGTTCTACCAACTCGTTTAATAGCTGTTTCTTATCCTCTTCCCATAAATGTAACGTTTTATCAATATAATACTCTTGCCAATCTAATATTGACTTTCCATCGTCTTTAGGTAACCTTTTAAGAAATTTTCTAAACATAAAGTACCCGCCAATAAACATGACAGTGATAAGAAAGATTGTCCAAAAAACGATGAACCACATAAACCAATCATTCATGTTTGTCACCTCTTTTGATATCGTTTATATCCTACCATATTTACGAGAAAAAAGGGAATATCAACGTATGAAAGTAAGTAAATAAATCATATTTTCGTAATCTCGTCACAATCTTGCTTTTTCTTTTAAACCTCATTTGCTAAAATAGATAGGGGGTGAAAGCGTTTATGACATTTATTATCAGTTACGGGATTCATGTCCTCATATCCGTGATCTTTTTTATTTTAATTCCATTACCCATTTTAATAAAAGGGATTCCTATAACGGACACAAACAAATTAAAAGTAGTTTTTGCTATTTATCGGCCTATTTTTAAGGTTGCACATGGAGCGATTGTGCTTTCTTTCATTTCTGGCGTTGTGATGGTAACAGATTGGCTTACTTCATGGACTGTTGCTGTTATCCTATTATGGTTAATCATCGGAGCGTTATTAGGTATAACAGCAAAGAAAATGAGAGAAATGCTTGAGTACTTTAAAGAAAACCGAGAGCTTTATGATGAAATGGCTTCTTTATTTCAATCTACATTGTGGTTGTCATTAGCTGTAATTGCCATGTTTGCTATTAAAATATTACCTTACTTTTATGGGTGAAACGTATAAGGGGGAGTAAATGATGTCTGAAGGGGTTACTGATATTTTACAGCAATTAAGAGATGGAAAAATCGAACGTTATGTAGTTGAAAAGGATCAATTTTTAGATTTTAGAGCGGTGTTAACAAAACAAGAGGACTTTTTGAGTTTTAGAGGTGCAGCTAGACATAACGGTCATGTCATTTACACATATCAACCAGGCTGGACTAAATGAGTATTTGGGCATAAAAAAGGACAGGCTTTTCAGCACTGTCCTTTTTTATTACTCATTAATCTAAGATAGTAATTTGTACTTGTTGACGCCCAAATTGGATGGCTTCATCTTTTGTTGGCATGTGGAGGTCAATTTTATTCCCTTTTATAGCTCCGCCAGTATCTCCTGCAATAGCTTCACCATAACCTTCCACATATACAGTACTTCCTAGAGGGATAACTGTAGGGTCAACGGCAATGACCTTTTTATCGCGATTTTCTAATAAGTTAATGCCTGTAGCCGTTATACCAGAACAGCCTTCACATTCTGCTGTGTAGGCAGTGGCTTCAACTGAAAGTGTTTGTCCTTCTTGTTCATCTTGTTCACTAGGTTCTGATTCTGTCTGTTCATTGGACTCATTAACTTCAGATTCATTGGGTTGACTTGTTTGAGTAGGAGCTACCGCTTCTAGTTCACTTTTATAAATAGCATTGTAAATCGCTGAGAATGTTTCAGGTCCTGCTATACCATCAATACCAATTTCAAACTCTTTTTGTGCGGCTAAAACAGCCTCTTTTGTTTCTTTGTTATACTGACCATTCACATCACCATCAAAGTAATCGAGCTCTGATAAAGTTTCTTGTAAGGCTTTAACTAAGGAACCTTCATCATCTATTCGAAGTACAGTAATGGCACCAAGTGTTTGTGGCCCGACAAGCCCATCTACTAATAAGTCATTTTCTTTTTGAAATTGTTTTATGGCATTTTGAGTCTCCTCTTCAAAAAGACCTGTTATATCTTCCTCGACGAAATAGCCTCGTTCCGCCAGTTTTTCTTGTAGCTCTTCAATTTGAGAACCTTCCATCCCTTTTTGGAGTAGCTCATTTTTTCCCTCTGAGTGTGCATAAGATTGTTCAGGTGAGAAGAGAATAAACAATCCAGCAGCAGCCAGCGGCAAGCCCATTCGTTGTAGTAGTCTTGATGTAGATTTCTTTTTCATCAAGTGAAAACCTCCTTTTAATTGCGAGTCCTTTCATCAAGTAACTCTTGTTTTCGTGGAGCTAATCTGCTTGTTTGGACTTTAATCATCCAACGATTGCAATCCTACCAGTCTCTAAGTGAACTAGCAATACATTCTCTAGCTATTTAATCTGGTTGAAATCTATTTGTAAAATCCGGGTAAGTATCGTCTTCTTCGTCATCATTTTGTTATAATAATACGAAAAAAAAACAAAAAACCTCACAAAATGAGGGACGCTCATTTTGTGAGGTTTATGAATTATTTACTGGATTTCATTAAGTCAACCATAGCTTTAACGCCTTCAATTCCTTGAAATGTAAAGAAACTTAGAGCTGTTAATGATAAAAAGACAATCATGATAAATCTGATTACCATCATCGTTTTCGCCTCCTTTTTTACAAATAGTTACTTTGCAAAAAGGGGCTCTCTTTGAGGTAATTTGACTGAAAGAGCTTCGGGTATAACCAGCCCTTTCTAGTGGTAAATACAAACGCTATCCCATGTATAAATAGAATGACTAATACATTTAAAAGGAGTGCACTTGTATAGTGGCTACTCTTTTCATTATCGTCACCAAAAAAGTGTGGTGTCTTTCCTGGATCATCAGCGACAATTCGGTCAACGTCGAGATAGTTGTGACTTGTCTGATGCCAAATGATCTCTGTATAAGGCGAAAATGCGAGTTGGAACAAACAGATGGAAAGCATAATTGCTAAAGCCATTCTTTTCACATTACTCACCTCTTAATCTTTGAAAAGATATTTATCATTATAAGCCTAAAAGGTGAGATTGAGAAGTTTTTTTTGTATGGAAGTTAGTGCAACATGGAGCGTTGCTCGTTGCTACCGGAAATTATGCTCGGTGTCCTGGGGGGGGGGGCGCTGAGCTATTCGGCTACGCCGCAGGAACTCGGCTCTGCCACTACGTCCCGAGGGAGCTTTTACCGAGGGAGTCTCTGCATATTTTCGTCCGCTGGGTATTGCTAATACTTAAGTACAGATATCACTCTTACAACAATAACTAAAATGAAAGTACGGTTTCACTCTTTAACTGGTGGCTCTTCATTCATAAAAGGTTTTTGAGGATTCTCTCATTTTGCCGTAGCCCCGCCCCTTTTTTGGTGTTGCTGCACGGGCTATCCCAAAAAGATTCAGCGCACCGCACAACCAGCCACCACCAACAAAAAAGAGAGTGTAGTAACTCATCAGGATTAGCATCTGAAATCCTAGTGTTTTTGGACCGTTAGCCAAGCTCGCTTGGCTACTTCACGCATTTGCGTGAAGTTTGAAAATCGAAACACCATTCAGATGAATTCATTCATCTGATAAGGTGCTTTCGATTTTCAAAAACGGACAAAAAACAAAGACCAAAAGGTCAAATTGTCTTGAAAATGAGCATCACCCATTGAACTTTCATACAAAGTGAATGAGAAACCAGTCATGAATGGACCGTTGTAATTGTTGAATATTTTATATACTATGATAATTTTATCTTTGCTATAGGCAAGGAAGATTAGGACAAAGTATAATGAGAAGTGATATTATTTTTTCTTTAAAAGGAGTAAGTGATGGAAATTAGTAAAAAAGCAAAAGAATCAAAAACAATTTTAACGGATTTAGTTTTACCACCAGATACGAACTTTCATGGTACGATGTTTGGTGGGAAGGTTATGGCCAATGCTGATAAGGTAGCAAGTATTGCAGCAATGCGACATGCACGTGCCGCGGTTGTGACGGCTTCAAGTGACAGTATGGATTTCATTGCCCCGATCCATACGGGAGAAGCAATCTGTATCGAAGCTTACGTCACTTTTGCACGTAAAACATCCATGGAAGTCTATGTGAAAGTAGAGGCAGAGAATTTAATTTCTGGAGAAAAAAGGCTGACAGCAACAGCTTATATGACGTTTGTTGCTTTAAATAGTGAGGGCAAACCAACTCCTGTTCCCAAAGTTATTGCTGAAACAGAAGAAGAAAAGTGGCAGTATGTGGGGGCTGAGGAAAGATTCCAAACACGTAAGAAGAGAACGGAAGAACGGAAGAAGCGACAACAGAACCAATAAAGAAGGAAAGGCGAGAGTTAGAAATTCTCGCCTTTTTAATTTTCAATTAACCCTCACCATTTGTTTGGCTAACATGGTTTTTTTGTTTTGTTTTCTTTGAACCACTTAAAGGTAGTGGTTGACCGCCATTACGTCGTTGAGATTTAGCTGTGTTATGTTCTTTTTTGGTTGAACGATGATGTTCCATCTATTTTATGCTCCTTTACTGTCTTTTTTTTGTCTTTTTATTAAATTGCTTTTCTGTAGCACTTAGTGGCTCATTAGCCATTTCCTCTTGAAAAGAAGATTGATAACCAGCACCATTACCTTGTGAATTAGCATGATTCATATTTGGAATAATGTGATTCGATTTTTTCTTCATATCAAACACCTCCACTTTTAGCATCTCCGTATGTGCGTTGGACTATGATAGCAATTGCTCCCAACCAATTAAAATAAGTTAATTCTTATATTTTTTCTGAAAAAGAATTGATTAAATATAAAAAATAATATTTATTCTTTTCATAAGTTTTGCTATTCTATAAAAGGGATATCGTATGAAATACATTTAAAGCGTTTTCTTTTGCGGTACTTCTTGTATGGAAGGAGTTCGGAATTTAGACAAATTTAATTGTATGCGGTATTATTGATATGGAGGAGGGAATACATATGTCAAAAAATTTAGATGTTTACAATTCACAAAAAACATTTAGTGTTGGTGACAAGTCGTACAAGTATTATTCCTTAGACGCGCTTGAGCAAGCAGGAATTGGCGAAGTTTCTAAATTACCTTACTCAATTAAGGTGTTATTAGAATCTGTGCTTCGTCAGTATGATGATTACTTCATTAAAAAAGAACATGTAGAGAACTTAGCAAAATGGGGAACAGATGGTCAAAATGAGGATATTTCGGTTCCTTTTAAACCATCACGTGTAATTTTACAAGACTTTACAGGGGTTCCAACTGTTGTTGACCTAGCTGCTTTACGTAAAGCCATGGCAGACTTAGGTGGCGATGCAAGTCAAATCAATCCAGAAATACCAGTTGATTTAGTAATTGACCACTCTGTTCAAGTTGATAAAGCTGGGACAAGTGATTCATTGATTTATAACATGAACTTAGAGTTCAAACGTAACGCAGAGCGTTATGAGTTCCTTAGCTGGGCAAAGAAAGCATTCGATAATTATCGTGCCGTTCCGCCAGCTACAGGTATCGTCCACCAAGTGAACTTAGAGTATTTAGCTAATGTGGTACATGCTCTTGAGAAAAATGGTGAAACGATTGCTTTCCCAGATACACTTGTCGGAACCGATTCACATACAACAATGATTAACGGTATCGGTGTTTTAGGTTGGGGTGTTGGAGGAATTGAAGCGGAAGCTGGAATGCTTGGACAACCTTCTTATTTCCCAGTACCTGAAGTTATTGGTGTGAAGTTTACAGGTGAATTACCAAGTGGAACAACGGCTACAGATGTTGCCTTAAAAGTAACACAAGTACTTCGTGAGAAAAAAGTAGTTGGTAAGTTTGTTGAGTTCTTCGGTCCTGGTTTAGAGTTTATGCCACTTGCAGACCGTGCAACGATTTCAAACATGGCTCCTGAGTATGGTGCTACCTGTGGATTCTTCCCAGTTGACAGCGAATCGTTAAACTATCTCCGTCTCACTGGACGTTCAGAAGAACAAATCGCACTTGTTGAAGAATATAGCAAAGAAAATGGCTTATTCTACGTTCCAGGTGAAACTCCAGACCCTACTTATACGGACGTAGTAGAAATTGACTTAACTCAAATTGAAGCAAATCTTTCTGGTCCTAAACGTCCGCAAGATTTAGTACCATTATCAGATATGCAGTCTTCATTCCGTAATGCTGTTGTGGCTCCACAAGGAACACAAGGATTAGGATTAACAGAAGAAGAGTTTAAGAAAGAAGTGGACATTAAGTTTAATGATGGTCGCGAAACAACGATGAAAACAGGTTCAATCGCGATTGCTGCGATTACGAGCTGTACAAATACATCGAATCCATACGTTTTAATTGGTGCTGGTCTTGTTGCCAAAAAAGCCGTTGAGTTTGGATTAGAAGTACCCGAATATGTGAAAACATCCTTAGCACCTGGATCAAAGGTTGTAACGGGATATTTAACAGATTCTGGATTGCTTCCTTATATGGAGAAGTTAGGTTATAACATTGTTGGTTATGGCTGTACAACATGTATTGGAAACTCTGGACCGTTAGAAGACGAAATTGAAGAGGCGATTTCTACAAGTGATTTAACAGTGACATCTGTTCTTTCAGGAAACCGTAACTTTGAAGGTCGTATTCATCCGTTAGTTAAAGCTAACTACCTAGCTTCACCGCCATTAGTTGTGGCATATTCTTTAGCAGGTACGGTTGATATCGATTTAAAAAATGATCCAATTGGTACAAGTAAAGATGGAAAAGATGTTTACTTTAGTGATATTTGGCCATCTGCTGAGGAAATTAGAAAAGTAGTCAAAGAAACTGTAACACCAGAACTTTTCCGTCGTGAATATGAAGATGTTTTCTCAAGTAACGAGCGTTGGAATGAAATTGATACGACAGATGATTCATTGTATAAGTGGGATGATGACTCGACGTATATTGCCAACCCTCCTTTCTTTGAAGGTTTATCAAAAGAGCCTGAGACAATTAAGCCATTAACAGGTCTACGTGTGATTGGTAAGTTTGGCGATACGGTTACAACTGACCACATCTCTCCAGCTGGTGCAATCGGAAAAGATACACCTGCAGGTAAATACTTACTTTCAAAAGGCGTAGAGCAACGTGACTTTAACTCATATGGATCTCGTCGTGGACATCATGAGGTCATGATGCGTGGTACATTTGCGAATATTCGTATCCGTAACCAGATCGCTCCAGGTACAGAAGGTGGCTTCACAACTTTCTGGCCAACAGAAGAAGTGATGTCTATTTATGATGCAGCGATGAAATACAAAGAATCAGATACAGGATTAGTTGTTTTAGCTGGTAAGGATTACGGAATGGGAAGCTCTCGTGACTGGGCCGCTAAAGGAACAAATCTTTTAGGAATTAAAACAGTTATTGCGGAAAGTTATGAAAGAATTCACCGTAGTAACCTTGTATTAATGGGTGTACTTCCTCTTCAATTCAAAGAAGGTGAGAGTGCTGAAAGCCTCGGATTAACAGGTAAAGAAACGATTGAAGTTCAATTACCAGCTGATGTTAAACCGCGTCAATACGTAACGGTAGTTGCAGTTGATGAAGCTGGAAGCAAAACTGAATTTGAAGCATTAGTTCGTTTTGATAGTGAAGTTGATGTAGATTACTACAAGCATGGTGGTATTTTACAAATGGTTTTACGTCAAAAGCTAGCTTAATACAAATGATAAACCAGTCTATTTATCCAAGTAGGCTGGTTTTTTAATTGCTATTTACGAGGAGCTTTGTTTAACTTAATGATATAAAAGTGAGGTGTCATACGTGTTAGAACATTATAGGGAAATACTATTAGAGATGGAAGCTTCGATTCATCGTTTGACCAAATACATTTTGCCGCAAGTGAGTCAGCTTAGTCAAATTCAATTAACAAAAAAACAAGAGACGATTTTATTCTTAATGTTAAGAGACCCTGAAATAACCATGAAAAAAATGGCTGAATATCTAAATGTGAGTAAAAGTGCGGTTACACAAATGGTCGATAAGTTAGAAGAGCAAGATTTAATAAAAAGACAATTAAACCCAGATAATAGACGCGAATGGAAATTGATCTTTGGAGAAAAAGGAGTAAAGATAAAAACAGAGCTTGAAAAGTTCGAAAAAAAGGTATTAGAGGATTATTTTACTAAGATTCCTTTAGAAGATCTCCAGCATGTTGTTAAAACGATGCATGCTTTTGAAGAGGTTATTCAATCCTCAACGGCTGATTCCTAAAAGATACTGATTTCATTCGGACGAAGTTTTCTGAATTTGGTTAGAATAAGGTCTTTCGTTTGACTTAAAAAGCTAAGATCATTACCATGAATTTAATTAAGAAACTTAATAGTTTAGATTCTTAACTTACGAAATAACTAATTAACTAATCAACAATTAGAAAAGGGGTAGTACATAGAATGACAAATTTTTCGATAAGGCGACCGAAATTCACAATCGTCGCCATGTTGTTTTTTCTTATTATGGGGTTTGTTTCGCTATCAAACCTACCGTTGCAGTTGTTCCCGAATATAAGTCCACCGATTGCAGCTGTTGCGACGAGTTATAATGGGGCTAGTCCGGAGGAGATCCTTCAGCGTGTTACGGATCCGATTGAGGAGAGGTTAAGTACGACATCTGGTTTAAAACGGATGACCTCACAAACGTCAGAAGGGACATCTTTAATCCTATTAGAATTTGACTGGTCAACGTCCATTGAAGATGTTGAACTGGATATTATTAATACCTTACGTCAAATTCCTTTACCAGATGGAGCAAATGAACCTAGTTTTATTAAATTTGATCCATCTATGATGCCAACCTTAATGTTAGCCATTACTTCTGATGAGCCTGTTATTGACTTTCAAGATGTAGTATTTGACCTCTCAGATGAAGTCAATAAAATACCTGGTGTCGCCAGTGTGAATGAGTCGGGTGCGATTATTGAAGAAGTTCAGATTTACCTCGACCAAGATGAATTAGTATCAGCAGGCGTAACACAAGAAGATATCATTAATGTCATACAAGCTCACAATGTTGCTATGCCAGGTGGTACAGTAGCAGATGGTGAATTGAGCTTAACAACAAGAGTTATTAGTGAATTAACGAGTTTAGAAGATATTCAAGACTTAGTTGTCTCAGTAAATCCAGAAACCGGTGATGAGATTGTCTTAACCGACTTAGCTACGGTTGAAATAGGACAAGAAGAACAGCAGGTTATTACAAGAGCTGATCAAGAAGAGGCTATTCAATTTACTGTGATGAAAGAGTCCGATGCGAATACGGTATCCGTGTCAAATGCAGTAAATGACCGTTTAACAGAGATGCTCTCACAATCAAAGTATGAAGATTTAGATGTGATTACTTTATATGATGAAGGGGAGTTTATAAGCTTATCGATTGATAGTGTGACGAATGCGTTAATTTTTGGTGGAATTCTGGCGATGTTAGTCTTATTTTTCTTTTTAAGAAATTTAAAAACACCTATTATCATTGGAATTGCAATCCCGTTTTCAGTAATTACTACCTTTGCTTTTATGTATTTTACTGATATTGGTTTGAATCTGATGAGTCTTGGTGGACTTGCACTTGGAATTGGTATGTTAATTGACAATGCGATTGTTGTTATTGAGAACATATATAGACATTTATCGATGCAAAAAGACCCGAAGCAAGCGGCCTTAGATGGAACGAAAGAAGTGGCAGCGGCTATTACTGCGTCTACGTTATCAACGATTTCTGTATTTTTACCAATCGTTTTTATTAGCGGTATTATAGGAAATCTATTTGCTGAATTTGCTTTGACTGTTTCTTTCAGCTTAATTGCCTCTTTAATTGTGGCGGTAACGGTCATTCCTATGATCGCCAGTCGTTGGTTAAAAACACCATCAGAGAACTTAGAGGAACAAAGAAAACAAACGAAGCCTATGAGGGCATTAAAATCAGCAGCAGAATGGGTTTTAAATCACAGAATTACCGTTTTAGTTATTACAGCGGCATCGTTAATTGTCGGTGGATTAGGTTTAACGACTGTAGGTTTTGAATTTTTACCGGATAGTGATCAAGGTTCATTTACGATAGATATTGAATTAGAAAATGGAACATCACTTCAACGGACACAAGAAGCAGTAGAAGCTGTAGAGGATGTATTAGAAAGTCATAATGAAATCGCCAATTTTGTCAGTACTACAGGTTCAACAGCCCAAGGTATGGGAGGCGGAGCAAGCCACGAGGCTCAAATACAAGTTTCGATGGTGCCACTTGAACAGAGAAATGTATCGACAAGTGCATTCATTGAATCGATCGAGCGTGAATTAAGTAGAGCTGATTCGGATGCAGATATTTCAGCCACCACGATGAATGCTCTTGGAACAGATGCCAATACAGCCGTATTTACAATTAGTGATTCAAACTCGACTCGTCTCTATGAACAAGCTGAAGAACTTCAATTAGAGTTAGAGGATGTAAATATCATCCGAACAGTAGAGATGAGTATTGAGGAGCAAGTACCTGAAATCGCGATTGAAGTCGATATAGACGCGGCAAGAGAAAATGGATTAGCTCCCGCTCAGATCGCTAATCAAATTAATCAGCTAACGACAGGACAAATTGCTTCAACACTTCAAACAGAAGAACAAGACATTTATGATATAGTGGTTCAATTAAATCCTGATTATATTGAAGATATTGAAGCGTTAGAGACCATTCAAATTCAAAATGGTCAAAATGAGTATATTAACTTAAATGACGTTGCAGAGATTGTTGAAGGGCAAAGTACAGCTACTGTTAATCGTCTCGAACAGGAAGAAGCCGTTGAATTTACGGTTTATTATGCAGCAGGGTCTGCTTTAGGAAATGTAACGAATGAAATCAACCAAATATATGATGATTTAGATTTTGCCGAAGAAACGTCGCTTAGCTGGGGTGGTGAGCAAGAGTTACTGGAAGACTCAATGAACAGTATGATCTTAGCTCTAATTCTAGGAATTGTTTTTATTTACCTTGTTATGGCAGCACAATTTGAATCATTTAAATCACCGTTTATTATTATGTTTACTGTTCCACTAGTCGTGATTGGTGTGGCTTTTATTCTGACGATTACTCAAACACCAATTGGCGTAACGGTCTTTATAGGTGGTATGGTCTTAATAGGAATTGTTGTTAATAACGCTATCGTGTTAGTAGACTATGTCAATCAATTAAAAGAACGTGGATTGAGTTCTTACGACGCACTTGTACAAGGGGTTCAAGATCGTACTAGGCCGATCGTACTTACATCGCTAACCGCGATACTTGGAATGGTACCACTTGCTTTAGGAATTGGTGAAGGTGCCGAATTACAGCAACCGATGGCCTTAGTCGTAATCGGTGGATTATTTAGTAGTACACTCTTATCACTTTTTGTCATACCGGTTGTGTATAGCCTTTTTGATTCAGAGATGCGTAAAAAGAAAAAACGTTATGTAACGGTTGAAGGTGAATTCATCGAGGTTGATGATTATAAGCAACTACCGAGACATGTGGAGAAAAAAGAAGAATTTCCACGAGAAAATGAAGAGACGGCTAATTTTGATAAAGAAGTCGAAACAGACGAAGAATTAGCTAAACAAACCGAAGATGAGCTTGGAAATGAGAAAGAAGAGAAACAGCAGACATCTTCTTCAAAGGCACAAGATTTATCGAAAGAAGATATTTTAGAGCTGTTAGAACGAATTGTAGACTCAAATAAAAAAAATGATAAATAATCGGCTCCTTTTTGAAAGTGATAAATGCTTCTAAGCATTTATCGCTTTTTTTATATCATAAAAACGCTATTCTTGGTCATAATAACGACCACAAAGGTTAAGGAGGATGATCACATGGCTAATCATAGGCGAAAATTAAAGCTAAAGAAAGAGGAGCAAGCGAGAAGATTGCGATTCCCACAAGCCCAAAAAGGCTCCTATGCTGAAATCGAGGTATTAAAAATGAGGAATTCGAAGTCATAATTTTATTTTGGGGGAGATTGTCGGATGTTCGAGTTTTGGGTAGGGGCAGAAGAGTTACCGATTTATGGTTTTTTAATACGTGGAATCATCATTTATTTATATATATTTTTCTTTGTAAAAGTGTTAGGTCAACGCTCAATGAGTTCGATTGACCCTCTTGATTTTATTTTCGGTGTCGTTATTGGTGATATTTTAGGTGCACCCTTAACAGATGGTGATTTATCAATGACTGGACCTGTTTGTTCGGCAGCTGTTATAGCGAGCTTACATTTTGCTCTTTCTCTGATAGCTTTAAAAACACCAAGATTTCGAAGAGTTATTGAAGAAGAACCCATTATCCTTATACAGCATGGAAAAATCTTAAATAAACAACTTAAAAAAACAAGGGTCACAATCGAACAATTAATGATGGATTTACGCTTAAAAGATGCAAGTAACTTAAATGAGGTAGATTATGCTATTTTAGAATTAAATGGGCAGATTAGTGTCATTAAGAAAAATGCATTTCAAGCTTTGACTCCTCAAGATATCGGAAAAACACCAAGCCGTTCTGGTTATCCTTCCGTATTAATTGAAGATGGCGAAGTCGTTATAGAAAACGTTCAAAAAATGGGTACCGTTGAACAAATACGTTTACTTATTAATAAGTATGGTTATGAGCATGTCGAGGACATCTTCCTCATGATATGGCATGAAAATGGAGAAGTATATATAAGCCCAAAGCAAAAGCAAACATAAATAGTGATGAACGTGTATAAATCCACGAATATATGGAAAACTAATAGATAAAAAAGTGGGGTGTTTATTTTGAGAAAAGTCAGAAATTTATCATTTGAAGAACTAGTTCGTGAAAATAAGGAAGAACTACTAAATGACGAGCAACGTCTAGAACAACTGGAAGATCGTTGGGAACAGCGCCATTTATCTTCTGAGTCATAACAGCATAATTTAAATGAAACAAACTCATCCTAATGTTTAGGAGGGGATTAAATATGGCGAAGTCCAAACATTCTTTTGATCAGTTTCGACCGAATCATTTAGGCACACAGCCAAGAAAAAGTGATTCAAATAAAGGGAAGAAAATGAATAATAAAGGAAATGAACAACCCAATTATATTCCACCTAAAGGATAAAACGCTTATAGTAAAAAAGTTGCCTTAAAGACATGAGAAACGAGTTCGATGATATATCGAACTCGTTTTTTCTGATTAAATATAGGGGCCACTTTCACTCCATGAGAATCATACTCCTTTTGTGAAGGAATGCAACGAGCTAATCAAGTTAGTTTTGTATAGAGATGGGATATATTTTGATGGGACATTGAATAGATAATAGCAAATGCGTTCATTTTTGGAGGTGAAATAATGAATAAATCTAAATGGATTATTCATGCTCCCTTTATCATCTATTTATCTGTCTTATTATATATCACCTTATTCGCTTGGAATTATGGGGCTTCATTAGGGGAAGCAGGTCCTGGAGGGAGGAACTATAACCTTATACCTTTTCGTTCTATTTATCGAATTGCTATATATAGTCCAAGTTTTTATGATCCTATAAAAATATTAATTGGAAATATTGTTTTATTTATTCCATTAGGATTTTTTCTTCCCATTGTATTCAGAAGGTTAAAGGGGCAGTTTGCAAAAGTGGTGTGGATGGGATTTATCGTTTCATTTATGATTGAACTTATTCAATTTACGTTCCTTTATCGTGTAGCAGATGTGGACGACTTGTTTTTAAATACAGCTGGGGCCATGGTGGGTTACGGATTTTACTGGTTGTTTCAACAAATAAAAAGAAGGTTTATTCTATTTACCATATAATTTACCAGCACGGAAGGAACTTCCATCCAAAATCACCCGATAAGTGCGTTTCAAAGTAAAGTTTGTTAAAATCGTACTTGAATGATAGAAAGTGGTGAGCTTGTGAATGAACAGAAGATGACAATAACGGAAATACAAGAATGGATAGAGGCTGTCACAGACGAAGTAGAGCCTTTTTCTGATACAAAAGCATTAACAATTTTAAAACAAGTAGACAAACAATTAAAAGACAATCAAGAACCAGAAGACATAAAGCTCTTAGAAGAGATTAAAGTCCAATTATATGTATCATTGATGGAATTTCGTTTCAAAAAAGTGCATCAGTTTGACCAACTCATGAAAAAATGGTTAGAACAAGCCTTACATGTGGATAAGCAGCATCCGCAATTAACTAAATGGCATGTCGAATATTTATTTACTAAACTACAAGAAATAAATGTCCCTTTCGATTTTCCAGCAATTAGAGAAACCGATCACTCTTCAACCAAAAAAGAACGCGCTGAACAGTACTATTATTTAGCTGAACAATATTTCGAGCAACTTGACGGCTTGAAGGCTATCTATGAAGAAATCGGAGGAATCGATTCCAACTATGATGTCGACTTACGGATAGAAAAGATTCTACAATTATATAAATGGTATCAAAAAATGCAGGAACCCTTTTCATTGATTATAAAAGCGACAGGTGCCTATGCCCAGTCCATTTCTGGTATTTATTATTCGAATGAGCAATTACAGCAAATCAAAAAAGCCGTTACGGATATTAAAGAAGTAATATCCAATTGGCAAGAGCTATTAGATGAATTAAAAGCCGACCAGAAAAGTCAATCAGCCCTTGTTGAATTACAAGAAATGATTGGCTTAGATATGATTAAAACTCGAGTTGAAAAGTTGTATCAATATTTACAGTATCAGAAGAGAAGGGCGGAACTAGGATATACAACGAAAGACGGATTGAGCTTGCATATGATTTTTACAGGAAATCCTGGTACAGGTAAAACGACTATGGCTAGACTGATTGCTAAAATCTATCATGAGCTTGGTTTACTGGAGCATAATCAAGTATATGAGGTTGATCGTTCCCAACTTGTTGGGGGGTTTGTTGGACAAACAGAGGAATTAACGATGCAAGCCATTGAAAAAGCGACTGGTGGAGTGTTATTTATCGACGAGGCATATAGCTTAAAAAGGGCAGGGGCTAGTGGCAATGATTATGGTCAAACCGTAATTGATACACTGGTAGCGGCTATGACAGGTGAAAAAGCGAATCAGTTTGCGGTGATTTTAGCGGGATATCCTGAGGAAATGAATACGTTCTTACGCTCGAATCCAGGTTTACGTAGTCGCTTCCCAGAACAAAACCAACTTGAAATGAAGGATTATTCGACAAGTGCGTTACTTGAAATCGGGAAAAAGATAGCAGCAGATAACGACTTTTTATTAACGGAGCAAGCAGAAAAAGCACTAATAGAAAGAATTGAAAAAGCTCAGGTAGATGAAAGCTTTGGTAATGCTAGAACCGTAAAGAATATTATATTGGATGCTATTTTTGAAAAAGGTTCAAAAGCTTCTAATTCAAGTGATCCCTCTCAATTTGTACTCTTACAAGAGCAGGATGTTTTGCCAGAAACAGAAGATGAGATGAATGCTCAAGCGGAACTTGAACAACTAATAGGGTTAGAGCAAGTGAAAGCAGAATTGAAGAAGCTGAGTGATTATATCAAAATTCAGCAAATGCGTAGAAAAGCTAACTTAAAGACAAGCCCAATTCAGCTACATACGATTTTTTCGGGAGCGTCTGGAACTGGGAAGACGACTGTAGCAAAAATTTATGCACGGATTTTAAAGGAGTTAGGTATTTTAAAAAGAGGGCATTTGGTTGTAGCTAGCCGAGCTGATTTAGTAGCAGGTTATATTGGACAAACTGCAACAAAAACGAAAGAAAAAGTGCGAGATGCTTTAGGTGGAGTCTTATTCATTGATGAAGCTTATTCCTTGTTTTCACCTAATAAAAACGACTTTGGTCAAGAGGCTATCACGACTTTGTTACAAGAGATGAGTCACCATCAAGAAAATATCGTTGTCGTTTTAGCAGGATATGAAAAGGAAATGCAAGAATTTATTAATAGTAACCCAGGATTAAATTCACGTTTCCAAAAACAAGTAAACTTCCCTTCTTATTCGAATGAAGAACTCGTGCAAATCATTTTTCACAAAATCAAATCCTTAGGCTATAATCTGACAGAAGAAGCAGTGACGTTAATAGAAAAGAGCTTGCCAGAAAAAGGACACGCGGGGAACGGGCGATTTGCTCATAATTTTGTTGAGGAACTAATTCAAGGTCAAGCTGAGCGATTGATTAAAAATCAATTGTTCGATACAGAGGATTTATCACGGATTACTAGGGTTGATGTAGAACAATTAATAAAATCATAGAGGTGATAGCAATGAAGGTAGTTTCAACGAATATAACGGTGAGGTATGCAGAAACGGACCAGATGGGTGTCGTTCATCATTCTAATTATATTGTTTGGTTTGAAGTGGGGAGAACTGATTTTATCAAGGAATTGGGATTCCATTATGCTGAAATGGAGAAATCAGGTATTTTATCACCCGTCATTGATGTCCACTGTTCCTATAAAAAGCCAACAACCTACGGGGAGGTTGTAACGATAAACACATGGGTAGAGGACTACGACGGCCTTCGTGTAACATATGGGTATGAAGTAAAAAATCAGAAAAACGAAGTCTGTGTAACCGGTTATTCGATTCATGTTTGTGTAAAACAAGACTCTTTCCGCCCGATCTCTATAAGAAAACACCTACCAGATTGGCATGAAGCGTATGAAAAATTAAAACATAAATAAACCAAAGAAAAAAGCATATATACGGATTTAACAGGCTTTAAAAAAGTTAAATATCTTATAAAATTTCATAATAACACTGAAAAACATCTGGGAATTCACACACAATAATCGTACAAAAAAGAAGACCGACTTATCAAAAGTCGGTCTTTTTATTCCCATATAGGAGTTATATCCGACAGTACCACCAGTGTGCCGATGATTGTAATTTTGTGTTTGTTTATCTTTGGAAATCATCCATCCCAATCCCATATGTGTACTATTATCAACTCTAATATTATTTAGTATTATATGTGTTTGTTTAAAACTTGTTGTAAAGGATTATCTGTTAATCCTAATTACTGTTTTTATATTTCCCCGCCCTTTTCACATAAATGTTTTTTAAGTTGTCCGATAGAAGAACAAAATTAAACATTTTTTACCAGGAGTAATTTATCCTTCGCAGGACGCGCAGCATGATTTTCGGTAGCGATGATTAGAGCTCCGCATATCAGCTTTAAGTAACTTTCATACAAAGACAAGTGAAAGATTATAAAGAAAACGTGTATAAAGATGGGCATTCGGGTAAAAAGAAGAAAAGCAGATACATACTTGCTATGATTTCGATCTTTTTATGCTAAAATATGAAAGGAGAGAACAAGGCTTTAGAAGCTATTTCACATGATATTTTGGCATTAAGAAGGTGAAAATGATTGGCTTTTGGAATAACGAGGGACGAGCTAGAGCTATGGAAACAAAAAGTAAATAATAACGAAATTGCTTTTATCACCCATTATTGGTATGACAAACGATTTCCGCATTATGAAACGGTCACAAAAGTTGGATGCCGTAATATTTCCAAGTTAAAGGAATGGGGACATAACTATCAATTACAAGCAAAATGGATTGACCAACGAAATAGTTACCCACATTTTGACCTTATAGGGGAGAAACAAATAGAAATATTAGAAAAAGAAAAGCAGTGGAGTCAACTGCAAAGATTTTTTTCAAGCACGAAAACAAACACAAGGAGGACTCATTACATGACAGACAATCAGGCATTAATAATTGAAGCATTGAACGTTAAGTCAACCATTAATCCGAAAGAGGAAATCCAAACACGTGTTCAATTTTTAAAAGACTATTTATTAAAGAGCGGTGCAAAAGGGTTTGTATTAGGGATTTCAGGTGGGCAGGACTCAACCTTATGTGGAAAGCTAGCACAAATGGCTATTGACCAACTAAACAGTGAGCAATCAGAAAGTGAATACCAGTTTATTGCGATGAGATTACCATATGGTGAACAGCATGATGAAGCGGATGCTCAAGATGCCCTTGCCTTCATTCAACCGACTCATTCACTAACGGTTAATATTAAGCCAGCAGTTGAAGCAGCGGTGCGTGCTGTCGAGCAGGCAACAGGCGATGCTTTAAGCTTATTTAATCAAGGGAATACAAAAGCCCGTGAGCGAATGAAATCTCAGTATGATATCGGTGCCCATTATGGCTGTCTCGTTATCGGAACAGATCATGCTGCTGAAGCTATAACTGGATTTTTCACGAAATTTGGAGATGGTGCTTGTGACATTGCCCCACTTTTTGGTTTAACAAAAAGACAAGGGAAATTATTACTAAAAGAATTAGGTGCTCCTGAGCATTTATATACGAAAGCTCCTACTGCTGATTTAGAAGATGATAAGCCGGGGATTCCTGATGAGGAAGCGTTGGGAATGACTTATGATCAGTTAGATGATTATTTGGAAGGTAAGGAAGTCGAACAAGTATTGGTGAGTAAAATTGAAGCCCGATATTTCGCCACTGAACATAAACGTCAACAGCCAGTCTCCATTCAGGATGATTGGTGGAAGTAAAAACAGGTATGAAGCAAGACTATCCAACATATCTATAATGGACATCTAGAGAAACAGCAAGAAGTAACATTTGAGGAGAGGACAGATATGAAGGGGAAAGTAATACTTTTATGTAGCTTATGTGTATTACTCCTATTAGTTGTTTTTTACGTGAGAGATTTTAATTCCAGTGAAACAACAACAGAGGGTGGAGAGGAAGCGTCAGAAGCACTCTTTGGGGAATTTGAGCTAAATAAATTGGCCATTTCTGTGAATGATGTACGAACAGAGGTCAGATCAGAAGGGGAAGATGAACAGCGTGTGATTGTTGATATTACTGTTGACAATCAGAGTGAACAAGTGAAAAACATAAGCCTTGTTCATTTTACGTTAGTTGATGAGGACGGATATGCATACAGTCACACTTCTGATGCCTCTTTAAAGGGAATATTAGGTGGTCAATTACATCCAAATCGAAAAAATAGAGGGGAAGTAGCTTTTGACGTACCTGTTTCAACACAATACGAATTAGTATTTACTGACCATACTAAAACAGGACAACTGGTGTGGCCGCTCCCACTAGAAACGGACGAAGTGAATTAAAGGAGTTATGAATGATGGAGAACCATGCTGACCTACACATGCATTCGACGGCCTCAGATGGCGGTTACTCTCCAACCGATTTAATGGAAAAGTGTGCACGTGTCGGTCTACAATATGTGGCATTAACCGATCATGATACAATTCAAGGGATTGAGGAAGCAAAAACAAAAGCCGAAGAATTAGGGTTACAGTTTATTACGGGGATTGAGTTGTCAACGAAGTATAACGGGAAGGCTGTGCATATTCTTGGTTATGGAATTCGAACGGATGACGCATCTTTTGTTCAAATGTTAACGCATCAACAACGACAGCGTTCAATTCGACTAGCTCAAATCATTGATAAATTAAAAAATATTGATGTTCATTTAGAGGAAGAAGATGTTTTACAATTTGTGGATGGGGGAAGTGTTGGACGTCCTCATATGGCAAAAGCTTTAGTGGAAAAAGGATATGTGCAAAGTATCCAAGAAGCTTTTGATTTTTATTTAGCAGAAGGTAAGCCCGCTTATGTTGAGAAGGAAAAGGAAATGACTGTTGCAGAGGCTATTAGGTGGATTAAGCAAAGTCAAGGAATTTCCATTGTAGCTCATCCAGGTCATTATTCGTTTGATTCTCATATCAAGGATTGGGTTAGAATGGGCTTAGATGGGATTGAAATCTATCATCGTGACCATACGAGTGAGCAAATAGCAAAGTTTGAGAAGATTAAAGCAGATATTGAAGAAGATTTAGGAATTAGCTTGTATGTGACTGGAGGCTCCGATTTTCACCATGAGGAGTATGGTAGGAAAATAGAGCCATTAGGTCAAACGAGAGTAAATAATCGATTAGCTGAACAATTGTTGAAGGCTTTAAATGAAGAATAATCGTAAATAAATGGGGGCCTTATCTAAGGCACCCATTTATTTTTTGTTAGTCTTGAGTCAGTTCGCTTAATGCCTCTACTTGAACGTTGTTTAGCGCTTTTGAAGCAAGCTTATCTGCTTCTTTATTTTTTTCGCGGGGAATGTGATGATAATGAACCGTAATCCCTAATTGGGAGGCTTTCTTCTCAATACGTTCATGCCACTTTTGATAATGCTCTTCGTAAACGGGCCATTCATCACCTAGTTGTTTAATGACAACATAGGAATCAGCATAAACGTGAATGGTTTGATGACGAATATTAAGTCGTTCCAAGTGGTCTAATAAAAAATACATCGCAGCGTATTCAGCTTCATTATTATCTTCAAGTAGTTCTAATAACTGATTGATGCGGAGGCGATAGTTTTTATGGTGTTGTTTATAATAAATGGATATGCCAAGTCCACTTTGTTTGGATGTTTGATCAAAACCAGCATCAAAATAAGCCTGAATATCAGTCGGTTCAGTATCGGTTACTGTTTTTAATTTCCTTAATTGCTTTGTAGTCCAATAGGTATCTGCATGATCATACCATTCAATTGATTTGGCTTTGCCACTCTTTTCTAAATCAGCCGCAAATATAATTGCTTCTTCTAACGTCATTTCTTCACTTGTCATCTTATAGCTTTTATGATGCTTATGAATTTGATATAACCAAGTAGCTACATATTTCATTTGCGTTCCCACCTTTCATTTCATGAAGAACATAACCTTGACAAAAAAAGCGTAAACACGTAAAATTTCAATTTTATAAGCGTATTTTTCAGAAATTTTGTAGTATTATAACAGATAGGTAAGAAAACCCACACGAACAAAGTTCAACTATGTTTTTTATTATAGATCAATTAACACTACATAAACACCAGCCAAATTAGCGTCGCCTAATACAACCATGAAGGTGGTGTTTTGCTCTTTTACTGGTGGCTTTTCATTCAATAGCGGTTTTGAGGATTCTCACACTTTGCCGTAGCCCAGTCACCACCAACCCCAAAAAAAGTGTGTAGTAACCCATTAGGATTAGTATCTAAAATCTAAATGTTTTGGACAGTTAGCCAGGCTTGCTTGGCTACTTCACGCATTTTCAAAAGCGGACCAATAACAAAGACCGAAAGGTCAAGTTATCTCGAGAAATGAGCACAACCCAAGTAACTTTTATGCAAAAAGGAGTAGAGAATATGCCTATCAAAATACCAGATGACTTACCAGCAAAAGAAATATTAAACCGAGAGAATATATTTATTATGGACGAAACTCGTGCTTATACTCAGGATATTCGCCCATTAAAAATTTTAATTTTAAATTTAATGCCATTAAAAGTACAAACAGAAACGCAAATATTACGCTTATTAGGTAACACACCCTTACAAGTTGACGTATCATTTATACACCCTGATACACACCAATCCAAAAACACATCCTTTGAACATCTAAAAACCTTTTATAAAACGATTGATGAAGTAAAGGCACAAAAATTCGATGGGATGATTATTACAGGTGCCCCCGTAGAAAAATTAGCATTCGAGCAAGTCGATTACTGGACCGAGCTAAAGATGATCATGGATTGGAGTTTAACCAATGTTACCTCGACATTGCATATTTGTTGGGGAGCTCAAGCGGGGTTATACCATCATTATGGAATCGAAAAAATAGCTACACCTAAAAAGGTATTTGGCGTTTTTACCCACCAAGTTTTAGAACCGACGATTAAACTACTTAGGGGATTTGATGAGGAATTTCTCGCCCCACATTCTAGACATACCGATATATGTTTGCAACAAGTGAAAGAACATCCAGACTTACAAGTGTTAAGCTGGTCAGATGAAGCAGGCTTATATTTATGTAGCTCGAGGAATGGCAAACAAATTTTTGTAACGGGTCATTCAGAATATGATACAGATACCTTGCAGCAAGAATATGAGCGTGATAAAGCAAAAGGGATGAATATTCAATTACCGATCAATTATTTTCCTGATAATCAAGAAGGTAAGTTGCCTAAATTACGGTGGAGAGCCCACTCCAATTTATTATTTTCTAATTGGTTGAACTACTATGTCTACCAAGAAACGCCGTATGATTTTACGATCTAAAAAAATGAGAAATGATCATAAAGGAGAAGAAAAAGGAAAGAATACTAATAACCTTCACTTTTACTTAGTTTGATGATATCTCGTTTAAAATAGATCGAATTGGAGTGCTAACGATGTCACACATAAAGGAAAGTAAAACCGTATATTTACTAAATTCAGACATCTATTATGAGTATTATTTTTCTGAGGAACATAAAAACAAACCGGTCCTTGTGTTTATTCATGGATTTATTTCATCCCTTTTTTGCTTCCGAAAAATAGTACCTGCACTCAAAAAAAACTATAATTGTTTATTATTTGATTTACCGGGATTTGGTCGAAGCGGAAAGCTAAAGGGGTTTCGTTATTCCTTTGACAATTATGCGAATACGGTTCTCCGTCTCACAGAATTACTAAATATTGAGAAAATGATTATTATTGGTCACTCAATGGGTGGACAAGTTGGATTATATACAGCATTAAAAAAAACTGAATGGGTGCAAGGTTTAATATTACTTAATAGTTCCGGGTACTTAAAGAAAGTAAAACGTTCTTATTTATATGCTAGCTATCTCCCGTTCGCTGATACATTGATGAAATGGTGGATTAGTAAAAAGGATTACCAAACAGCATTGGAAACGGTTGTTTTTAATCGGCGAATTATTGATGCGAAATTAATTGATGGGTATCGGCAACCGTTGCAGGAACAAGAGTTCTATCGTTCGATGTTATATTTAATTCGGGACCGAGAAGGCGATTTGAGCAAGGAACAGCTATTACAAGTAGATCAACCTTGTTTATTAATATGGGGAGAGGCCGATCATATTATCCCTTATCGAATTGGACAAAAATTAGCCAATGATCTTAGGAATAGTCAATTGGTTTGTTTGAAAAATACGGGGCACTTAACACCAGAAGAACGACCTAAGCTGGTCATTAAATATATTCAACAGTTTTTAAAAAAACATGTGTAACCTTAAGGCTAGGTAGGAAACGGCTTTAAGGTTTTTTTAGCTTCTGTTAATCTTTAAGCACCATTTTCGGTAGCGACGAGTAACGCTCCATGTTCGCACTGCCTATGTCGGAGCTAAAATCAGCTCCGACACTAACAAAAATGAAAGTCATCTATCGCCACCATAAGATATAAAAGGATTTGTGCAGATACTGAGGCCGAACCTTGGAGTATAAATGGAAGTGAGGATTAGTCTTTTTCAACTCAGCTCTTGATTCAATTTGGTTATGCTTCTTTATCTGGGTAGTTCATTATTGTTTAACTCATTTTTTGGAATGAGAAGATCACTAACCAAGAAGCATGCATCAACCGTAGCTCCGGGAATAGGGGGCCGACACCTGCAAGAGGAAAGGGAAGGTTTTAGATCCACTTGCGTTAGCAAGTTAGCTCAGCGTCCGCCGGAGGGTGCGTGCCCCCATTCCCGGAGCGAACATCAAAGCTCCGCACATCGCCTTTAGCAACTTTCATACTAAAGTTACAAGTGCTTGAAATCGTTCAGGTGAGAATATGCTATAATGAAATGTAATGGTTTTGTAGGAGGTGGAGAAGTGGATCCGTTAGACGTTATGATTCATCAAGAACAAATTATTCCTTTTTATCAGCCGATTATCAATGCAGAAAAGCAATTAATTATTGGTTATGAAGTATTAGCAAAAATAAAAACAGACGAAGGAATCAAAAGTCTAGGTTGGTTTTTTCGCGATCGTTCCATTCCTGAAGAGTATCGGATTGAAATTCAAGATGTCATATTAAAAAAAGCTCTTGCAACCCTTCAAGGTTCAGACCAGCAAGTACTGTTGTTTGTTAATTATGATGCCAAACTGTTACTTGCGGATAACGGAGAGAACTTTTTAAAAAGAATTGAGTCCTTGGAGCAACCAAAATCGGTTCATCCTAACATTGTGTTACAATTAGAAGAAAATCTAGTCATGGAGAACCCTGATGAGATGAAACATCTAGTCGCATACTTACAAAGTGCAGGGTTCAAAATTGCGGTTCATGAACTTAATACAAAATCTTCGAACCTTGATCACCTTGCTCTGTTAAGCCCTGATATTGTTAAAGTAGATGTCTCTTTTTTAAACGAAGATTCATTACCACATGTTTTTCGGGAGGTACATCATTCGATTTCAATGTTATCTAGAAAGATAGGGGCAACCTTATTATTTGAAGGGATTAGTGGCTTCCATCATTTAAATTATGCGTGGCGTAACGGTGGCAGGTATTATGAGGGCTATTATCTATCTGAAGAACATTCAGAATTTGTTCCCATCGATAAATGTAAAGTAAAGCTTCAAAAAGAGTTCCAGCATTTTATTACATTTGAGCGGAAAAAAGTAGAGGCCCAGATTCGCTTACTAAATGACATGAACCAAAAGATGAAGCTAGCTGCAAAAGAACTCATGAAAGAGAAAGATCTAGATCAATTGACGTTAAAGATAGGAAATGATTGCCAAGAATTCGCATTTCGAGTTTATATTTGTGATCAAGATGGATTTCAGAAAACAGCGAATGCTGAGCGTGATGAATACGGCTTATGGCAACTTCATCCTGAGGGAAGAAATAAGAACTGGAGTTGGCGACCGTATTTCTTGGAAAACATAGTTCGAATGAATGTAGAAAAAAAGGGGCTCTTATCCGACTTATATACGGATATTGAGCGAGATGAGCGTATTCGTACATATTCATTTCCATTAACGGAATCTCTTTATTTATTTGTAGATATTCCTTATGAATATCTTTTTGAGAAAGATGGATTATTATAGGTATGGAAAAGTAGTGAACCTCGACTAATTAGAGGTTCCACTTTTTTTGTTCTTTAGGAAGGAGAGAGGTTGTGGAATTTCAACGCAATCAAAAAGGTGATCATGCGGTTTTTCGACTTATCGCCTATTTATTTTTTGCTTATTCGGTCAATACGGTTATTATTAGTTATTTATCCGTGTTTTACCGTGAGGAAGGGTTATCAGGAAGTGAGGTTGGTATCTTAATGGCTGTGGGGCCATTAGCGATGCTTATAGCTCAACCAATTTGGGGATTTCTAAGTGATAAGTTTAAGACAATCAGAAAAATATTAATTGTCGCTTTAATAGGGCTTATTTCTATTTCTACGCTTTATTATGTAGCTTCTGGTTTTATTCAATATTTAATATTAATGTTTGTGTTGTTTTTATTTTTTGCGCCAATTACAGCACTAGGTGATAGCTTGGCTCAAAAAACAGCTAATTATAGAGGGCTTAAGTTTGGTCAAATTAGAATGTGGGGTTCCATTGGGTTTGCTACGACATCACTCGTATCGGGTTTTGTATTAGCACGGATCGGAATTGAGCATTTTGTTATTCCTCTAGTCTTAATGGCAAGCTTAGCTCTTTGTTTTGCCTTTTCACTATCAGATGTTCCTGGTTCTAGTCGTTCGGTTACATTGATTGATGCTTGGAAAACGGGCTTTAACCGCCGTCTTGGTTTTTTCTTATTTTGTATTTTGTTTCTATCGATTCCACATCGTGCGAACGATAGTTATTTAGGTATATATATCGTTGAGTTAGGTGGCTCAGAATCATTAATCGGTTTGGCTTGGTTTATAGGTGTGGTAGCAGAGGCTCTTGTCTTCGCTTTAAGTGTACGCTGGTTTCAACATATTTCCCCGATGAAATTAATAGTGATAGCTTCAGCCGTTTTTGCTTTCCGTTGGATAGTGATGAGCTTTTTAACCGAGGCATGGATGCTTTTGCCATTACAAGTTTTACACGGATTTAGCTTTGGTATTGTTTATGTGACAGCTATTCAATATGTAAGTCGTTTATTCCCTGACCATTTACAAGCAACTGGGCATGTATTATTTATCACAACATTTTTTGCATTTTCAGGGATTGTCGGTTCTTTAATTGGTGGTGCAATGATCGACCTAATCGGTGTCTCGACGATGTACTTCTATATGGGCATATGCTCATTAATAGGAATGGCACTATTTTTTGTATACGAATTAAAAACAAAAAAGCAGCAATTAACAGCCGGTTAGAAAAAGGTGTTATGGGGGCCGGCTCCTGTAGGAGGAAAGGGCAGGCTGAGATCTACTTGCGTTAGCAAGTTAGCTCAGCATCCAAGCGGAAAGTGTGCCTCCATTCGCGGAGCGAGCTCCGAAGGGACATCTTATCACCATAAGTCCCTTTCATACAAAAAAGAGCCAGACATGGCTCTTTTTATGTTTTTTGAAACATGGAGCGGACTTGAGCGACAATTGGTGAGACCTCATTCATCGCTTTAGTCACTTGTTCAACAGTTTGAATGGTTTGAGTTAAATCAAACTTACCATCTGGTCCGACAAAAGCTTGTTTTAGGAGTGAAGGCGATTTTAATGTTGGATTTTGTTGATTGGCAGGTTGTGCTTCTTTCTTTTTCAGTAATTTCTTTAGCCCTTTTGGTTCGCTTGGCTGTTGGTTGACCATCCTTTGCTGTTGCATCCTACGATTATTTATACCTGGTTGAAAGCCACGTGGAGGTAAGTTAGGTCCTTGATAAGTCCTTCTACCGATAGGGATGGACTGCATCGGTTGTTGAGTAGGGTACGTCGGTAACATTTGAACAGAATGAACGGGCTGCTGGTACATTTGAGGTTGTGGCATCTGACTATGATTCATAGGTATGTGATGATGAACAGGATGAGCGGTGTTAGCGCTTGGCTGAAAATTGTTGGGATAACCATTTTGATACATGATATTTCACCCTTTACTATATGGTTAAATTTTTTCCTTTTTCATGAAGTTTGATTTTGAGTAAACCGCTTTGAAACCTTGTATCCACCTCACGATAATCAATTTCAAACGGAACTCGAATGGTTCTTGCTTGTTTTTTTGTTTGTGCTTTTTGATAGTGGTTATGAGAAGTGGCGTCTATGATATCAGATGTTTCATGATGTGTTATGATAATTTGGACAGAATGTGGATAGATATTTAATTCAATTTGCTCTTTTTTAACTCCGTCAAGTTGAGCGTGTATATAAAATCCATCCGTTTTTTCATGAATTTCAATCGGTATTGGTTGTTGGAATAGTAGTTCTGTCTGAAATGAAAGCATAGAGCGTGCAAAAAAGTCATCAATGGATTGCAACATATTTTGCATACCATACCAAATCTTTTCGGGGGGCTTATGATCCATTATGGTAACTCCCTTCCTTTAATATTTCCTTTATGTTATTCATATGTTAAAACAAACTATAAAGTGATTAATTCGCGGAAAAGGTGTGTGGGCTAATGGGCATAAAAGTTATTGATACACATTGTGATGTTTTATTAAAGTTAGCAGAAGATCCAACTAAAAGGTTTGAACATGATCAACATATTCAAGCTAATCTACAAAACTTACAAGCTGGCCATGTTCGTGTGCAATTTTTTGCCATTTTTATCGATCCTGACATTAAGCAAGAGTCCAAATTCCAACAAGCATTGGTACAGGTTCAAGCTTTTTATGAAAAAGTAATAAAACCACATCCACAGATGAAGCATATAAAAAAATGGGAAGATATTCAAACTTTACAGGATGGGGAGATAGGCGCGATTTTAGCTTTGGAAGGCCTAGATGCAATTGGAAATGATGAGACGAAATTATCGATATTGTATCAGCTAGGCGTTCTCTCTGTCGGTGTGACCTGGAATGATGCTAATCTATGTGCGGACGGTGTGGGAGAGGAACGGGGAGCAGGACTTACACGGTTAGGGAAACGGATGATTGTTAAAAATGATCAAGAGAATATCATCACAGACGTATCACATCTGAGTGAGAAAGGATTCTGGGATGTGCTTGAATTAACGGATAAAGTGATAGCTAGTCATTCCAATGCTAAGAAAATATGTCCGCACCCACGGAATTTAAGTGATGAGCAAATCAAAGCAATCGTTCAAAAAGGTGGGTTTATTGGAATTGTGTTATATCCTATTTTTATCACAGGTACAAACCATGCGACTGTGCATGATCTAGTAAGGCATCTTGAACACTTTTGCAAACTCGGAGCGAGTAAGCATATTGGAATAGGTTCTGATTTTGATGGGATTTTTACATTTATTGATGGGATCGATAGTTCAAGTAAATTTCTAGATTTATTCGATCAATTAGAGGCTTATTTTTCAGAAGATTTTATCAAAGGTTTAACTGAAGAGAATTTTCTTAGTTATTTAAAAAGGCATCACCTGAGCTGATGAAAATTACAATATTTTTGAGAATCATCCGTAATTGAAGTCATCTGTGCCTTCGACTAGGAAAATGGCTATTGATATTGTGAAATAACGGTTAATTCTTCAAAAGACTCTAAAGGTAACGTTCTTAAAAGGAGCTTCAAAGTTGAATGATTAATAAGGTTTTATGATACAATAGGGACAGCTTTATTTATTTGAAAGGGGTCTTTATTGGATGTTAAGAAATTGGAATGTTGTTGCACTAGCGATCGTCATAATGATGATTCTTTCAGCATGTAATAGTGGAGATAATGAAGAAGGTACTGCACCAGAAGAAAATCAAAATGAAGAAATGCCACAAGTGAACTTAGATGTTAATGATTATCCTGAAGTTGTAGCAACCGTTAACGGTGATGATATAGCTAGAGATGAATTTGTTCCTTACTTAGAAAATCAAGCGAATATGCTCGTTGCGTTTTACGGCTATGATTTAGAATCAGAAGAAGGAAAAGAAACTCTCCAGGAGCTTGAGCAAGCGGTATTGGATGTACTCGTACAAGACCGTCTAATTATGCAAAAGGTCGAGGAATCTGATTATGAGGTTACTGAGGAGGAGCTTGACCAAAGATATGAAATGGTTCTTGTTCAATATGGAAGCGGTTCTGAAAAAGAATTAGAAGAAGAGTTGGAAGAGTATGGATTTACTCTTGAAGATTTACGTATGGATTTAGAATTTCAAATGAAGCGTGACCAATATATGAATGATCATATTACATTTGAAGAAGTGACCGAAGACGAAGTTGTGACACTATATGAGTCTCGAGCTGAGGCCAATGAAGAAATTGGTGAATTAGAAGAAGAGCGTGAGACGTTAGAAGCGGAATTAGTGAATCAACGTCGATTAGAAGCTACTCAACAGCATTATGAAGAATTAAAAGAAGACAGTGAGATCGATATTCACCTATAAATCGGATAGTGCCTAGCCTTTGTATGAACAAAGGCTAGGCACTAAGTCTTTTTGACCTATTTTGCATTTCGTGCTTGCTAAAGGTATCGTGCTTCTTATAAACTATAAATAGAACATATGAATCAGGTCTTTTGTCATTGTGTGATGACTTTTATAGTGGAGGGAAAATAATGAAGCAAGATATTTTATTAGAAAGTGGAACCAATGAATTAGAAATCGTTTTATTTGAAATTGGTGGTAGTTCATTTGGTATTAACGTTTTAAAAGTAAGAGAGATCATCCAACCTTTACCGATTACGGCAACTCCGAACAGCCATCATCATGTAGAAGGAATTATTCGTTTGCGTGAAGAGGTTATACCAGTAGTGGATCTGGCGAAAGTTTTGGATTTAGCTCCTTCCGATAAGGGTGCCTCAGATAAATTTATTATTGCAGAGCTTAACCAAATGAAAGTGGCTTTCCATGTACATAGTGTTTCAAGAATACATCGAATTTCATGGAATCAAATCGAAAAACCTAGTGATCTTTCGACTGGTTTTGAAGCACACACGAATGGTATAGTAAAAATGAATGACAAATTGGCGCTATTATTAGATTTTGAAAAAATCATCGTTGATATTAATCCAAAAACGGGCTTAGATATAAATGCGGTGAAAGCCTTAGGTGAAAGAGAAAGATCGGATAAGTATGTTCTTATTGCCGAAGACTCGACGACATTACGTCAATTATTAAAAGACACCTTAAATGAAGCGGGTTATGAGAAGTTACGCTTCTTTGAAAATGGCTATTTACTTTGGGATTATTTAGATAACGAACGACAAGAGCAAAATGACCCCGATCTAATTATTACAGATATTGAAATGCCACAAATGGATGGACATCATTTAACGAAAAAACTTAAAGAGGATCCAAGATGGAATCAGATTCCAGTCATTGTATTCTCATCGATCATTAGTGAGGACTTATTTCACAAAGGCGAAAAAGTAGGAGCTGATGAACAAATCTCGAAGCCACAAATTGCAAAACTTATTGAGAGAATCGATCAGTTAGTATCCTAAGTTTCACCATGTGATTGTTCAACATGATAAAATTTGTAATGGCTAATCACCACTTCAACCACCTAGCATAGGATAGAGCATCATATGCGGTTGGAGGGGAATTTATGGCGAAAGCAAAGGCAAAAAAGAAAGTGCAAGCAAAGCCGTCCGTACAAGAAAAATATCAATATACGATGCGTGCAGTTACTTCCGACGTATGCATCAGTTGTAAGACACAATGTCAAAGAGGAATTAACTATATGAATAAAATGAGTGAACCAGGAGCAATCGGAAAAGGAGTTCCTTGCCATCTCACTAAAGGAAAAGGAACCAAATAACCACGGAGAAAATCATGGCCTCAGCTACTAAAGAGCCATGATTTTTTTGTTAATATATATTAGAGTCAAACATGTCCACACCCAACAAACATGAAAGTGTGGTTTGTGTACTTTTATTGACGGGGCATTTCATTCATTTTCTTTTTTACTTTACTTTTATTTTTGTAATGCTATCAGGATTATGTTACTACTTAAGATTTAGCACATGCCCAGCGGAGCATGATTTTCGCTAGCGGTGATTAGAGCTCCCATATAATCATTAGCATCACTTTCATACAAAATCCACATGGCGAAGCCCCGTTCATTTCGCCACCAACAAGGATGAAAGTAGTGGCGACTGTTCAAACTGTGGCCCGTTTACAACTCGATCACCATCAGGAGTCGGCCTGAACAAACAGGGAGCTCTGTCCTACTAAGGTCATTGATCGCGAGATGGATGACGAGCTAACTTCACGGCACAAACTATCGCCCACAAGTAACTTTCATATAAAAGTTCACTTACCTGGAAACAAGTTTCTTCATCTCTTCATGAGATAACAAACCTAATTTATATAAAAAGTAACTGTAGACAACTTGTTTAGACTTATTCATATCTATTCTCCTTTATTTTATTTATATTCAAAAAGTGTCCTAATGTTTCCTTAGTCAAACATTTTTGTTTGAAGTAAAAATAGACAGAATGAAAGAGGATTGATAAACTATAAAAACGGGAATAACAAGTTAATCAATAACTTTCCGTCTGGGGTAATAAGGAGTGTTTAAAAATGGAAATTCAAGTATCGAAACCTGCATTACAATGGTTTAAAAAAGAATTTGACCTAAAAGGTGAAGGTGAATACGTTCGTTTCTTCGCACGTTACGGTGGGTGTGGAGCTGTACAATCAAGCTTTTCTTTAGGGGTAAATTTAGACAAACCGGTAACAATAGGAGCAAAAGAAGAAGTAGAAGGAATTATATTTTTTATTGAGGATAAAGATATTTGGTATTTCGATGGTCATGATTTACGCGTTAAATATAGTCGGAAACATGAAGAAATTCAATATGAATATGAGAAGTCAGAGTAATTCCAATAAAGTCGAATGACTAGAAATAGTCATCGGCTTTTTCACTTACGGCAAAAACTCTTGTATTTATTTGAATGTATACGTACTGATGAAGGATGGTGAATGCAATGAAGTTAGGATATGCTTGCTTAAACCTAACAATGCCTACAAAGTTTCGTACATGCCGCTTACAAACTTTAGAAACAAAAGGTATGACTTACATGAAAGAGTTAGCCTTACATAATGTTACTGAGTTAAAGAAGGTCTTGGAATGGAACATCGAACATGGAATTTATTTTTTCCGTATTACAAGTGATTTAATCCCATTTGCGACTCATGAAAAAATGATGTGGGACTGGGCAAAAGACGATGATGTTTTAGAAATATTCCATGATATTAAAGCTTTACAAGCTAAACACCAACTAAGGCTAACCGTTCATCCAGGACAATATACAATCATTAATTCACCAAGGCGAATTGTTGTTGACAATGCACTCAAGGATTTAGATTATCATGCAAAAGTTCTACAATTAGTAAATGGGACGGATATGATTATCCACACAGGTGGATTGTATGGAGATAAAGAGCAGGCAATGATCAGGTTTGAGCAAAAATATCGTCAATTATCCAAACAAATAAAAAGCTATTTACGTTTAGAGAATGATGATAAAATATTCTCAACAAAGGATGTTTTGGCGATTCACAAACGATGTGGGGTTCCTATATGTTTTGATATACACCATGAGCGCTGCTTCGGAACAGAGGAGAAGGAATTGAAAGAATTATTTCTTAAAGTGAGCAAAACGTGGCAAGAACTAGATTTTATACCTAAAGTACATATAAGTTCAGGTAAAAGCTCTAGTATCGATCGTTCACATGCGGATTTTATTCACCTAGCGGATTTTCAAATCCTTCAAAGAGTTTTGGCTAACGTAGACGCAGATGTGATGATTGAAGCAAAAGCCAAAGACCAAGCGTTAACTGAATTAAGACAGCAGTTATAGCAATTTCAATACATGTAGGGCTAATCATAAGTAAAAAATAAAAGAATAGGTGATCGTTATGGAAAAAGGACAAAAGAATATAGAACAAGCTACATTTGCTGGAGGGTGCTTTTGGTGTATGGTTCAACCATTTGACAAGTTACCAGGAATTATCAAGGTTGAATCCGGATATATGGGTGGACATATTGAAAGCCCTACCTATGAGCAAGTGAAAACGGGTGTGACTGGCCATTATGAAGTCGTTCAAATCACATTTAACTCGGTTTTATTTTCATATGAACGTTTATTATCTTTATATTGGCCTCAAATTGATCCTACTGATCCCGATGGCCAATTTCATGATCGCGGACCACAGTATCGAACGGCGATTTTCTTTCATACTGAAAACCAAAAGCAGTTAGCAGAACGTTCTAAGATGAAAGTGGAGCAAGAAAATCGATTTAAGCAACCGATCGTTACACAGATACTTCCAGCGAGTACGTTTTATTGTGCGGAAGAGGAGCACCAAGATTTCTATAAAAAGGAACCGGAAAATTATAAGAAAGATAGACTGCAATCGGGTCGTGATCAATTTATTGACAAGCACTGGCATTAATAGAATCAGCTGTATTAAATCATGATTATTTAAAATGAAAAGATATCCAACTATAAATATGGATATCTTTTCATTTATAAACGGTTTTGAGGAAGAGCATATTTAGCTGTAGCCCCACCACCTTTTGGAAGGTCTTAAAAGACTTTTCTCAAAAGGTTCAGCGCACCATACCACCAGCCACCACCACCGTACAAAAAAGAGAGTGTACTTCTCAGCAAAGACTATCAACCTACTCAGAATGTCTGAAAAATATGACAAAATAATTATGTGAAATTATCAAACATTATGTTACAATTTTAATATAATAATATAAGCGAGCTAATTTCGCCAAGATATAAACATCAGGGGGTGGCAATTTTGGGACGCATCATCAAAAGAGTGTTTGTAACATTATCAATTGTAACGATCATTTTTATTGCCACAATCGTTATTTCCGTTAATAGTATGTCAAATACTGAGGCGGGGAAAGTACCTATTAAGACAGGTGTTCTTTTACATGCCATTAATCATAATTTAGTCACACCCGATATGAAAGTCCCGAGAATATTTGCAGGAAAAGGTACGTCCACTTTTACGCGCGAAATGGTAGAGATGCCAACCAGTGATGGTGATACTATTGACTTAAGAGTTTATCAGCCTCTAAAAGATGGTCCGCATCCGATTATTTTATATTATCATGGTGGGGCATTTATGGAAGGGTATGGTGATATTAATACACATGATAATATTGTCCGTTCTTTAGCGGCTCGAACGAATAGTGTGGTGATTGCCGTAGGGTATCGAGTGGCACCTGATCATCCTTTTCCAACTCCTATTGAAGATAGCTATGAGGCATTAGTGTGGGCAAAACAACATGCAGAGCTATTTAATGGGGATCCAGATAAAATTGCTGTAGTAGGTGATAGTGCGGGAGGGAATTTAGCAACAGTCGTTTCATTAATGGCACGTGATCGAAACGGTCCAGATATTACAGCACAAGCCTTATTATATCCGCTCACTACGTTTGATGATGTCGAATTTCCTTCACGTGAAAAATATGATAGTGGCTATTATTTGTTATCAAGAGCGGTTATGTTAAAAGCTAGGGAGCAATATACGCCAGATCGAAGTAGCTGGAGTTCACCATATACATCACCACTTGATGCAAGTGATTTATCGGATTTACCGCCGGCACTCGTATTAACCGCTGAGTTCGATCCTTTACGAGATGAAGGGGAGGCTTATGCGGAACTATTAGCTAAAAATGGAAATTATGTGGAAGGGATTCGTTATAACGGGGTCATGCATGGATTTATATCCTTTTATCAAGTGCTATATCATGGTAGTCATGGCTTAGCTGAAACCGCCAATTTCTTAAACAATCAATTAAATGGAGATTCAGTTCATACGTCACATACCTATGAATTAGCTATTGTTGATAGTATTAGTGATGATAAGAAATGGCGTGACCAAATGGAAGCTTATGCAATTGGTACATTTTTATTAGGGAAACAATTTATGAATAGATTTGAGTAAAAACAGTAAGGCTGAAGGTTTGAGAATGAACCTTCAGCCTTTTTCATGCTTTTAACTTTCTTTGTAATGGTTCTCTTTTTAGCGTTGAGCCATTTTGACAAATCGTTCTTCATTTTCAATCAGACCACAAGCCGCACATTGTATTTTTCTTTCGGGGCCTTGATAAGGTAAATGAAAGGGCTCTAATTGGTTTTGTTCATAGCTTTGCACGATATCACCAGTCTCTGGGTCAACCTTTACAGCCTTAGCGACTTGGTCGATGATATGAAATCTGCTTCGGTTTGTTTTACAGCTAGGACATGTATATGGTGTGCTCATTACCGCCACCTCCTTTTTTGTAGTGTAACCTAGAATATACATTTCAACCGTTATAGGAAAAAGTGTCGAATATGTTGACTTATAAATTTCATTTACTGTAATGAGAGCTAAATGAGCCTCACCAAATTAAAAAGGGTGCATTGACATTCATGTAGAGCATGTAGGATGCTGTAATTGTGAAAAGAATACGGTACGGCAAACAAGAAAAAATGAGTAGGGATTAACCCAACTCATTCGCTATGCTTATACAATTTTAGAATGCCCAATTACCATCTCTAAAGATAGCTTCTTTTTTCCCGTTTTTATAAACACCATCTATATTCATTTCTGCTGAACCCATCATAAAGTCAACGTGTGTAATACTTGTATTTAAACCATTCTGTTCAAGCTCTTCTTTTTTCATTTCTTTCCCGCCTTCAATACTGAACGCATAAGCCGAACCTAAGGCAAGGTGGTTGGAAGCATTTTCATCAAATAATGTGTTGTAGAAAAGAATATTTGTGTTCGAGATCGGCGAGTCATGTGGAACTAAAGCAACCTCACCAATGAATTTAGATCCTTCATCCGTTTCTAATAAACGCTTTAATGTTTCATAGCCTTGCTCAGCTTCAAATTCAACAACGGCACCATCTTTAAAAGTAAGGGTAAAGTTGTCAATGATCGTTCCACCATAATTTAAAGGTTTTGTGCTTTTAACGACCCCATTAACACCTGTTTTCTTGGCACCCGTAAATACTTCTTCCGTTGGCATATTAGCGACAAACTCATGACCATCTTTATTTACACTACCACCACTAATCCAAAGATGTGTTTCTGGTAACTCAATCGTTAAGTCTGTACCACCACCCGTATAATGGAGAGCGTGGAAATGTTTCTCATTAAGTAAACTCATCTTTTGGTCAAGTAAAGCTAAATGTGCTTTCCAAGCTTTCACGGGATCTTCTTCGTGAATACGCGTTGCTTGGAAAATAGCTTCCCATAATTTTTCGATGGCTTCATCAGCTTCAACGTCAGGGAATACCTTTTTCGCCCAGCCCTCTGAAGGATTCGCGACAATCGACCAGCTCACTTTGTCAGCCTGGATATAGGAACGGAAACCATCCATTGCTTTGCCACTTGTCTTATTGGCGTTAGAAACACGTTCAGGATCAACCCCTTTTAATAGGTCTGGGTCAGCACCAGTAATACTTAAAAAAGCGGCTCCTTCTTCACATAGTTGTTCATACCCTTTTGCTAACCATTCAGGGTACTCAAGAAAAGCTTCATCTGGTGCTAGATTGTATTTAAGACGTGTAACTTCTTCATCATTCCAATCTACATGTACATTTTTTGCTCCCATTTCATAAGCGCGTTCCGTCACTAGACGTACTAATGGAGCAGCAAAAAGTGGTGCTCTTACGACAAGTGTTTGTCCTTTTTGAACATTGACACCAACCTCTACGGCTAAGGCAGCATATTTTTTGAGTTTTTGCTCAAACATTGACATCGTGCATCCCTCTTTTTCTTTGAATTTTCAATTTTTTTATGTAATGACAGCATTATCGCTTACATATATGAAGCAAAATGGTCAATATCATTCCTATTTTATCAAAGCTTAAAAATAATAGCTACCTTTCATTCTTTATGTTAGTATAAGAAAGTATGACTAATTCAATGAAGTCTACAAGAGGTTCGCAAACTCCCTCTATAAAAAACTATACAAGGACTCACTGAGCCAAATATGGTAGAGTCTTCTTTTTGTGTAAGTTATTTTGATTCTATTTTTGAATAATAGGAGTTGACGAACGTTCTTTCTTTGATAACAAGGAGGATACGTACATGTTAAAAGAGGAAAAAGCGGTCGTTGTCTTTAGTGGAGGTCAAGATAGTACTACTTGCTTAGTTTGGGCATTACAAAATTTTAAAGAAGTAGTAACCGTAACCTTTGATTATGGACAAAGACATCGCGATGAAATTGAATGCGCCAAAGAGATAGCAAATGAATTAGGTGTCTCATTTAAGGTGTTAGACTTGCAACTTATAAGCCAGCTATCGGCCAATGCCTTAACAAGAGATGATATTAAAGTAGAAGCGGGTAAAGAAGGGGGACTTCCTTCAACATTTGTAGAGGGGCGTAATCATTTATTTTTATCATTTGCTGCTATTTACGGAAAACAAGTAGGTGCAAGACATATCGTAACTGGTGTATGTGAAACCGACTTTAGTGGTTATCCTGATTGTCGCGATAGCTTTATTAAGTCGTTAAATGTGACGTTAAATCTCGCGATGGATCATCAATTTGTGATTCATACCCCGCTTATGTGGTTAGATAAAAAAGAGACGTGGCAACTCGCAGATGAACTTGGTTATCTTGATTTTGTTCAAGAGAAGACATTGACATGTTATGAAGGAATTCGTGGTGCTGGCTGTGGAGAATGTCCGGCATGTGAATTAAGGAAAAAAGGTCTCGACTTATATATAAATGAAAAAAACGGGGTGCTTCACGATGATGTATAATTATTATCCGCAAACCCCGCATACTTTTCGCTTTGAGCTAAATAAGGACATGCACCTTGCTGCTGCTCATTATATTGATGATGAAATGGCGGGGAAATGTCAAAAAGTCCATGGTCATACGTATACAATTAACATGACTGTGGTTGGTGATGAATTGGATTCGTTAGGGTTTTTAGTTGATTTCAAACTATTAAAAGACCACGTTCATAAAAAATATGACCATTCACTGTTAAATGAACATCCTGATTTCAAAGGGAAGCACCCAACGACAGAGGTAGTAGCAGAGACGATAACGACGGAGATTAATCGTTTTTTACAAAAGCAGTCCAATCAACCTGTTTGTATACAAACGATTGTACGAGAAACACCAACTAGTTATGTCGTATATCGACCTAAAGAGAGTGAGTTATCATGAAGAAAATTCCGGTGATGGAAATTTTCGGTCCGACGATTCAAGGAGAAGGAATGGTTATCGGACAAAAAACGATGTTTGTGAGAACGGCTGGCTGTGATTATAGTTGTGACTGGTGTGATTCTGCTTTTACATGGAATGGGACAGGTAAAAGTACGTTAATGACGGCAGAGGAAATTTGGTCAAAGCTCAAAGAAATTGGTGGTGCCAAATTTAACCATGTGACGATTTCTGGAGGAAATCCAGCATTGCATAAAGGGATAGCTTCTTTGCTTGAACTTTTAAAGGAAAATGGTGTAAAATCGGCGATTGAGACACAAGGTTCCGTGTGGCAGGACTGGCTTCAAGATATTGATGAGGTGACGATTTCGCCGAAGCCACCAAGCTCTAAAATGGTGACAGATTATCAGAAATTAGATACGATGACTTCAAATCTTACGGGTAGGAATGTGAGCTTAAAGGTTGTTGTTTTTGATGATACAGATTTTGAATATGCAACAGCTATCCATCAAAGATATCCAGACATTCCTTTCTTTTTGCAAGTTGGTAATGATGATAGTCAGACAGAAGAAAACGAGCAATTATTACAACGTCTATTAAATAAATACGAATGGCTGATTGATAAGGCCATTCAATCGAAAGAAATGAATAACGCTAAAGTATTACCACAATTGCACACATTATTGTGGGGCAATAAACGAGGCGTATAGGAGGTATTTGGTATGGGTGGAAGACAAGATTCAGAATTAGAAGGGGTAACATTACTAGGAAATCAAGGGACAACTTATGATTTTGAATATAATCCAAAGATTTTAGAGTCATTTGATAACAAACATCCAAATCGTGATTACTTTGTTAAATTTAATTGTCCGGAATTTACTTCATTATGTCCAAAAACAGGCCAGCCTGATTTTGCGACGATTTATATTAGTTATATTCCTGGTGAGAAAATGGTTGAGAGTAAGTCGTTAAAGCTCTATTTATTTAGCTTCCGAAATCATGGCGATTTCCACGAGGACTGTATGAATATCATTATGAATGATTTAATTGAGTTAATGGATCCTCGTTATATTGAGGTTTGGGGGAAATTTACGCCACGAGGTGGTATTTCGATCGACCCATATACAAACTACGGAAAACCTGGCACGAAATATGAAAAAATTGCCGAATATCGTTTGATGAATCATGATATGTATCCGGAGCCGATTGATAACAGATAATTCCTGTTGTTTTTTGAGATTTTGCTAACTATTTTTACGTGATTATTTTTAATAATCGAAATGGATTTGTGTCATGACCAGTAAATGGGATGTCACAAAAATAAGTTGAGCCCTCATTCTTTGGGATGAGGGCTTTATATTAATGCTCAGTCAAATCTATTGACTCTATTAAAAATTGGCTTAAATATGAGGACATCTTTGGCCCTCCATTAAAGACTGGGGTTCCATTCCCGTCCCTAAATCCACGAGCATGCACACCTACAATTTCACTAGAGTTATTTAATATAGGTGAACCTGATTGTCCGGGCTATGATAAAGTAATACGCTAGAAACTTCGTCAAAAATAGTGCCAAACATTCCCCATTGAGGTATTAGCTCTGTAGATGAAATTTTATCCCATGGGTAACCAAAAATACTTACTGTTTGATTTTTAATGTTTGTTACTTCTTTAAATGGAGGTGTCCCAAAAAATTGACCGATATCTATTCCTTTACTATGTGGTGCTGTTTTTACAATTACAAAATCCTCTGAGATGGCGAATGTATCATAGTAATAACTGATTATATTAAAATCTACAATATGAAAAAAATTCATAACTTTCTGTTAATAATAAAGTTGGTAATATAAGCACCTAATTAATCACTATTTTTCTTAGAATATAGATAAGTTATAATTGTGATAAATAAAACTATACAAAAGATACCTAGAATACTATTTAAAAGATTCGGATCGTTAATAATTGGCTCTTCATAGATGTATTTTGTATTTGAAATAACAATAAACAAAGACATAGTATACCCTCGCTTTCCTTTGACAATGAATGTCTTAGAAAAATTGGCAATTAAAATAAATGGAAGAATATCACTTTGGAGTAGCGATAAAGAATTTTATTTTGTAAACATACCTTTGAGAATGTATCTTTGTTAAGAGTGATGCTTTTTTTGTTTTTCTAGGTAAACTAACGTCATTTATTCCGTTTATATTTTTTGATTATTCTGAATTATATTAACGATGCTGGCGGTAAAACAAAAGGTTCGCCTAAAAATGGTAGGCGAACCTTTTTCAGGTTATTTATTTCTTTAGAATAAACACGCTATCTGTCATATCCAATGGTTGTGAAGAGATGAACCCTTTGTGATTTCACCCAACTTTAAGCTTTGTCTAAAATTTGAATATAACCAGAGTCATTGAGGTTATGAATGGCTGTCATGAGCTCATCTTCCGTAGACGGTAATGTTTGTGAGAGTTGTTCAAATGAAAATACGCTCTGTGTCGCAGAGGTTAGAAACATTAATAGCATTAAGCTTTCTGGTTTTAGTGATTTATCCAGAAATATATCAAGTGGCATACCTACCTCATTGTTTTCTACATTTGTATCAATTTCTTTTTTTAAAGTAATTTCCATGACGAATCCTCACCATTCTTTTGTTTTTCTTAGTGTTAGTTTATCATGTATTCGATATATCCAAAAATAAAAAACATCGAACACGTTGTCCGATGCTTTAATATTCATAAACATTTCGTAGCGTAATTAACTCGAATTCATCATTATACTGATTAAAGTACTTCATTACTTCATCCACATAGTCTTGACTTTGATTATAGGCAAAAAGAGCTTTTTCGTAATCACCATCACGTGCACCGTGATCAGCTAAATATTTGGCGGCTGAGTGTGTGGCATCGACAATATTGAATGGATCGGCAATACCATCACCATCACCATCGACCCCATAACCTCCATGATCAGCAATTAAATCAAGGTCGGTAATATCAATATCTTCATCCATTTCTCCTAGGGCACCACCAGGGTGTGTCCATCCGACCCATGTTCTTGGCATAAACTGAAAATGGCCTAAAGCACCAACGGGACTAACCATAGGATCCATCGTAGAGAATATCGTTTCTACTCGATGCACGGAGGCTAGTAGCTCCCAAGGGATATCGTATTCACTCGCAGCTTCTTGATACAATTCCACATAATCTTCTGGAATTTGCTGTTGAGCAATGAAACTGCGATAACCAATTTCTTTCAGTTTATCAATAGGAGCCACGGTGAGGAGAGTGATAAAAAAAGCGACCAGGAAGAAGAAAATGAAGAATATCTTTTTGAACATAAAACGACACCCTTCTTTTTTTCCTTCTCACATTATAACGAAAACGATTAAACTTGAACATACCTATACGGTGATAAAATGAACAATTACCATCATTTAACTTGAATGTAACATTCCATTAATAGTAGAACAAAATAAATGAGTAAAATACGGTACGATATACCCAAGGTAATCAAACTGAAGTACTTGAAGTTAGCTGAAATGGAAAGATAGAGAGATTCAAAGGTTATGGAATTTTCGAGTTGAAAACTGTAAAAGAAGAAGGAAGTTGTCTTTCACTTTTACATGTAAAGTGAAAGTAGTGGAGTGATTGTCTTTGGGTGATAGAATATAATAATTTAAAACTAATCAATATAATTGGTTTGCGTAAATAAATGAGTGGTCAAGACTTTTTCTTAAATGGAATAAACAGATGAAAGTTCCGAATAAAAACCTTAATTTCACGAAGATTTTTGAAAATTAAATGAACGGAATTCGTTGAATAGTGAAAGTTTTTCTGTATATTTGTGTAAAGGAAAAAAAAGTTATGAAAATAAGAATATTTTATGACAAATCACTAGATTTTCAGAATAAAAAGATTTACACTTTAAAGGGATAATAAAATTATCTACATGGTTTTGAAATGTAACAAAAGTCGTAATTTGAAAAATCGTTAGACAAATCCTTTGAAATTGGACAGATAACCTTTGAGTCAACTAGGTATCCATGATAATATAGGAATGAAAGCGTTATTTTATCCAACTTCTGAAGATTTGACTTAAAAGTAACTAGGAGGTTTTTGTCACATGTCCAGCAAGGAGAACAAACCAAGCGAGTCATGGAAAGGATTTCATGGTCCGAACCTTGGCGTTGCAATCGAACTTTATGAGGAGTACACCAAAGACCCAGGAGCAGTAGATGAAGAGCTTCGAGCACTCTTTGATACTTTAGGGCCACCACCAACGTCACAAGACGAAGAGAGGTTCATTGCAGCTGAAGTTCCAACAGCAAAGCAGTCTGTCGGAACGGACATGATGAGGAAGATTGTCGGTGCTGTTAAATTAGCAGATACCATCCGATTAAAGGGCCATTTGGCTTCTAATATTCATCCGATTCACAAAGATTTTAAAAATGATAGCTTGCTCGAATTAAGTCGTTATGACTTAACTGAAGAAGATTTACGACAGGTACCTGTCGATTTGTTATGTCCAGATGCACCATCACATATAAAAGATGGACTCGAGGCAATTAATCATTTAAAAATGGTTTACACCCAAACCGTTGCTTTTGAATTTGGACATGTTCAAGACGAAGAGGAAAGAAATTGGTTATATAAAATGGTTGAATCCGGCTTATATTTACCAAATTTATCAAAACAACAACGTATTAATTTATTGAATCGATTAACTCAAGTTGAAGGCTTTGAAAAGTTTATTCATCGTACATTCGTTGGTCAAAAACGATTTTCTATAGAAGGTTTAGATGTTCTCGTACCAATGTTAGATGAAGCTGTTCGAGAGTCGGTACATGAGGGTACCGAAAATATTATGATTGGAATGGCCCACCGTGGACGTCTTAATGTTTTAACTCATACGTTAGGTAAGCCATACCATATGATTTTTTCTGAGTTTTTACACGCACCAAAGGAAGATTTATCATCTGAAAGTTCTACAGGCATTAATGGCTGGACAGGAGATGTGAAGTACCATCTAGGTGCAGATAGACAAATTAAAGAAGAAAATACAGTTGAAGCTACTGTAACGTTAGCTAATAACCCAAGTCACTTGGAATTTGTTAGTCCTATCGTTGAAGGGTATGCAAGAGCTGCACAGGAAGATCGTTCACAAAAAGGAGAGCCTTTACAAAATACATTAAAAGCCTATTCGATCTTAATTCATGGAGATGCTGCATTCCCAGGTCAAGGTATTGTTACAGAAACGCTAAACCTTAGTCGATTAACAGGTTATCAAGTTGGTGGCTCGTTACATATCATTGCCAACAATAATATTGGGTTTACGACAGAAACTTATGATTCGCGTTCAACAACATATTCCAGTGACCCGGCAAAAGGATTTGAAATTCCAATTCTTCATGTTAATGCCGATGACCCGGAAGCATGTATGGCCGCTATTCACTTAGCATTTCAATACAGAAAGCGCTTTAAAAAGGACTTCTTAATTGACTTAGTTGGGTACCGTCGACTCGGACATAACGAAACAGATGATCCTTTTGTTACGCAGCCAGCTACTTATAACATGATTAAAAAGCATCCAACCGCCAGAAAGGTTTATGCCGACTTCTTAACTGAGCAAGGTGTAATTGAAAAAGCGTATGGTGGTCAACTTGAAAAGGAAAACTTAGATTTCCTGCGTCAAGAATACGAAAAGGTTGCTTCAAAGAAATCAGAGCATGAGGTGGAGATTTCTCAGCCAGATTTTATTGTTAATGGATTACCTAAAGTTAAAACGGCTGTAGAGTTCGATACGTTAAAACAAATCAACGAAGAGTTACTTGAGTGGCCAGAATCTTTTAATGCTAATGAGAAGTTAGCTAAGATTCTTAAGAGACGTTTAGATGGTTTTGAAGAAGGCGGAAAGATAGATTGGGCACATGGTGAAGTGTTAGCCTTTGCTTCTATTATCTCTGATGGGACACCAGTTCGTCTGTCTGGTCAGGATTCAGAGCGTGGTACATTTGTTCAACGTCATCTTGTTTTACATGACAGAGATACAAATAAAATGTATACACCACTCAAAGAGCTAGAAAGTGCGAAAGCATCGTTTGCCGTTTACAATAGCCCGTTATCTGAAGCGGCTGTTGTAGGTTTTGAATACGGATATAATGTACATTCGCCTGAGACGCTTGTTTTATGGGAAGCGCAATTTGGTGATTTTGCGAATGGAGCTCAAGTTATGTTTGATCAGTGGATTTCTGCTGGTCGTGCAAAATGGGGACAAAAATCAGGTTTAGTCATCTTGTTACCACATGGCTACGAAGGTCAGGGGCCAGAGCATTCAAGTGGACGTGTAGAACGTTTCCTAGTTCTTGCGGCTGAGAATAACTGGACGATTGCTAACTGTTCATCTGCCAGCCAATATTTCCATTTATTACGTCGTCAAGCAGCAATCCTTAAAAAGGACTCAGTACGTCCGCTCATTATCATGACGCCAAAGAGCTTGTTAAGAAATTCTTATGCTTCTTCGGACGCAAAAGAATTTTCTGATGAGGAGTTCCGTCCATTATTGGAACAATCTGGCTTAGGGAAGAAGAAGACAAAAGTCGAAAGAATCATCCTTTGCTCTGGTAAAGTGTCCATTGATTTAGCTGAACGAATTGATAAAAAATCAGATGAAAATTGGGATTGGTTACACATCGCTCGTGTAGAAGAGCTTTATCCGTTTCCAAAACGTCCAATTCGTGAATTATTTGCATCTTATAAAAATTTAAAAGAAGTTGTTTGGGTTCAAGAAGAGCCTAAAAATATGGGAGCTTGGCCGTTTATGGAGTCACGCATCCGAGATATTACGCCAGAAGATGTATCCTTGAGTTATATTGGAAGAACATTCCGTTCAAGTCCTGCTGAAGGAAATCCAATTGCTCATAAGACAGAACAAGAACGTATCATAACAGAATCTTTGACTCGTAAAAATTAAGGGAGGCCATTACTCGTGATTGAAATTAAAGTACCTGAATTAGCTGAATCGATTACAGAAGGAACGATTGCTCAGTGGTTAAAAGAAGTTGGAGAATACGTAAATCAAGGTGATTTTATTGCTGAACTAGAAACAGATAAAGTAAACTTAGAAATCACTGCTGAACATTCTGGTGTAATAAAAGAATTAAAAAAAGAGCCAGGTGACACGGTAGAAGTAGGGGAAGTCATTGCCGTGATCGATGCTGAAGGATCTGAAGGAGATTCCTCAGCTGAACCTGAAGCAAAAGAAGAAACAAAATCAGAACCAGAGCAACCTAAACAAGAGGCGAAGCAAGACGAAACGCCAGATTCTGAAGGCGGACGTCCACTTGCTTCACCAGCAGCACGTAAATTAGCTCGTGAAAAAGGGATTAACTTAAACGAAGTGTCTACAAATGATCCAACAGGTCGTGTTCGTAAACAAGACGTTGAGAATTATCAGCCAAAGTCTGAAGCGAAATCAGCTCCAACTCCAAAGAAGGCAGATACACCAGCGGCAACAACATCTGATGATGGTAAACCAGCTGAGCGAATTAAAATGAGCCGCCGTCGTCAAACGATTGCAAAGCGTCTAGTTGAAGCCCAACAAACAGCAGCCATGTTAACGACATTTAATGAAGTTGATATGACAGCTGTGATGGATGTTCGTAAACGTCGCAAAGATGCATTTCTTGAGAAAAATGGCGTGAAGTTAGGATTTATGTCATTCTTTAGTAAAGCAGTTATTGGTGCATTAAAGGAATTCCCATTATTAAATGCTGAAATTCAAGGCGACGAAATTTTAATGAAGAAATACTATGATATCGGTATTGCCGTATCGACGGACAACGGTTTAGTTGTACCAGTCGTTCGTGATGCAGATAAATTAAGCTTCGCAGGTATTGAAAAAGAAATTGGTAACCTTGGGAAAAAAGCACGTGATAACAAGCTTGCATTAGGAGACCTACAAGGTGGTAGTTTCACGATTACTAATGGAGGTACGTTTGGTTCACTCATGTCAACGCCAATCCTAAATGCTCCACAAGTAGGAATTCTAGGAATGCATAAGATCCAATGGCGACCGGTTGCGATTGATCAAGAGAACTTTGAAAATCGTCCAATGATGTATATTGCTCTTTCCTATGACCATCGAATTGTTGATGGTAAAGAAGCAGTAGGCTTCCTTGTTCGTGTGAAAGAATTGCTAGAAGACCCAGAATCTTTATTATTAGAAGGTTAATAAATAATTAAACAGGTCTTAATTACAAGTACGAGTAATGAGGGGAAATCTCCTCTCTTACTCGTATTTTTTAGTAGGAACATTCAATTGGGCACCCATTTCAAGGGTATGTTACCTTTTAGTCAAGCAAGTGAAGTAGCCAAACGTGCTTAACTGATGGTCCAAAAACACGTGAATATGGGTTACTAATCTTTGATGAAAGCCTACACTCTCTTTATTGTTATTGGTAGCTGCTTCGCCGGTGAGCTGAATTATTTTGGGATAATACTTTCGAGCAATATCCCAAAAGCGGAGGGGTGACGAATGGATGTAATAATCTTTCAACCATTTTTATGAATGAAAGGCACCAATAAAGATAAAAATAACGTTCTGACTTTTAATTAATGGTTCTCGATTCACTTCACTCTCAACAAATATGAAAGTTTGTTTGTTTTAAAATAGTAACTATTCGAGTGATTTTTTATCTGTTTGACTAATAAAATTTATTCAATGTTGGTTCGCTTTTCTAAGAGTTGTTTTCTTTTAAGTTATTCTATGTATGAGAAGTACATAAACAAATGGGTATGCACGAACCCATTCCCGGAGCGACCTTCGAAGAAGAGCATATCGACTCTTTCATCACTTTCATAAAAATTAATTTTTTAAAAGTAATCTGGTTAAATTCAAGAATAAAGCAACTCTACCATAAGCAATGTTGTAAAAGTATTTAGTTGGTTGCAGCGTTTATGGTATAATAATATAACATATATTTCTAAGTGATTGTGAGGTGGAAGGATATGATTCATCAAAAATGGCAAGAGACAGATACGATTCGTGAGGTTGAATGCGTACATACAGATGCAAAGAAGTTTCAAGTTCATGAATCACTAACTGCTGGCAAAATATACGAATTAAAAAATGAGACAGAAGAGTTTTATTTTGTCATTGATAACACAGGTAAAATCGGTGGTTATTACAAAGATTACTTTAAGAACTAAAACGAAAAGCGCACCTCCGTGTTGAGGTGTTTTTATTTTGGAGCCATAAGTTAGAATTGGTTAGGGAGCGTTATCTTTTTCCTTTTTATTCATGATCAGGTAAACTAATTATAGGTCAATAAAAGAGGGGAATTGGAAGGATGGATTTAACAGGCGTCTATCACTTTATTTTAGAACATGGTTACGCTGCTTTGTTTGTTATATATGCAATTGGTTTATTTATTTTTCCTGTTCCGAATGAAGTGTTATTAATGGCGGGAGGGTATTTTTCTACGTATTCTTTTTTAGAGCCTATACCTGCTTTTTTTACGATATATTCGGCGATTATGCTGCATGGTACGATTTTATATGTGGTCGGTTTTTTTACAGCTCATAAATTCTCGCCTCAGGATCGTTTAAAGAAAAAAGATGAGTCAATCTGGGCAAAAAGGGCTGAAAAAGGTTTTGAGCTTTTAGATCGATATGGGCTAAAAGCGGCATCGTTTAGTTACTTTTTCCCTTTTGTAAGGCATGCGGTGCCTTTTAGTGTAGGGTTAGCGAAATTTCGGTTTATTCATTTTCTATTCATTGCCCACACGTCCTCACTGATTTGGTTAAGTTTATATTTTCTTTTAGGATTTTATTATGGTCGTACGATAACAGATTGGAATTCTTTTGTAGAGCAATTAATTTTAACTTTAGTAGGGTTAGCGGTGGTTGTTATTGGTTTGTATGTGATACGTGAGCGAAAAAAGAGAAAACAAGCTAGTGAAGTGATGAAACAGAAGACGCAATAGAAAATTTATACTAGTAAAGAACCTACTATTAATATATAACGACTGGGGTATGGTGGTAATCGTCGGTGTATTTATAGGATTTCGTGAGTTTCATAAACAGCTTGCGGAAATAGAAGGTTTACAAGCCTTGACTGAGCAGTAGGAGAGCAAAATTCCTTACTAGCAGCTGCCAATCAACGTGTTGATATTGAGTACCAAGAGGAAGATGTAAAACTGGTCACGGATGTTGTTACTTTTTTGTGATGGCGATTTATGATGTACGTCAAGATAATTATGAAATGAGGGTGCCAAAGCCGAGCTTGTGATGACACCGACTATGGTGGATGAGTACTTTCCTGTGACAGAAGAAGTAGTAGAAAGTACTGTCTATAGAATACCGAGTAGAAGACGTAACCGTTTATCCATCTCTAGAAAAGGAGCGTGCTATTGTTTTGATGGAAGGGATAACGGTCTATTTGATAAATGAAGAAGAACGGAACCAAACGGTGTTAGAGATTCAGTTAAATAAAGATGCTCAACAGTGGATGGTAGAAGGATTTCAACAGCTTCATACGGAATCACTATAGAAAAGGATGTGATGAAAATGAAATCAACAGGCATTGTGCGGAAAGTAGACGAGTTAGGGCGGATTGTGATTCCGATGGAATTGAGAAGAACATTAAACATTCATGAAAAGGACCCGATAGAAATTTATATCGACGGGGAGAAAATCATCTTAAAGAAATATGAAGCAAATATGACATGTGATGTGACAGGGGAAGTTTCTGATGATAATGAAGTTTTCTTAGATGGGAAACTGATTTTAAGTCGGAAAGGGAAAGAAATATTAATAGAGCAGCTAGAAAAGAAACATCCAAACGTTTAAACCGCCTTGAAGGCAGTTATTTATAGATTAGGAGATAAGGAAATAGGTAGTAATTACAAACGAGCTGAATTTAAATTTTATTAAGATATTAAATGAAAAGGCATCGATTTATTCGATGCCCTTTAATTATTTATTCTTATTTTTGAAAAAAAGACTTCTCCTAATTTGTAGAGTTCCTGTGAATGTATTGATATATTTTTAGGGATGAGAAACTAAATGATTAAACTCAGTTTGTTGAGATACTAACTCATTATAGAGTTTGTGCTCACTCATTAACTCGAAGTGGGTTCCCCTTCCTGTTATTTTGCCATTCTCAAGAAATATCAATTGTTCGGAATGCAATACTGTTGATAATCTGTGAGCGATAACAATAGTAGTTCGGCCTTCCATTAATACATCCATTGCTTTTTGAACTAGCTTCTCAGAGGCACCATCTAAATGAGCTGTTGCTTCGTCTAACAATAGTATTTCAGGGTTTCTAATCATTGCTCTGGCGATTGCTAATCGTTGCCTTTGACCACCTGATAATTTTATTCCTCGTTCTCCAACTTCTGTTTGCAACCCTTTCGGTAATTTGTTAATGAATTCTTCTAAGTTAGCATCTTTTAGTGCTAAATTTACTTTGTCTATAGAGTAGGTGCTAAGTCCATAAGTTAAATTGGATAAAATGCTTCCGGACATAATAGGTGACTCTTGTGATACGTAGGCAATTTTCTCTCTCCATTGGTTAAGAGGAATGGTTTGAATATCTTGATTTTTATAAGTGATAAATCCATCAGTAGGGTTGTAGAATCTTTCAATTAAAGAGAATAAGGTAGTTTTGCCAGAGCCACTTGGTCCGATAATTGCTGTCATTTGTCCAATTTTCACTTCCAAATCAATTTCTTTTAAGATTTCTTCATTTTGATTATATCCAAATTTTAATTTATGAAAGATAAGGCTATCATTTTCCGAATAAAGCTTGTTTTCTGAACTTTCTTTTGTGATAGGTTCTTTAGCTTGAGACAAAATATAATTTAATCGTTCAGTTGCTCCGAGTGCTTTTTGCATTTCTGTAAAAAAACTAGAGAGTTGTGCCAAAGGATTAGAAATTTGGAATAGGTAGAAAATAATAGCAACAAGTGCTCCAGCTGATAATGTCCCGTTAGATACTCGTAAACTACCGTAGCCAAAGACGACTACAAGTATAAGTAGAAGTGCACTCATTGATATAGGCTGAACGACCGCAGAAATCTTTCCTTCTTTTAATCCATAATTAAATAATTTTTTCATTCGCGAGTTTCCTACTTCTTTTTCTTGGTTTTCCGCTAATGAAAGTTTTACAAGCCTAATATCCGATAAAACTCTGCCTAGATCGCCTTGAAAAGAGGCTGTTTCATCCTGTAAGGCACGTGATACTTTATACATCTGTTTCCCTAATGGAATCATAACTAACATTAGAACGGGAACGACCGTCATCATTAATAATGTCATTTTCCAATCTATTATAAATAATAGAATAATGGCTCCTATGACGGAAATCACACCTGAGAAAAATGGAATAAGTTGAGAAGTAATAAAGTTTTTTATGACCAGTGTATCATTGGTTATCCGACTCATTAATTTTCCTGTACTATTTTCATCGAAAAACTTAATTGGTAGGTCAACTAATCTTTCCCACGTATTATTTCTTAGTGAAAAAACAATTTTTTCTCCTATGAAAATCATCATGTATATAGCAAAAGCCGAACAAATAAGTTGAAGAATAAAGAGGCAACCTACTAATAATATAGTTGCTAATGAAAGTCCTTCTATATCCATTTCATCGATGAAATTCATAGTAAAAAGGGGTAGTGCCAAGGAAAGACATGTTTGAAATAATACAAGACAAATGGCTGTTATGGTGATTTTCTTAGATGGATAATACGAACGAATAATTCTAAAAAACTCTTTAATATTTAGTTTTTCCATTTGATTACACCCTTTCTAAAGTGAGGATACAATTCTAAAAAATTACAATAATTTAAAATATTTTCCAAATTTATGTTGACTTCTTAAACTTATTGGGTGATACTGAATTTGTCAATGGTAATTTAATACAAATATTCTTTAAAAAGGAATGATAATCTGTGGGTAATTTGACTGACCCTTTAACTCGTGCACTAGGAAAAATAGAATTTTATCGAAATAACGGTAAAAGCTATGGAAGTGCTAGTTTGGTTGATGGAGGGAATGGTAGTTTCATAGTTGTTGCAACAGCAGCCCACTGTTTGTTTGATTGGGAAGATAAAATTTTTTATAATCCAGTGTATTTTATACCGTTTAATGGAAAATCAAGAAAGAGAATAAAGGCTAAAAGAGCAGTAATCCCTAATGGATGGATAAAAGATGCCATTGTAGATTATGACACTGCCTTTGTTGTGTGTGAAATTGATGAAGTAATGGAAAAAGGCTATCCTGTTCAATTTAAACTAGAAAAAGGCTTGGAATATAAAGTTTATGGTTTTAGAGATAGTATTTTTAAAAATAATAAGCCTTATATAAGTACAGGAAAAGCCGAGTTAGACTTACAGTACTCTTCAACCTTACAAGGTATCTCAAGTAAAGGGAAGGGAGGGATGTCAGGAGGTCCTTGGCTAATAGAAAAAAATGGCGCTTATATTCAGAATTCTTTGACAAGTATGAGTTTGAAATCTAAGAAAAACATGCTCTGGGGACCTTATTGGGGTGAAACTATAAAAATAGCGTATGAGGTTGCGGTAGGAATAATTGATAAACACTCAGATGTTTTTATTTATGATTACTAACAAGGGTAGTTCTTTCCAATAGGGAAGTTGCTATAAATGAAAATGTGTAAAGGAGGAGTAGCGTATGTCAGAAAAAAATACTGTGTTAAGACTTCAAAGAATGAGGAAGCAACCAATTGCTCAACAACAATCTAACATAAGTATCGTTTGTAAAGACAGAAGTACTATTAGTTTATTCTACTGTGTTCCACCCATTGAACCACCGCAAGGTTGAAAATAAAGAAGTGAAAGATGGAGGAGTTTAATATGGAAAAATCTAACGAAAAAAATAGAATTCTTGAGATGCAGGGTTTAAGAATGAAGCAAGGTGAAATTCAACCAATGGGTCCGTTATTCTCTTCGCGAAGTATCGCACTTTGTTGTTCCAATCGTATTGTGAGTTCTGTTAGCGCATTCTTATGTTAATAAAATCATTAGGAGGTAATCATTATGGACATGAGATATGTACGGTATATAAATCAAGAATCAAAATATTATGAGCCTCCTAATGACACTCCACCTACAGAGGATTTGTTCAAGATAGAGCTTATAGAGGGCTGGCAGTCTGCGTCAGATGATCATTGGACTTATATTTTAAATCCTAATATCAAAATACCAAACCAAGGTTGGAAAATACATGTGAGCTCAGATGTACCAAATGCTCAGAAAACGCTAGACCTTGCGGCTGGAGTTCTTTATAAAGAGAGTGTCACTTTTAAATATGTTACCAATTCATATGAATTGCTTTTCAAAAACTCCAAGTATGGTCACAGAGGAAGTTCTGGTAAATTTATGACCATTTATCCAAAGGATGAGGAACAGTTTATTTTCCTTGTGAATGAATTAGATGAGTTATTGAGTGAAATTCCGAAAGGTCCTTACATCCTGAGCGATAAACGTTGGAAAAAAGGAAATGTTTATTTTCGATATGGAGCGTTTATAGAGATGTTCCTTTTTCAAGGAGCGGCTCGAATTCCTGCAATTGAAAGCCCGACTGGTGAATTAATTGCTGATTTAAGAGAACCTATTTATCACATTCCATCATTTATAAAAGAACCACAAGCAGTTACTGAAATGGAAGAACAAATAGCTAATGAATCTTCTGAAACTCAATCAAGATTAGAGAACTATGAGATTTTGGATGCTATCCATTTTAGTAACGGTGGAGGAGTATACATTGCTAATGATAAAACGACTAACCGTAAAGTGATATTAAAGGAAGGTCGACCAGGTGCAGGTTTAGATGGACAAAAACGTGATGCATTCGAGCGAATTAAGCATGAAGGAAACGTATTAAATCAATTAAAAGGTTCTCCATATGTTGTAGAGTTTAATGAGATTTTTAATGCTTGGGAACATATCTTCTTAGTAGAGGAATACTTGGAAGGTATACCATTACAAAGTTGGATGTCTGGTAACTATCCGTTTCCTATGCAAGAGAACCCAGGTGAGTATACTAAAAAGGTTTTAAAGATAATAAAACAAGTAAAAAAAGCTGTTAAAGAAGTCCACAAAAAAGGTTATGGTCTTGGTGATTTGACTCCAACTAATATAATGATTTTGGAGGATGAGAAGGTTAAATTAATTGATTTTGAATCAGCAAGTCATTTAACTGATGAAAAACATGCAGGACTAATGACACCAGGATTTTCGGGGGCTATAACAAACAATAGGGAACAAGCGGATTGGTTTTCTTTAGCACGTATAGCTAGACAATTATTTATTCCAATTGGCCCAATCCAAGATATGGCTGAGGACATTTTGCAGAAACATAATGAATGGATTCTTCGAAACTTTGGGCAAGATGCTTTGGATTTAGTTATCGACTTAGAGAACAAATTTTTATCTATTAATGCAAGGGCATTTCCTAGCTTAATATCAGCACCAAAAAAATATTTTGTAGAAAAGGACATCCCTGAGATTATTGATAAATTACGCATGGGGATGATTACAGACCTACAACTAGATGATAGGTTGTTGCCGGGTGACATTAGGCAACATGAAGCTAAAGAGGGTAAATTAAATATTTTAAATGGTGGGTTTGGTATCGCTCTAGCCTTACATCGAACGGGTGAGTTGCCGAGTTTGGTTAATAACTGGGTGCAGAAGTACAGTGGAGAAAAATATCTGAAGGATTTAGGTAATGGTTTATTTACAGGAAAGTCTGGTATAGCCTGTGTTTTATATGAATTAGGCTTTCAGGAAGACGCAGAAAGGATAATGGGTTTGGAAGGTGATTTTTTAGATACTGAAAATGTTTCTATGAAATCTGGGTTGGCTGGAATTGGTTTAGCATTAATTTCTTTCTATTTGGCAACGGGGAAAGAGTACTATCTTAATCAGGCAGAAAAAACAGCAAATCGAATTGGTGAATTGTATTATCAAGATGCCCCTGTATTAACAGATGATGAAGATGGAATACCAATTGGCTTAATTGAAGGTTGGTCTGGCGCTGCACTTTTTATTAGCACAGTCTACCTACATTTAAAAGATAGAAAATGGCTTGTTTTAAGTGAAAAGATTTTAGAAAAAGATTTGGAGCAATGTCACCTTGAGAATTCCGGATTGTATCAGGTAGAGGAACAAAATAGATTACTTCCATATATAGCTGGTGGTAGTGCTGGTGTTGGATTAGCCATGATCCATATTAGGAATTGCTTAGGTGAGAACAAATGGCAGAAAGAATTGAATGGTATTGGACTAGTTACAAATTCTAGGTGTTTTTATTCAAATGGCTTGTTTAGAGGATATACAGGTATGTTGCTTACAGCAAGAGCTGTGGATGAAGAGTTTATGAATGACAACAAATTCTTTTCAAAAGCATTTGAAACAATAAATTTGTATATTTTGGAAAATGAAAAAGGGAATTATTATGTGCCAGGTGATTATAATTACAGAGCATCAGGAGATATATTTTCTGGTTCAGCTGGCGTTTTGTTGGCATTAAATGACATAAATAAAAAAAGGCAGTATTCGTGGCTGCCAATTGTAAACGCTTATGAAACGCTCCATGTTAAATCTATTGAAACTGTTTAATAGATTTATCACACCATTGAAAGGGGGTGAAAACATGAATAAAGTTCTTTCTTTACAAGGAATGAAAGCTAAAGAAGATGTCCAATTACGTGCAGCTTCATCTCTTAGTATAAGTTGTAAAAAGTTCAGCTCACTCAGTGTCTTCATTTGCTAATACTTAATTTAAGTGGTTCTGTGTATATAATTAGTATATGCACAGAGCTATTTTTATATACATTATTTAGCTTATTTCTATATAATCGTAAAAAGGGGTGGTTGAATGGTGCATGTTGATGAAAGGAAACGAAAGGTACTTATTGTAACTGGAATTTCAGCATTCTTATATTGTCTTCATTTTTTATGTATATCCCTTTCACCTATATCTCAGATTGGGGAAAACACAAGTCAATTTGGAAATGGAAGCTTCTTCTATACGTTGGTAATTGTTTTGATTGCTTATGCGTTACCTCTAATCGGATATTACAATGATTTGTACATTGCAAAGTATATTATGGCTTTTTTGAATGGGTTTGGTATATTTGTTGCTTTATCCATTATTATGGCTTTGATGATTTTTTCAGTATTCGCTGACCCAAATATAAATCAGCTTAGTTGGATTATGTTGATATTAGCAATAGTACTTGGTGTAGGGGTCGTTATTATAAATATTGTATGGTATTACATCATGTTTAAAAAAGAGGACATCCAAAAGGCCATCTAAGAGCAGGCCTTTTATTTTTTGAAGTGTTTTTTCCGGAGTATAAATAGATTGAATGGGGTCATCAATTGTTCTGAATGACAAGCAACCTTAGGTTTGCATGAGATCTGAAGAAATTCTCCAAAGTTCTAGAACGTTTTTATAAAAGTACTTATAAAACGAAATAAAAGTAAATTTAAGTAATTTATATGATAATATAGAACAAAGTAAATTATTAAAATATAAATAAAAATTCCCTACTTTTCTCATATCATGATAAATAAAAGAAATAAGGAGGAGTAATATGAAAAAGATAATTGCATTTAGTCTAATTAATTTGTGTGTAGGAATTTTATTGGTTGGTTGTAATGTAAATGAGGAGGAATTATCTGAAAGTGGTCAAAAAATTGAGGTAGTATCAAAAGAGGGGACAGTAGAAGAAGTCATTATAGAAGATGAAGAAATTGTTGAGTTTGTGAATGAGCTGCGAATTGATGAATGGATACCTGAAGAAATTCCAAATGATGCAGTTGTTGCAAAGATATATGAAATGAGTAGTATTGATACAGTCCGATTATCTGAGTTGTTTAAAGACAGGGATGTTTCTTTAAATGGTCAGTTAGTTATATATGAAGATATTTCATATGCTACACTTTCTACTCGTTTTATAAACTTATACTATAAAATACCAGAAGATGTTGCTAATAGTTTGAGATAATTAGAATATCTTCTTAAAAGGAATACTCGGCTGTTGAGTGAGATTTTGCTCAACAGCTTATTCGTTTCATCCCTGTGTTTATAACCTATTCGGTTCAATATTGTTGAAGTTCAATGATAACATCAAATGCAGTGAATTAATATTATAATTTATCTATATTTTATTTTTTAAATTATATATTGATAATATTGATAATAAAACAAATTTAAAATATAATGATGTTGATGTCAATGATTACTTGAAACTAAAGGGGATGAAAAAAATGAATGAATCGAGTATTATCCGAAAAGTTGACGATCTAGGGAGAATTGTAATACCGACAGAGATTAGACAGCTATTAGATATTCATACAAAAGATCCATTAGAAATTGTTATTGACAATGATAAGATTGTTTTACAAAAGCATCGATCAGATATGGAATGTCATGTTACAGGTAATATTAGTCCTGATAATCTTTCCTTACATGATGGAAAGTTAGTTCTAAGTACGGAAGGAGCTAAGCTTATTATTACTGAATTAAAGCAAAGTCTGATGAGTATAAAATAAATTCAGAATTATAGAAAATGCTCTTATTTTTAGAGGAATATTAAGAAAATAGTAATTTTAATTATTTGTGATGAGTACCGAGAAGTTTAGTTTGTGATGTGTCTGAATACGAAAAAACGGGTAGTTGCAGTTCATCACTGCCGTTCGTATAAAAATAGCAAAAGTTTAGAAGAAGAAGGGTTACATCATACCCTCAGAATTTGAATCTCTATTATCAACGAGGGAAAGTGCGAGCTGCTGATTTAGTTGAGATGGTGTGATGTATTGGTTGTTCGGGGTGTCTAAAGGTCTGATTCCAGGTTGTAAGGAAGCCAACTGCATTTCCTAATAGCCTGGCATCTCGCTCTGGCCTAGAATCGTCGATAACGACAATCTGTAAAAGCAGATTGTCTGACGAATAACATGTCAGGCTTTCTTTCTCATTGAAAGGATGGTTAAAAAGAGCTCTTGATCTTTCAAGGGATGCAGGCAGAACAGCGTTTGCCTTCAACGCATATTTTTGCCTGTAAATAATGACTTGCTTTTGTCGACTCACTTTTATACTTTCTTCCCTGTGGTAACTGAAACCTCACTTGGATAAGGGCATGATTTAATTATGAAATCTTCATAGTGTGCGGTAGCCGTATTGATTAAGGAAATGTCAGCTCACTTGATTTTTTTGATAAGGGTTATAATCTTTAAGGGTTTTATGAAAATGGAAGAAGGGCTTTTGTCATACTAAGAAAATAAGGAGGTGACCCATGAATCCTGTTCCCTGCAATAACCTCGATGCGTATCCAATTTTGTATCATATAGAAAGATAGCAAGTATCATCTATAGCTACTGGAACGGAATTTTTACTTAGTAATCTAAGACGTAAGATCATACAAATAAGCCCCGACCAGCTTTCAGAGGAAACGATGAAAATGCTAAAAATATAGTTCAAGATCGTTATTTTTAAGTAAACCCTATTTATAATGGCATCAACGATTAATTGTTCTTTTTCCACTTTATAGACACCCCAGCAATACCATGAAATAAACCACGTTTCCTATACTTTATTTCACATCTAATTCATGCTTTGAATCGCTCATACTTAAATAACTGATTTTTCGTTGAGCATGTTTATAGGACCAATGTTTTTTCGGTGAAATAGAAAACAGTCTCTAAACTGGATGGCGGTGCCTATATTGTATTGAGAGTTTAATAAGAGGTGGTCAGGGTATGGTTCGATAATCCTGTAGATAGTACGGGGGCTGGGTGAGTATCTTGAATGGTTTTAGAAGTGATACTACATTTGAGAGATGTAAAAGGAGTTAAATGTGGGGTTTGATTAAAATATTCATATCGGATTACAGTTTATTATATTTTTAATATTTTCTGTTCTTTGCTATAATTAGAGTAGATTTATGAGCGTAAGGGGCGTATTGGTATGAGTGGAAGTAGAAAAATATTAAGTGAACGTTTGAAGGAAATGAGGGTAAATAGTGGACTAACTCAAAGTAAGTTAGCAGAAGGAATTTGTACGCAGGCGTTAATAAGTAATATGGAAAAAGAAGAAAATAAAGAAAATCCTTCATCCCACACTTTATTTTTATTAAGTGAGCGCTTAGGCGTCAGTATGAGTTACTTATATGGTCAAGATGAAGTAAATAAAGTCAATAATGATGTTTTATCAAATTTTCGCCACATTAAATATATGGTAGAGAAATTAAAAGCAAAAAGGGATTACTATGCATTAAAATATATCATTGATAATGAATTGAAGAAAGAGGGCAGTTTGACGAATACGGATAAACAATTTTTATATTGGCATCAAGCTATTTATATTTATTATCTAGACCATGATTTTACTCAAGCAAAAGAAATGTTGGATAAGGCACTTGAATTAAACGTTGTCAATAAAGAACAGCAAATTGAGATCAAAATGAGTTATGGCATTATCCTATCAGATGAAAAAAAGCACGAAGAATCGGAAAAAATATTGTTAGAGTGTTTGAATGAATATAGTACTAAGGAATTACATATACCTACGATTTACTCAAAAATCGTTTTTAACCTTTCAGCAAATTTAACTAAGCGAAGAGAATATAAAGAATCATTAAATTACAGTCTATTGGGAATCGAAAATTGTATGAATCATTCGAGTTTGTTTATGTTGGGTGATCTATATTATCAAACAGGCTATAACTATTATCGCTTGAATGAAAAAGAAATAGGAAGAGATTACATGAAGAGATCGATCTTAATCTTTGAATTACAAGGGAATATTGATATGGTAAGATATATCAATAATAATATAGAAAAAATTAATATTTTTTGATATTTCCTCATAATTTTTGTTAAATAAATGATATAATGATCCTAGTGCATTATCTTAAAAGTTCATTAGGGGGTTATTATGAAAAAAATTATATTTTTAGGAATACTTTTATTTGGACTTATGCTAGGTGCATCTTATGATTACGATTTAAATACTGGAGAAGATAATGGTGGTTTACCAGGACACCATACGGACATTATCATCAAATAAAGGTTAAAGAAGGAAGCGAAGTTATATACTTGCTTCCTTCTTTTTTATTTTACTAAAACAAGAATGCAGGAATTCTGGAGGCGGTTATGAAAACTGATATATATGGTAAGGCACGGGAATTCACAAAAAAAAGGAAATGAAAGAATAAGAGACTTAACTGAAAAAGGAAAATTAGAAGCTCAAAGAATTACTGATGTTTTAAAGGATGAAGGGATTAACAGTGTTGTCTCAAGTCCATACACTCGATCAATTTTAAATGTAGAGCCGTTAGCTAAACAAATCCGACAAGAAGTTTTACTATTTGAAAATTTAAAAGAAAGAATTTTTTTCGGATGAAGACGAGCGAATATCTGATAGGGGATTATTCCCATTATTAAAAAAATCGTTTTCCAAACCAAATTTTTCTTTATTGGGGGAGAGTCTAATACAGATTGCCAAAATCGTGCAAAAAAAAGTCTTAAAAGAATTGTTAAATACCTATCAAGAACGGAAAGTAGTGGTAGGAACTCATGGACCTGTTATGACTTTGATGATGGGATATTATTACAGTAAGTACGATTTGAATTTCTTACTACATACATCAAAACCAGATATATTAAGAATGGAATTCAATGAGCAGGAATTTTATTTATGGTGAAATTTGCTTAGCGTATCACGTATATGAATTTTCTCGCATCAACCTCGAAATCATCAAGCCATAAAGTAAGTGCTTCGCCAATACGCTTAGAGCTTTCTCAAAACGAAAGCAAAAATTATTTTAATCAGGTTGCGATGGAATCAGGTGTATCTAAGGCATTTCTCTATAACAATCAAGAAATACGGAACCGAATAGAAGGAATACGAAAGCAGCAAGAAGGGCTAAATTCACCGCAGACCATAAAAATGATAATGTATATGTATAGTTTCGATTTTGCTTATTGTATAAACAGTAGAGGTTAGTACAATAACAAAACGTTTATTATTTTTAAAAGAAAAATGTTAGGGATTAAGGGGAGATGGAAATGGAAGCAGTAGTTCTTGACCTGGATGGTACTTTATTAAACTCGGATAAAAAGATTAGTGAAAGAAATTTAAAATCAATTGAAAAATTAAACAAGAATCGAATACCAATAATTATTGCGACTGCTCGTCCCCCCAGAACAGTTAGATATTTATTACCCGAAGAAATTCAATCTTCAGCAATAATGGTCTATTATAACGGTGCTATGATTGTTAGTGAGCAATTAAGTATTAACCAGCACTTTACAATAGATTCAATATTATCTTCAGAAATAATTGATCATTTAATTGAGATGGAAAGACATCATTGGTTATCAATAGAAGCTAAAGACAGTTGGTACAGTTATGAAGATCTTGATTATAGTTCAATTATGAAAGTTACAAGTAATCCCCAAAAAATTGATTTAAATGAATTAAGGCAAATAAATCCAACAAAGATTCTAGTATCAAATCTAAGTTCCTTCGAATCACTAAATAAAAAATTCAGTAATAGAACTAACATTGTCAATACTGATTCTAATCAATTAACCCAAATCATGAGATTAAATATTTCTAAAGAATACGCAGTTAAAGTAACAGCAGAAAAACTTGGAATCTCTCTTAATAAAATAGTCGTATTTGGTGACGATTTTAATGACTTGGGGTTATTTAAGCTATGTGGTTATCCCGTTGCAATGGGAAATGCGATAGCAAAACTAAAAGACTTAGCTAAAGAAGTTACTGAAACCAATGATAATGATGGAGTAGCAAAAACTTTGAAAGCCTACTTCAATTAAAAATGCGTTAGTTTAACAAGACACTAGAAAATGATCAAACTTTTTAAAAAACAATATTTACATTAAATACATGTAAACGATGTGAGAACCATTGGTATTCCAATAGTTCTCACATCGAAGTTAAGATAACCGCATTTTGTTGGTAGGACACCAAACAGTAATTTTCATCTATAATGAATATTGTGCTCAAAATTAGCCACATATGGGGAGTTTTGATCTACAAAAAGCGGACAATTGATCCACTTAGTTCATCCTTTTGAGCCATTATATATATAAAATGAGCGATTGGTGGTTTTCCAATGGCTGATTTAGCTTATTTAAATTCCTTATCGTCTAATTCATCTAAGATAATCTCCACAGCAAGCCGAACAAGCTCTTCGTGACCAAGAAGCTTTTATCTTCAAATATGCATATATGGACAGCACAGTCAGTAACCGTTCATCTAGTATCAATAGATATTCCTCAAACACTTTTTTTTCTAGAATCTGGCCTCTTTTGGAAGTCAACGGCATTCGTAAATTTATATATCTCTAAAGGATATAAAATAAACGCCTTCAATATAAGGATATAATCTATATGACAAAGCTGAAGGGTTATGAGGCAAATTTTTCCCTAATGTGTTAAAGATGTTCACTTAGAGGTTTTTTAGTTTTTTGCAACGTTTCTACTGCCTCATTCGACTTTAATATGAAATGGAGGGATAGATATAATGGATTTAGTTAATTTAGTACAAAAAGCAAAGAAAGGTAATGATGAAGCATTTGAACAACTGATTAGTTCTGTTCGACATAAATTGTATCGGACTGCCTATTCATACGTTAGAAATGAACAAGATGCTCTTGATATTTATCAAGAAACCATTTACAAAGCTTATACTTCTCTTAAGATGTTAAAAAAACCAGAGAGTTTTCAAAGTTGGATCATTAAGATTATCATTTTCAAATCTATTGATTTTATTCGAAAAGAATCTCGACATTTTACTACAGATGATGAGGAAATATTTGCTGAGTTAATTTCTAAAGAAAGCATCAATTACATAACGCATTCAATGGATTTATCGGAAGCGTTTAAGTTCTTGGATCCTAAATACAAAACCATTATTTTGTTGAGGTATTATCACGATCTTTCAATCAAGGAAATTTCTAAAATTATGAAATATCCAGAAGGGACGGTAAAATCACATTTAAATAGAGCACAAAAAGAGCTTCGGCCTATTTTAAAGGAGGGTTATTTTTATGAATAAAGAAAAGTTCAATCGTTCCATCGATAACATTGATATATCTATTGAGAAGTTAGTTGCAAGGGAAAAGGCGGCTATGTTCAAAGGGAAAAAAAGAAAAAAATTGGGACAGAAAACGAAGCATTCAATATTGGTTGCATGTGGATTATGTATGACATTAGTTGGTTCTGGGTTTGTTTCAACTGGAATGGCAGAAGCTTTATCGAATATACCGATTATTGGAAGGGCACTTGAGGAATTTGTGTATTCTCAAGAAGACTCTTTAAAGGAATATAAAACGGTCATTGGAGAAACGGTAGAAGATAATGGAATGAGAGTGACGTTGAATGAAGTCATATTAGATGAAGGTCAACTTCTTATTAGTAGCACATTCCACACAGAGTTAATGGATGAAGACTTAGATTATACTTGGTTTTCAGATATAGAAGTTTATATTGATGGTATCAAGTCGAACTTCGCTGGAGGTGGTTTAAGCTCTAATGGAATAACTAATTCAGAGTTAGATTACTTTTGGACTGCTGACTTACAAAATATTAAACTGCAGGATAATCATCAGATTAAAATAGTATTTAATAATTTGGAACGTTTTGATTCAAAAGAAGTGATAGAAGGGGAATGGACTTTTGAATTTACCGCGTCAGGTGAAAATCTTATGGAAAATAGAAAATCAATACCCATTGATAAGTACTTCACATTGGAAGATGGGCAGAAGATAGAGGTGGAAGAGTTAATATTAACTCCAGTTTCAACAGGGGTAAATTACAAAATGGAAAATATTACAACAGACCTTTACTTCAAACTAGAGGACCAAAATGGGGTGGAATTACAAGAATTTTCCTCACTAACTATGGGTTATAATAACTATAATAGGTTTGTAGCATTAGAAAATCATGTGACAAAACTTAAGGTCATTCCATATATCTATTCTTATAATACAGGGGTTGAAACGATTCTCTATGATGATATTTTTGAAATAGATGTGAAATAAAGAACTTATGTTTAAAAACAAAAAATAAATAGTAACAGAGCTTCCACCAAATATAATGGCGATGTTAGAACTCATAATTTCTGCTATAACCCCAATTTTTTATTGGTAAGGGTTCAGTAGAAAGCCAATTCCATTTTAATATATTACGATTAAAATATGAAAAAGAGTATAAACTTAATAATTTTATACCTATACAGGTGACATAATTAGGATAACTTATATTGGTGTCCTTAATGGTTAAACACATTAATGTTGCACAGTGCCTCCAATCATATTGGGGGCATTTTTTTAAATTTTAAAGGGAGTGGAAAAATTGCTATTAAAAAAATGACACAAATTTGTTTGAAAATGTACATACTCATGTAAAAAGTACTAGATGAAGATGTGAAGAAGCATATCTCTAAGGAATTTTATAATGTGCCCTATTATTATTTAGAGAGCTGGTTGCAAACTTTATCTAACGTGTGAAATGTTTGTGCTCATTATGTTCGTTTATATAATAAACATTTGACATTCAAACCCCGTTTGTTTAAATATGTATAAAAAAAGGATCTATGCTCATATATTGAACATAGTATCCTCTTATTAGTTTAGTCTATTTAACCATGGCCCCCTTGAACATTCCAACAACTCTTATCAAAATATTTTTAATACCCTCCAGGAAGGAAATATCTTCTTTGTGAGACAAGATAGGATGAAAAGAAAGTTAGGTGTTCAAAATGACTAAATATGACCGTTCTGCTCATTTAAAAGAAGTCCATAACACCTATCAAAAGGTAGATGAAGCAATTAATAGGCTTATACGAGCTAACGAGAATATTAATTTTAATAGCGTTTCTAGTGAAGCTGGCGTGTCGAAAGCAACAATATACAACAACAAGGATATTCGTGAACGAATTGAAACATTAAGGAAGCAACAAGCACAAGTACCCACAGCTAAACAAGCGAAGCGAGAAATGAATGAAAATAATAAAGACGCGCTCCTTAGAGAACATCGTCTAAATGCTTTGCAAGATTGTGCTAAAGATATGAAGAAATTCAATGAAAGATACATTCCAGTCACTCTACCTTCATTACCATTTAAGAATGCAAAATTTGATATTCTTCTCTCGGCACATTTTTTGTTTATGTATTCGGATAGACTAGATTATCAATTTCACATTGAAACACTAAATGAGTTATTGAGGGTTACGAAAGAGGAAGTTCGTATTTTTTCTTTAGATGATTTAGAAGGAAAAAGATATGAGCATTTAGATAAAATAATAAGTTATCTAAATCACCACGGATATACTGTTGAAGAAGTAAAAGTACCATATGAATTTCAGATAAATGCTAAATCGATGTTGAAAATTATAAAACATACAAAATAACGTTCCCAAATCAATGTTAGGGAACAAAGAAACAATCTTCAACGATCGGGCGCGATTATTAAGTGAAATCGCGCTCCATTTAATTATTTTTGCACTACACATAGATTAAAAATCTTGAAGAAGACTATTATCTTGTCAACAAACTTCGGAAATTTATTGTTTTATAGTACAAGTGTTTATTCTTAATACTGTATAAAGTGGACAGTATTTAATGACCGTAACTACCAATGGAATGATACCAATTAAACCTAAATATTTCATCTTGCCTTCTAACAAGAAAAATAAAGAAAGTAAAATGAATGCGATTATTACTCTTACAATTCTATCAATTGTGCCGACGTTTTGTTTCAACTGCAAACAGCCCCTCTATTTTATTTACATATGTTTAATTCTCCGTTGGTAGATCAATGCAGGTATTAATAAATATAATGCATAAGCAAAGGACATCCATGTGGTAAACGCTATAATCTGGGAATCGTTCAATTTTGGGAAAATCAAAGTGTGATTTGATATAGAAAATGTGTCTAATGATAAACCAATGATCGTTCCAATTACTCCAAATTTAAGTGGTGCATTCATTGTCTTATCGAAGAAAAGATAGATATAAGTAATACCCCACAATAAAAATCCTGTTCCTACTAATAACAACATAATACTTGTTGTAAATTGTTTTGAACCTGGGCTAAAAAGGACATGTTCTCCAAAAAACACAAAAAACATTGTCGCAAAAAACCAAATGAAGACACCCGATAATATTGTGATTAAATATTTTTTCATGGCTAATCTCCCTTGTTAAGTAAATGAGTAAGACCTTTAAATAGTAGTTCAAGTTCTTTAAATGTTTTATCTACTGGAAAATCCTTTTGTACCAATGCTTGTAATGCTATCCCATCAACAATCGCATTAATGAAAATTCCCCAAGCTTCAATTGAAATACCGTTAATTGGTGATATTGACCATACACTTAATAATTTTTTAGTCAATTCATTATTCTCTTTTTGAATTATTTCACCTAATTGCTTCCTCATTTTTTCATTGTTAAAACTCGATACAATTAATGAGAGAAATAGTTTATGAAAGGTAGAATCGTAAGAAGAACGACTTTTTGCGGATTCTACTGCTTCACTAAGCGAATATGGATTACTTTGTTGTGAAATCTCTTTCCACGATTTAGTGCAAATGTCATTTACAATATCTAAATACAATTGCTCCTTCGTTTTAAAATGATAATAGATCGTTCCTTGTGTTACGCCTGCCATTTCTGCAACTGATCTTAAAGTAAATTTTTCTATTCCGTTTTGAATTAAACACTCTTTTGCACTATTAATTAAATCCTCTTTAGTTATTACATTGGGTTTTGCCAATTACTGACCTCCTTATTAGTTATTCGACTAACTAACTTAATTAGATAAATTTTACCTCATAATAACTAAAAATACAATAAATTCTAAATTAAGTATGTTAAACGAAAAATAATAGACAAAGACTGTTTGGCAATGCTATTTGTTATTATGATAATTAATGGTTGTTTTAAATCTATCGGATACAATAAAGAGAAAGTAAGATTAGAAAAGGAGGCTGGACCATGTCAAAAGGACTGATTCACCACATTGAAATCTATGTGTCAGATTTAGATGATTCAATCAATTTTTGGGGTTGGTTTTTAGAGGAATTGGGATATACCACTTTCCAATCATGGGAAAGTGGCCAAAGTTGGAAAATTGGAGATACATATATTGTTTTCGTTCAAGCAGAAAAACGGTTTATGGACATAACATATCACAGGTGTCGAGTAGGTCTTAATCATTTGGCATTCCACGCAGGTTCTCGCCAACAAGTAGATGATATGACAAAAAAGTTAGAAGAGAAGGGTATTAATATTCTTTATCCCGATAAGCATCCCTTTGCAGGAGGGGAGGAGCATTATGCTGTATATTTTGAAGATCCAGATAGAGTTAAAGTTGAGTTGGTAGCACCTTAACCCATAAATGGTTGAGGCCTTTTGTTATATACTTCTAACGACCTCTTTAAGGGGGGGCTTTATACGAAGAACGTTCGTTTCTTATGTTACAAAAGGGGCAGGTTAATTGAGAAAAATGGTACAATAACCTTTGTACTTACCAAAAATATAAAATAATCTATTTTCATTTGGTAAATAATCTATGTTTAATAAAGAACAGATAAACATCTATAGTCTAGGAGAGATGACAATTGATTTTCAATAAACAGATTCAATTATCTTTTTATGATGAACAATACCATGAAGTATTAAGTGATTTTGAACTGCCAGATTCTCAAGCAAAATTTACGGCACTACCAGAGGCTATATTGAATGTCTCCGATGGTCAGTATAGAATAGTTATAGTATCTGAGCAGCGTCCTGTAGGATTCTTTTTATTACATAGTACAAGTAGAGTAAGTGAATATACAATGAACCCGAATGCCATGCTGTTGACTGCATTATCAATAAATTATAAACATCAAGGACAGGGTTACGCAAAGAAAGCTATGATTGAGTTAAAAGACTTCGTATATAGGAACTTTGAAAAGTGTGATGAGATAATCCTAGCCGTTAATCATAAGAACATACCTGCACAAAACTTATATAAGAATGTAGGTTTTGTAGATACTGGTAGAAGAAAAATCGGAAAAATTGGTGAACAATTTATTATGAAGTTAGACCTTAATTCTACTAGTCAATGACTTTCAACTAATGGGGGGCGTTCTTAATATAAGAATGCCTTTTTCTTATGTTACAAAAGGGGCAGGTTAGTAAAGAAAGAAAGTCAAGACGCTATGCCTTGACTTTTTTAATCGATTATTATTAAAAACTTTGATTACAGTGATTAATTAACTTTAAATGTACTAAGTACGTGTTTAAGAAAACTTTTTGATATCGGTGAAACTAACTCTCTCTCATTAAAAATAACTCCTACAACTCTATTATGATTTATAGCTTTTAATTTTATTTGATTTATTTTGGGGTTACCTTCTAACCTAGGTAAAAAAGAGATGCCTAAATTAGCTGACACTAATCCTGCTACTGTATCTATCTCTTCTCCTTCAAAACTAACTTTTGGTTTAAAAGAGAGTTGTTTAAAAATCTTATTGGTAATAGTTCTAAGTCCATACCCGTCTTTTAAGATAATAAAATCCTCGGCATGCAAATCATCTAAATGAATATTATCTTTGAAAGCGAGCCTATGCTGATTGGAAACCGTTAGAAATAATTGATCCTCCCATAAGTCGTAACTAGAGTAGCTTCCCCCTAATTCCTCCCCTGTTATGGTCGTAAAACAGAAGTCAATTTCTCCATTATAAAGTAAATGAATTAAGCTCCTTTTGTTAGCTTGTTTTAGTTTAAAAATTGTTTTTGGGTATTTCTTTTTAAAACTTGCTAATAAAGAAGGGAGTTTATCAATACCAAGTGTATGAAAAAAACCAATGGTTATTTCTCCAAAATCAGGTTGTAGCTGTTCAGATATATTCTTTTTGGCTTGTTGCATTTCTTTTTCGATAACTAATGCATGTTCTTTAAACATCAAACCATACTTATTTAGCTTAATACGTCTATTATCACGTAAAAAAAGAGGTACCCCTAATTCTTCTTCAAGCTTAGAAATCGCTCGGCTTAGTGCAGGTTGTGTGATATTTAGCTCATGCGATGCTTTTGTTATATGCTCGTATTCGGCTACCTTCAAAAAATACTTAATATATTGCCATTCCATTAAATGAATCACCTCATAACAAAAAGTAATGAACTTTATACATATTATACATTAGAAATTATAAGGAGATAGCAATAATATAAGAAGAGGTACATCAAATAATCTTGGAGGTCAAAATGAAAGAAGTTACAAAAATACTAACGGCAATGGGTACAGGGGCATTTGTCATTTACACCAGTCTGTATTGGGTACAGCCGTTAATCATCTTTTTTTCAGAACGTTTTAATCAATCCCCTGCGTCAGCAAGCTTAGTTCTTTCTATGACTACTATCTCCATCGCTCTATCTCTCTATTTTGCTCCACTCATTTCAAATAGAATTGGAAGGAAACAGACGATGGTTTGGGCATTGTTATTAACTTCGTTACTTAATGCTATAAGTTTAGCCATCGATCATTTTTACTGGGTTTTGTTTATAAGGGCTCTTATTGGGATTTGTATTTCAGGTTTTTTAGCCTCAGTTATTACCTATTTAAAGGAAGAAATTGATAAAGGGATATTAGGAAAGGTTGTTGGCATTTACGTTGGGGGAACTGCATTAGGTGGTGTTTTAGCAAGGATTATTAGCAGTTCTTTAATAGAACAAGTCGATTTAAGTTCCCTTGCATTTATTATTGGAGTAATAACTCTAATGGCATCTATCGTGTTTTGGTTAGTCTCCCAAACTCAAAGAACTTCAGTAAGATGAACTATTCACTTAGAGACTTAAGAGTAGGATTTATAAGTTGCTTTTTTGATAAGAAAATACGTAGTATTTATTTGTGTACGTCTTTCACAATCGGTAACTATACAGCTATTTTGAACTATATTTCTTACCCTTTAACTGAACCACCATTTTCAATGAGTCAATCTTTAATAGGCTTCATATATGTTGCTACATTATCTGGAGTGTTTGGTTCCATTATCTTTGGTCGTTTTATCGGACAAATATTTGATATTTCCCTTTATAGAATTGCTTTATTTACTATATTTATAGGTGTCATTTTTACCGTTTCTAATTTTATTTGGCTCGTTATTGTGGGGTTACTTCTTGTTTCTTTTGGGTTATTTGCAAGCAATGCTATCGCAAGTAACTGGATTGCAAATAACTCACCTGAACAATATAAAACGGAAGCTAACTCTTTATATTCCATCTTTTACTATGTTGGGTCAAGTGTTATAGGATGGTTGAGTGGATATTTATTTTCATTTTTAGGATGGACTTTTTTTATGATACTAATAGGTTTTATTTTACTAATTTTAATACTCTTCATAGGAAATGTAAGGGAACATAATATCAATCATAAATTATTGGATGTGAATAGATAATGGTTAGAATTGTTCAACCTAAACCACTCTACCTTAAAGGTAAAAGTAAAGCCGTTTTATTACTACATTCTTTTACTAGCACGAATCGTGATGTAAAAAAATTGAGTCAGTTTCTAAATGAGCATGAGTTTAGTTGCTATGCTCCAATTTATAAAGGACATGGCATGGCACCAGAAGAATTGGCATTTACAGGTATTACCGATTGGTGGGAGAGCGTTGAAGAAGGATACAAATTTTTGAAAAATAAATATTCGGAAGTAGCTGTAATTGGTATATCATTAGGTGGAATTTTCGCTTTAAATGTTGGACAATGCCTTTCAACCTAATGGAATAATAGTAATGTCTGTACCATTTAAAAAGAGTATAGAGTCATTAGAAGATCGGTTTGTGATTTATGCAGAGGCGTATCAAAAGCTAATGAGAGAGCCTGTAGAAAACATTGATAGATTAAAAAAGGCATTTAAGTTATCCCTAATCACTTTTCAAACAAATATAGATTCAACTATGGAACAGTTAGATAAAATCTCAAAGCCTATTTTAATTATGTATGGTGAATTAGATGAAAAGCTTTATAAAGAGAGTGGATTAAGAATGGTAACAAGTTTAAATACAAAAACTGAGCTTAAAGGATATAAAAACTCACATCACTTAATGACATCAGGTAAGGATAGGGATTTGATACAAAAAGACATTCTTAATTTCTTGAATGGTTTAAAATGGTGAAAACAATAGATTCGTAATTCAACGTTAGTTGTTTTAAGTTTATTGAACTAACGGGGGCATTAGTAAAAGAAGAAAGGCTTCCACATATTAGACATATCTAATATGTAGAAGCCTTTAATTTTTCTATCTTTTTTAAAATTAGGTCTTGATAACGTTAAGCCACCCCATTGTTAGCTGATTTCCAACAACGGGAGTAGGGTTAGAGCATTGGGGTTTTGATTTTAAAGTAATTGATATGCTCCGTTCTTCACCAGTTCAAATTCACGATGTGCATACACTTTCTGCACTCTTGTATAGGCCCATTCCTAATATAAATATGAGTACAATTAAGTTGAAAAAGAGTGATTTTTTGGGTAAGTTCTTCGATTCTAGTTTCAAGTACTTTAATTTCATTTTTAATTGCCTGTACATCCTTCAAAAGCATCACCATCCTAGTTATAAATCTGACTACCGTTGTTACGAAACTCTTTGGCTTTTTCCTGCAGTCCTTTGTCAATAACATTTTCAAAGCTTTGATCCTGATTTTTGGCGAGAGTACGAATATCATGAGAGATACGCATACTACAGAATTTCGGCCCACACATAGAGCAGAAATGGGCGGTTTTCGCTCCTTCTGCAGGTAAAGTTTCATCATGGTATTCGAGGGCACGCTCCGGGTCTAGTGAAAGATTAAACTGATCTCGCCAGCGAAATTCAAATCTTGCTTTTGAAAGGGCATCATCTCGTTTTTGAGCACTGGGATGACCTTTGGCAAGATCGGCGGCATGTGCGGCAATTTTGTAGGAGATTACACCCGTTCGAACGTCTTCTTTGTTTGGTAAACCGAGATGTTCTTTAGGCGTAACATAGCATAGCATGGCTGTTCCAAACCAACCTATCATCGCCGCACCGATGGCTGAAGTAATGTGATCGTATCCTGGTGCAATATCGGTAGTCAGTGGTCCAAGAGTATAAAAGGGAGCCTCATCACAGACCTCCATTTGCTTATCGACATTTTCTTTAATCATGTGCATAGGGACATGTCCTGGCCCTTCAACCATAACTTGGACATCATGCTTCCAAGCTAGCTTCGTTAGCTCGCCTAGTGTTTCTAGCTCTGCGAATTGTGCTTCATCATTTGCATCCTTGATAGAGCCAGGCCGAAGACCATCACCAAGAGAAAAGCAAATATCATAAGTTTTCATAATTTCGCAAATTTCTTCGAAGTGAGTATAGAGAAAATTTTCTGTATGATGAGCAAGGCACCACTGAGCCATGATGGAACCACCACGTGAGACAATTCCTGTTTGTCGTTTGGCCGTTAATGGGATATAACGCAAAAGTACACCTGCGTGAATGGTAAAGTAATCGACACCTTGTTCGGCCTGTTCAATTAACGTATCACGATAGACGTCCCAATTCAGCTCCTCAGCAACTCCATTGACTTTTTCTAAAGCTTGATAGATAGGAACAGTTCCCACTGGCACAGGGGAATTTCGGATAATCCATTCGCGAGTTGTATGAATATCCTTTCCTGTGGAAAGATCCATGATGTTATCTGCTCCCCAACGTGTAGCCCATGTCATCTTTTCCACCTCTTTTTCAATGGAAGAAGAGACGGCTGAATTGCCAATATTAGCATTGATTTTTACATGAAAATTACGCCCGATAATCATAGGCTCACTTTCGGGGTGATTAATATTAGCAGGAATAATCGCACGCCCCTCAGCAACTTCCTGACGAACAAAATCGGGATCCATCCCTTCACGAATAGCGATAAATTCCATCTCGGGAGTGATGATTCCTTTTCTTGCATAGTGAAGTTGCGTTACATTTCTATGCTTTTTTGCACGGAGCGGTTTTAAATTTAGCTGAGGAAAAGCTATAACATTAGATTTAGAAGAACTTGTTCGGTAGCCATTATCCTCGGGTTTAATAGTACGACCCGCATATTCCTCTACATCTCCTCGTTCGATAATCCAATTAAATCGTAGTCGAGGAAGTCCTTTTTGAATATCAATCGTTGCATTTTTATCCGTATATAAACCACTTGAATCATAGACACGCAGTGGAGGATTGGTCTCTTCCCCAAAAGCACCTGTTGTTGAGCTTTGTTCAATCTCCCTCATCGGTACTAAGAGATCCGAGCGACTTCCCTCCACATACACTTTTGTACTCCCAGAAAAACTTGACATCCATTCAACATTCACATCTTTCATAGAATATCTCTCCTTTTTTAATGTAATAAAAAGGACACATCTATCCCATTTTTAGCATGAAAAAGCCGAGTCTTTTAAAAGACCCGGCTAAGCTAGTATACATAAATAGACGGCATTTTTATGCCATCCCATTTTTGCAGACGCTAACTTCCCCACGCTGGTATGAGCCAGATCAGGTCCTGAGGGTTAAGAAACGTCATCGTGTTTCTCTCTCAGCCCAACTCAATGGACACCCCTAGTTTATTACTATTTAATTCATACATAGACTAGTTTAAACAATATCATGAAACTTGTAAAGAAGTTCCCCAAAAAACGGTCTCTTATAAGGAATTGAATAAAATGAGGAAATCGAAGTGGGGAAGATTCAAAAAAGGAAAAATTAGACAGTCTGTAGAATGGTTAATTTAAATATATAAGGAAGGTGAAAATAATTGAAATTAGCTGTTATTTATGATATTCATGGAAATTACCATGCTTTAGACGCGGTTTTTCGTGAGATCGAAAAAGAGAATATAGATAAAGTAATTGTAGGAGGCGACCTAGCGTGGGGTCCCCAGCCGAGGAAGGTCATAGATACACTCTTTATAAGGAAGGAAGATTTTATTTTTATAATGGGTAACAGTGATAGAGAGATATTCGAACAATATAGAAGTCAAAATAATTTAGGTGGTATGGTTGGCGAATTAAACCAATGGTGTATAGAACAACTTACGAAAGAGCAAATAGAATGGATGGGTACTTTTAAGTTTTCTCATGTAGAAGAAGGAGTACTTTTTATACATGGTTCGCCTAGAGAAGATATAGAGGCGATTCGGATTGATACCCCAGAAGAAGACGTTTATGAGATGGTTAAAGAAACAGAACAATCAACTATTATCTATGGTCACACTCACATTCAATTCAAGAGGAATATTTATTCAAAGAAAGTAATTAACGCTGGAAGTGTTGGACTTCAAAGCAGGGCTAAGGGGGCTTGTTGAATAGTATTAGATTTATGGATTCCTCCAATATAAGATTTAGCTAAATAGGATCTTATGGGAGGTACTATATGAGTATTGATTTTCATAGAAAAAGAATAAGAATAGCTACAAGCGTCTACTTGTTCATTCTGTCGAAAAGATAAAGAAGAAGTAGGAGAGTTAGCTTTAGGGCCAGGAGTTTCTATATGTGGCCATTGTTTAGAATTTGGTGCAGAAGTAATTAAATCTAATTCATTAAAATAGCTTGCTTATAAAAATTATGAAGGTGAAAATCCTTATTTTGGGTATTTATAAAAGGAGTTATTCAGTTATTGATTTTAAGGGCACTATTCGAAGTAAAGAATAAGTTATGACTTTCAACTAGTAAGTGAAGCAACCACCATATTTACCTTTTTTATAAATATGCGTTTGGAATGAATTTATAAGATTTTTATGTTTCTGTATGAGAGTCAATCAACCGGATCAAAAGGGTGGTAAAAGGGTTTGAGATAGATAATTTTGTTTGTGGCATAGAAATAGGGTATGCTCAGCATCAGACTTCCAGTGTGTTTTTGTTGATTACTCTCGTCCTGGTACTGGGAAATGGTGCTCAATGAAGGCATGTGGTAATAGAGCGAAGAATAAAGCTTTTAAGGAAAGAAACAAGAAATAAACATATTAATTGGAGCCATTTAGTATTTTTTCTAGGGTTTACTTGAAAAAAAGCCGAGTTCCTCCTAATCGAAGGAGTCGGCTTTTCTTGTATTTATTTAGTTTTATTATTGTATTTGAATGTATATTCTTTATTGTCCATTCAATCATCTGTTTCTGTACTAGAAAATGTTCGTTATAAATGGTTAGTAGCGCTTTTTTATTCGTTGCTTGTTTGATTTTAATAACTAAAAGGGGTTTAGTGTGAAAGGCCCTTTATGCTAAGTTCCGTATCATATTAAATGCTTTTTTGGGCGTAAACATATATTCAGCCAGATTGAATAAATCTTCTTCAGCGATGATTAAAACTTTAGAGAACTTTTTGAAGAAATCTTTATAACGAATAGAATAGTCGCTATCCATATTTAGTTCGTTATAAATGGTTTCTGTACAGATTTAGCACCCTCAACGATTCGTAAAGGGCTTAATCACCTTGTCGATTTACGAATGGTCTACCAGGATGACCGTAAGCGTAATCGCCGTTATTTTCACTATAATTGATATGAGCGATGAATGGATAGTAAGAACACAACCTTTACTGTTAGAGAGGTGGTGTTCTTTATCTATGTTTGTATATCAAGGGTTTGAGAGGCGTCCGAACAGAGAACGTATGGTGTTCTCATGCGTTTAGAAAGTCCATAAAAAGGATTGGTATTGGTTTAAAAAGGGAATTTAGATACTTGTGAATGGGTCTCGGTCATGTGAGAATAATAGATAAGTAAAAATAGATGGTTCTTGAGGTTAGTGGCAATCCCTTCAGGAAGGAGGGATGTCATATGTCTGAATTTGAAGCACTTGAATTAATGATTACCGTTGCAACCAATGCTGTTATGTACACCATTGCACTCGTGACGCTAGTGATTGCCATTGTGCTTCTGATTAAAGACAAATATCCCTAGAGCTCACAATTCGTAAGGTTATTGTTGTCTTTGGAGATCTGCCCCTAACGTCATAAGGAAAAGAGCTTTCCTTGTTATAGGATAGCCAAATTAGTAGTCTTTCTTTTTTAATCCAATCATTTAACGGTTGCATTTCAAACTCTTCTTCAATAATCATGCCTGATTGAAATATGAGTTCACCTGACTCTTTCTTGTTGAGTTCTTTAAGTGTTTAAGGTAGCCAGACTTTTTTTCTCTCATCATAAGTAGGTCAACTATTTTACTGTTTATTCTGACTTCAGATTAGTTGGTATAATGGAAATATGACTAAATAAATTATGAGCATTAATATACCTTAGTTAGGAGTTGAGTGTGTGATGATTAAAAGTAAATATGAGCTTGTTAGTGATGAACAGTTGAAAAAGTATGCAGAGCTTGCTGTAGTGGCGGGTGTAAATGTGCAAAATAATCAATTAGTCATTATTCATAGTGACATAGAAAATGTTACATTTGCACGTCTAATCCAAATAGCAGCCTATGATACGGGTGCTTCAAATGTGGTTATTGATTGGACCGATGAACAGTCTACCAAAGAATTTTTTTTACATGCAGCAGATGATGCCATCGATCACTTTCCTGACTGGCAGGCTGCCCGCTTTAGGGAGTGGGATAATGCGGGTGCTGCTTACATCCGTATAATTTCTGAAAACGTAAATGTCTTTAAGGGGGTTTCTGAAAAACGAATAAATCGCTTCCAGAAGACCTCACGCAGCAAGTTGAAGGATCATTACGCAAAGATTAGATCCCATGAGGTACGCTGGTGTATTCTAGCTGTCCCGTGCTTTACCTGGGCATCTAAAGTATTTCCTTACTTAAGTAAAGAGGAAGCTATGCAATCATTATGGCAATTAATATTAAAAGGGGCTCGGGCAGATGGGGGAAATCCTATAGAAGATTGGGAAAGTCATGACAGAGCCTTCATGTCTCGGAAAAGATTCCTTAATGATAGCCAGTTTGAAGCCCTGCATTTTACGAATAGCCAAGGAACGGATTTATTAGTCGGTATGCCTAAAAATCACCTCTATATCGGTGGGGGTGTTAAAGATAAAAAGGGAGTACAGTTCTTTCCGAACATTCCCACGGAAGAAATATTTTCTGCCCCCCATAAAAATAAGGTAAAGGGCAAATTAGTAGCCACTAAACCGCTTATCTATGGGGGAAGTGTCATCGATAATTTTTACCTAAGCTTCAAAGATGGACGGATTATTGACTACTATGCTGCCACTGGGCAAAAAGCGTTACAAAGTCTCATCGAAACAGATGAAGGTTCATATTATCTAGGTGAAATTGCCTTGGTTCCTAACAACTCTCCTCTTTCTAAGACAGATACTCTCTTTTACAACACCTTGTTTGATGAAAATACGGCATGCCATATTGGAATCGGAAATGCTTCTCCTTCTAACCTTCAAAATGGCAACAACCTATCGGAAGAAGAATTGAAGGAAGCAGGCCTAAATACGTCACTCCTGTTAGTCAATGTGACATTTGGTACCGACGATATGAAAGTAGTAGGAATTAAAGAAGACGGAACTAACGTATTACTGATGCAAGGCGGGGACTTCCAATTCTAGTTTAATAAATGAAGCTGCTGAAGGAGTCAGGGTGGGTCTGTTAGAAGGATTTCATTAGCTTTATGAGGAAGTAGTTTTTTAATACATTTAAATTAGAGTTTATAGGAGTATAGCCAACATTTTGTCATAAAACCCACGTTAAGACAATAAATGAAAAAATATAAGCTGATATCACCAATGCTAAGGAGATATCAGCATAATTTTTATATCGTTAAAGGTCTTAATTCATTTGATTTGGGTACTTTTTTGGAATCAAATGATTATTCTCCAAGTATAATTATATGTGCCCAATCCAATGGGGAAATGTGAGGTAATAACTCCTCTTTTAATAAGCCCTTTTCTTTTAATATCTTTGTAGCCTCTGTGAGAAAAACGGTATTCCAAACTGTAAAAGCAAAATACTCTAATTAGAACAATCCTTGATTATAAATCGTTCTTTAATAACAATAACTTTAGTTTAGGTATAAAAGTAATACTGTCCGTTAGCACAAATGAAACGTGCTGATTTAATTAAAGCGGCGTCACCTGTGGCTAAAGATTGGTATTAAGTTTCATTTTTTCATTACTTATTCCTGATTTTAATGTCCAAAAGGGAAGTTTAATTTAATGGTGACGTCCCTTTACTGTGTCAAGGACCAGCAAGCGGATCGTCGTAGGAAAAAAAGCAATTCAATTCGATGTGACCATTTTTTTACATAGTATTAATAATTCAATGAAAATAAAAACGTAGGATTAGTTACTTAATTTCATTGAAATATTGTTTTGCCCACTTACACCATTCCAAGTACATTTCAGAATATCTTATTCCATATTCAACTGTTAGCATAGTGCCTACATCTTGTCCCTCTTGACTGCTAAAGTGTTCTTTCCAATCTTTTGTCATACTTAAGATTTTTTCTTCTCTCTCTATAACTTCATCTAACAATTTATTAATTTCATTAACCGTTAAAATAGGGAAAATAGTCGCTTTAATTAAAAATTCATCCTTAATTTTAGTTGTTTTTAAAGGTTCTTCAATTGCCCAGCGTATTAAGTCCTTCTTTCCTGAATCTGTAAGAGAGTATACTTTTTTATTTGGTGAGGTTCCTTGAATAACTAATTCGTGTTCTATTAAGTTATCGTTTTCCATTTTATGCAATTCTGTATATATTTGGCTATGAGTAGAATTCCAAAAATAAATCATCTGTTGCTTAAATATTCTCACCACATCATATCCTGTTATTGGTTTTTTAGAAATTATCCCTAACAAAGCATAACGTAAGCTCATATAACATCAATTCCTTAATATTTGTCTATATTAAGAAATTATAGCATATACCTTGACCAAAGTTTTATCATTGTTTAGTATATCTATAGTTTCATATGTCTAAATAGACATAAGAGAAGGTGGTGTTATATTGATTTCCTATACTTAGTTCATAGCCGAACCTGAATTGTATTTAGTGTTCGAACATTAATTTGCTGGTCTTTATTACTGTAATTCGACTTTTTTCTATCTATAGACTTGATGTTGAGCTCTCAAATCGACATAGTATTTAACAGGCTTGTCCTTTTACGTTTTTATAGTCAAGTTGTCTGTTAATGGGGTTAACTGAGATACTCATAAAATGGAAATTTAAGAAAGGGGTATTATTGTTAATTTTAATTAGTGGACAATCTATACCTCTCCACATAATTGAATTTAGAATAATTGGTTTTAATGATGAAGAAACTTATCAATAAAAAAATGTTATTAATCTTGTTTATCGCTTTAGGTATAATTATAATATTGAGCTTATCACTATTCTATATATGGACTCAAAATACATATAGTGCGCTAGATATTCAAGAACTCGTAATAGAAGAAGAAAAGAAATTAGAAAACGGATGGTATTTCTATACATCTGAAAAGGCTGATAAAGGTATCATTCTTTACCCTGGTGCAAAAGTTGAACCTGAAGCATATGGCTATTTAGCTCAAGAGTTATCAAAGCAAAATATTACAGTAGCTATACCTTCAGTTAGATTAAATTTACCAATTCTCGATGTTTCTAAAGCAAATGAAGTAATAGAAAATGGTGATCACATAGAATGGTATATTGCTGGTCATTCAATGGGAGGAGCTGCAGCAGCAATGTATGCAGACCGAAATTTAGACAGAGTAAACGGGCTTATATTACTTGGTGCATATGCAGCAAGCAATGATTTTTTAAGTGAATCCAACTTACCTGTTCTATCCATAAGTGGGGAACTGGATGGACTAAGTACTCCTGAAAAAATTAAAGAATACAGCTCTAACTTACCACAAACAGCTTATTTCCTTGAAATTCCAGGTGGTAACCACGCTTATTTTGGCGTATATGGTAGTCAATCTGGTGATAATGAAGCTCAAATAACGGTTGATGAACAGCAGGCAATGATCATTGATTCAATTGTTAATTGGTTGGAAAGTGATCATGTCACTAGGACGCATGAGCAAGGGGTTCATTGAATCCTGTCCAATTTATAACTTCAATACAATAACTAATGAATGATTCGAATAGAGCATTACCTGAACAATTTACCACTATTTATGGATTCACAGATATCATTTTGGATGGAGAAAATTAAAGCAAATGTAGCTCAAATTAATGAGTACAAGATACGGCTGAAGAAAATTTCTTTGAACTTTCGGAACACATCGTCGAAGATGTCGGGTATGGAAGAAAACAAAACTACCAAAAAATCATCAACCGTGGTCACAAACCTTTAATTACTAATTCTACCTACCGAAAAGAACAGAAGAAAGGTAGATGTATAGCTAGTTTTTGGAAACCTGAAGGCTAATTTACGTTTCACTGGTTTTTTCGGTGAGCTAGGCATTGCTCTCGTGGCGGTGAACTTAAGAAAGTTTACCTCTACACGTCACCAACTACGTCCATTCCACCTAAAATGAAGCATAAAAACGAGTCGCCTGAACAACGTTCTGTTCACTCGACTCGTTTTTTGTATTTAAAGAGGGTTATGTCCAGTCTTCATTTCAGTGTAGCCATTTTGCTCATTTCTTTATTAGTTTTACGATTGGCTATTTAAATACTCGTTGTACGTCTGTTGTTGATCGTTAAGACCTTCCTTGGTTAATTCAATAATTCGATTCGCGACCGTTTCGTTAAACTGATGGTCATGTGAACTGAAGATTAAAGAGCCTTTGAAGTTAATTAGGCCATTATTCACTGCTGTAATGGATTCAAGGTCTAAATGGTTCGTTGGTTCATCGAGTAAAAGTACGTTAGCACCGCTAAGCATCATTTTTGATAACATACAGCGAACTTTTTCTCCACCAGATAAAACAGAAGCTTTCTTTTTCACTTCTTCACCAGAGAATAACATACGTCCTAAAAATCCACGTAAAAATGTATCACTATCATCTTGTGGTGAATACTGACGTAACCAATCAACAAGATTTAGATCGCAGCCTTCAAAATAAGGTGTGTTGTCTTTAGGAAAGTAAGCTTGAGACGTTGTAATCCCCCACTTGTAAGTTCCTTCATCTGGCTCTAACTCTCCAGCTAAAATCTTAAATAAAGTAGATTTGGCCATTTCATTGTCCCCAATTAAGGCAATTTTATCATCTTTGTTCATGACAAAACTAACATTATTTAATACTTTGACACCATCAATCGTTTTTGAAAGATTCTCCACCCGTAATAAGTCATTACCAATTTCGCGTTCTGGTGTAAAGTGAACATATGGATATTTTCTTGATGATGGTTTAATATCATCTAATTCGATTTTATCAAGCAATTTCTTACGTGATGTTGCTTGCTTTGACTTAGAGGCATTGGCACTAAATCGTGCGATAAAGTTTTGGAGTTCTTTAATTTTTTCCTCTTTCTTTTTATTCGCATCTGCGGCCATTCTAGATGCTAATTGGCTTGATTCATACCAAAAGTCATAGTTACCTACATAAATTTGAATCTTACCGAAGTCTAAGTCGGCAATATGAGTACAAACCTTGTTCAAGAAGTGACGGTCATGAGAAACAACAATGACTGTGTTTTCAAAGTTAATTAAAAACTCTTCAAGCCATTGAATTGCCTGTAAGTCTAAGTGGTTTGTTGGCTCATCTAGTAAAAGAACATCTGGTTCACCGAATAAAGTTTGAGCAAGTAAAACTTTGACTTTCTCAGCACCTGTTAATTCACTCATTTTCTTCATGTGTAATTCCTCTGAAATACCGAGTCCTTTAAGAAGAATAGCAGCTTCCGATTCTGCTTCCCAACCATTTAGTTCAGCAAATTCGCCTTCAAGCTCTGCCGCTTTAATACCATCCTCATCAGAAAAATCTTCTTTCATATAAATAGCGTCTTTTTCCTGCATAACTTGATAAAGGCGAACATGGCCCATGATAACCGTATTTAATACTTCAAACTCTTCATATTCAAAATGATTTTGTTTTAAAACAGCTAATCGTTGACCAGGCTTGAGCGAAACATCACCTTGTTGAGGTTCAATTTCTCCAGATAAAATCTTTAAAAATGTAGACTTTCCAGCCCCATTTGCACCAATTAAACCATAACAGTTACCAGGTGTAAATTTAATATTCACTTCTTCAAATAATTTTCGGTCACCGTATTGTAGACCGACATTTGTTACAGTAATCATGAATGTATATGTCCTCCAATATATGAACTTAATCAATCGTATTCTATCATTGATTATACGTTATTAAGGCTATTATTCAAAGAAATTTCCTCAAATCTGTTATAAATTCATTCTACTAGGGTACATAATGTTTATGATTATTAAGAAAAGGTGTGATAATGAATGTGGAAAACTAGAAATTTTGTACTCATGATGATGCTTTGTTTTATGCTAGTTGGGTGTGGTTCCAATGATGAAGGTGATCAAGCAACAGAAGATAATAATATGAATGATGAGACTAGCGAGGATGTGCAAAATAGTAGCGATGAATTAGAAATTCTTGGTGGAAATTTACAAGCGCCATGGGCCATTGCTGAAAATAATGGTGTTTTTTATATAACGGAAAGAGATGGGAGCGTCACGGTTATTGATGATGGCGAAGAACAAAGATATGATGTCCAGCTCGAAGATGAGTTATATACGGAAGGTGAAGCAGGGTTATTAGGGCTAGCTTTAGATCCTCAATTTGAAGATAATCAGCAAGCATATATGTATTATACATATGCAGTAGGTGATGATATTTTTAATAAGGTTGTTGTAAGTACCTATCAAGATGATGAGCAGGTTTGGGTAGAAGAGGAGACACTCTTGGATGAAATACCTGGTCTCATGATTCATAATGGCGGAAGAATAAAAATAGGTCCCGATGATCACCTCTATGTAACAACAGGGGATGCTGATTCTTTATACGGTCAAAGTGGTGAGACCGATGGGGCGATTATTGCTCAAGACCTTGATAGCCTAGCAGGGAAAATATTGAGACTAGAACTCGACGGGTCAATACCTGAGGACAATCCATTTAACGATTCATATGTTTATAGCTATGGTCATCGTAACCCCCAAGGTATAACTTGGACGGAGGATGGCGACATGTATAGTTCCGAGCACGGTCCAACGGCACATGATGAAATTAATGCCATTGAAGCAGGTGCAAACTATGGTTGGCCGCTGATTAAGGGTGATGAAGAGGAGGATGGTATGCAATTACCTGTTATTCACTCAGGGGATGATACGTGGGCCCCTTCTGGTATTGCCAGTTATCAAAATGACTTGTTTTTTGCTGGCCTAAGAGGTGAGGGTGTTTATTACTATGATATCGAGACCGAAGATTTGCAACAAGTCGTAACTGATTATGGTAGGGTTCGAGATGTTTATGTGCTAGAAGATTCTTTAATCTTTCTTACCAATAATACGGATGGTAGAGGTAATCCAAGTGACAATGATGACCAATTAATTAAAATTCCTCTTCAGCATTTGACTAATGAAGCTCAATGATATCTATGGTAAAGTAGACTTATTCTCAGTAATAGGTCTACTTTTATTATTAAATGTAGAAAGGGTGGTGTTATGGTTAATAAGAAAACGATGGAAGATGCTTTAAAAGCCTTAAACCAATACTACGGTTATGATACTTTCCGTGGTGGACAAGCTAAAGTTATTGAGCTTGTACTGAATCGCCAAGATGTTTTGACGATTATGCCAACAGGAAGTGGAAAATCAGTTTGTTATCAAATACCTGCTTTGCTGGCTGATGGGATAACCGTTGTTATTTCACCATTAATTTCCTTAATGAAAGACCAAGTTGATTCGTTAACACAGACTGGTATCCAAGGAACATATTTAAATAGTACGTTATCAAGAAAAGAAGAGATGGATAGATTAAATAAGTTAGAGAAAGGTGAATTTAAACTTGTTTATGTAGCCCCTGAGCGATTAAGGCATCCTGATTTTATGCGTGTCATACAATCGCAAACACTTTCAATCGTTGCGATCGATGAAGCCCACTGTCTTTCTGAATGGGGTCATGATTTTAGGCCAAGTTATCGAGAGATTCCGGCCTGGCTCGATATGATTGACCAAAAACCCACGATTTTAGCCCTTACCGCTACGGCAACTGACCAAGTTGCTGCTGATTTATCCGAGCATTTATTCATCCCTACTGAAAACATTATTTCAACTGGATATAAGCGCGAAAATCTTTCCTTAGGTGTATTGAAAGGTGTAGATAGACGGTCGTTTATTCAACAATATCTACTACAGCAGAAAAATCAATCAGGTATTATATATGCAACCACTCGTAAAGAAGTCGAAGGTTTATATGAATACTTACATAAACAAGGCCATGCTGTTGCCTATTATCATGGTGGGTTAAGCGAAGGCGAACGTAGTGCACAGCAGGAAGCTTTTATTTATGATCATAAGCCGCTCATGATAGCGACCAATGCTTTTGGGATGGGGGTAGATAAGTCTAATGTCCGTTTTATCATCCACTACCAAATTCCTCGGACCATTGAGGCCTATTATCAAGAAGCAGGTAGGGCAGGAAGAGATGGAGAGAAAAGTGAGTGTTTACTTTTGTTTTCCGCTCAAGATATCCGCACGCAACAGTTCCTAATTGAACAATCTGAGGCTTCTGAAGTTCGTAAGCGCCAAGAATATGAAAACCTCCAAAAAATGATTTCGTATTGTCATACACAAAAATGCTTACAAAACTATATATTGGAATATTTTGGTGAACATGCGAGCGAGCCATGTAATCGTTGTAGTCATTGTTTAAATGAATATGATGTCATCGACCGCACAGTGGATGCTCAGAAGGTATTTTCATGCGTTAAACGTGTGCGTGAACGTTTCGGGAAAACAGTTATTGCCCAAGTTCTCGTTGGCTCATCTAATCAAAAGCTGAAGCAGCTAGGACTTGACCGATTACCTACCTATGGAATTATGAAGCATTTAACAGCGAAAGATGTGTCTGCATTTATTGACTTTTTAAGTGCAGAGCAATATCTCACGCCTACGAATTCGGGATTTCCAACCTTACAATTAACAAATGAAGCTTTATTAGTTTTAAAAGGTGAGAAGCAAGTATTGCAACAGCAAGTAAAAGTTCAAGAAACGTTTAATACGGACGATGAAGTGTTTGAACAGTTAAGAACACGAAGGAAATCAATTGCAGATGAAGAAGGAATTGCTCCTTATCTTGTATTCTCTGATAAAACATTAAAACATATGAGCCACGCTATTCCAATGAACTTTGATGAGATGGCTCAAATACATGGGGTAGGTTCATTAAAATTAGAGCGATACGGTGAACAATTTTTAGAAGTATTACAACCATACAAGGATCGAGCGAAGAAACACCCTTTTGAGCAAGGTGTGAAGGTAACACACCAAGCTGGCTCTTCAAGGAAGTATACGTATCAGGATACAGTAAATGCTTTTAAGGAAGGAAAAAACATTTCTGAGATTGCAAAGGCTCAGAATTTAAGAGAGCAAACCATTCAAACCCATTTAATCAAAGCTCTACGTCATGGGGAGATAGACTCTTTAGTCGAGTATGTCGATGATTGGAAAGTGGGTGAAATCGAGCGTGTTGTCGATGAAATCGGAGATGAAAGACTGAAGCCGATTAAGGAACAGCTTGATGAGCAAATTAGTTATCAGGATATCCGTTTTGTTTTAGGAAAGTAGAAAAAGAGTAAAGCGTTAACAATTTATTCATTTAAATGGTATCAGATAGAAAAAAAGCCCTATCAATCATGGATCTAACTATGTTATGATGAAAAAAATAAGGATTTTTTACACGTAATTAAATTAGAAAAAATAGGAAAAAATAATTAGAATGAAAAAAGAACCATTTTTAAATGGAGAGTTAAGGGAGATATTTGCATGACAATTCGTATTGTAACTGATTCTACTTGTGACCTGCCACAGGAGTGGATTGAACAATATCAAATTGAAGTTGTTCCATTGTCAATCACAATTGAAGGACAAACTTATCTTGATGGCGTTGATATTACTAAAGCAGAGTTTTTAGAAAAGTTAAAGACCTCAAAAGAATTACCAAAAAGTTCTCAACCAGCTATCGGTGTATTTCAAGAAGTATATACACGCTTAGCGAAAGAGAATAACAATGATCCAATCATCTCCATTCACTTAACAGAAGGAATGAGTGGAACATATCAAACCGCAAAGCTAGCAGCTACAATGGTAGATGCTAATGTAACGGTGATCAATTCATCCTTTATTTCACATGCTTTAGGTTTTCAAGTTACTGAGGCGGCTAAATGGGCTCAGGACGGTAAATCAGTGGAAGAGATTTTATCGCATCTAGAAGAAATCAGAAACAATACATCGCTGTATATCATGGTAGACACGTTAGAATATTTAGCAAAAGGCGGACGTATCGGTCGAGGTAAAGCACTATTGGGCTCATTACTTAAGATTAAACCGATTGCCTCTTTATCTGATGGGGTATATACACCCGTTGAAAAAGTTAGAACTCATTTACAAATGATTAAACTTCTGACAAAAAAGCTTGAGGAAGAAACCGTAGCAAAAGGAAAAGAACTCAAGGCAGTTGCAATTGCTCAAATTGAAGCAGAAGCATTAGCAAATAAATTAAAAGACTCCATAGAGAAAATCTCGTCATTTTCAACAAATGTTTTGATTACAGAAACGTCACCTATTATTAGCACGCACACAGGACCAGGAGCAATTGCTCTTATGTACTATGCGAAATAAATAAAAAAGTAAACACCTCACCATCAATCAACGAAGCCGTATCGGCTCCTTTGATTGATGGTTTTTTTATTATAGCGAAGAGTATTGAAGAAAAGCTCGACATAGGCAAAGGAGCCAGAAATCTGACCGTTGATGTGGAACAAAACAAGGATAAGCAGCAATGAAGTCGAAAAAGAGGTACCAATGTGGTGAAAAAGAAAATACGTGGCAATGAAGTTAGAAAAAGAACAGTCAAAGCGACGTAAGTGAAAAAATACCGAATTTACCGCCATTAACCACAGTAATTTATTCGACTGTTTTAGCTTGTGCTTTCACACATGTTCAATCAAGTTACTTTTTAACTGGTGGCTTTTCATTCACTTTGAAGTTAGGTTTCCTAATGGGAACTATATTCTCAATTTGGTATTGATTCTTGTTCTTTTTATATAATTTTTTGTGTGAGTAGTGTTCTAATCAACGATAAGCACGAACCCTAGCGGAGGGAATGGGGGAAGCTCCTGTAGGAGGAGAGGGCTGGAAGAGAACCAGCGTTAGCAAGTTAGCTCAGCGCCCGCCTTCGGAAAGTGTGCCCCCATTCCCGGAGCGATTTTCGAAGAAGAACACAACGCCTTTAAGGTAACTTTCATACGGAACCTATCCATTATATATCTAAATAGGCATGTTAGTTTTGCAACCAATTCTACATTTACAACGTCATATATAGAGAAACAAACAAAACCACAAATGGTAAAATCAGGTTTCAGGTCAGTGCTGGAAAGGTATGGAAAGATAAGAGCATGAGTCAAAATAATAATAGAAAGGAAGATTTACATGTGGTTAAAGTTGATGGGTATCATAATTTTAGTGTTAGCCTTAGTGGCATGCAATACAAGTGGAACGACCGATGACGATCAAGAAATGATAACACCTCCAATTGAGGAACAGGACCCTGACGAAATGGAAGAGCCAAATGAAACGGAAGAACCGGTGAACGAAGAGGGCAACGGAACGGAAGAGGGAACCGAGGATCAGGAAGATTCAGTGACAGATAATGGTTCCGATGAGCAGACTAAACCAGGTAGTGAGTTTGAAAGTGAATTAGGTTATACGATTTTTGTCGTTGATGGATATGAATTTACAGCTGAAGAGCCACGTACTGATCAAGTATTTTTAGAAGATGACGGTTCCAATCTTTTACGAATCTTTACCCCGGGACGAGAAACTACAAGTGAAGTGGCTGAAGAGAATTTACTAGAACATGCTGAAGGTGAAATAATTGAATATCCCGTTGAAATTGATGGAATTGACTATGCATATGAAGAGCACTTTCAATCCGGGCAAGAAGAAGCATACCGATATCATATTGGAAAAACGTTTGATGACCAAACAGTTACCTTCACCATTATATTACCGGTAGGGGAAGACATGGAAGAGAAGAAAGACGATTTCTTCGCCATGATCGATTCAATCTCATTTGATTAAAAAACCAATATTAAAAAAACAACCATTCTGAGTAATATAAACCAGCCACCAACAATGTTTTTTGTGGGTGGCTGCTTGTTTAGAAAAAGATTGCTCTTGGTTCCGAAAAACAAAACACACACGACGAAGCCAAGTTCAATTCACCACCGCCAAACATGAAAATTTGGTTTTGCTCTTTAACTGGTGTCATCTTGTTTAATTTGGTTTAGTTTCTTTGTTTGATGGCTTTTCATTCATAAACGGTTTTGAGGATTCTCACACTATGCCGTAGCCCCGCCACTTTTTAGGAAAGAGCTCGCAAGAGCTGTCCTAAAAAGATTCAGCGCACCGCACAACCAGCCACCCTTCACACATGTAACTTTCATATAAAAAGTGCCATTGAAGCCATTTCACCTCAATGACACTTTTTTAATTTGGATAACATAATATTGAACCAGACTTATCTTCAAAATCTAACTCAATATGAAATTCATGTTTCTTATAAAAATGGGTGAGTCTATCTAAATGTGACCAATCGCGACTTGCAATATCCCCTTTAATTAGTTGGATATTTTGGTCAGAAGCATAATCTTTTAAATAGGTCATACAAACACTTCCAAAGCCTCGGTTTGCTTCCCCTTTAATATCTCCAATATGAATCGTAAAATCATTTTCATATTGAGCTTGAATTGAAAAATCCCAGTTTCCTCGATAAGCTTTGTCATTTGTATTCAGCATAATTTTACATACATGACCGTCATCGAAAAGAGATACAATCACCCATTCTTCGTTATCCAATTGTTCAAAACCTAAAATAGTCCATTTTTTAGCGATTACTTTTAAATTATCCTGTAAACGAAACATTTGAAATTCTAAATTCTCTACCTTTTGCTTTAATCGTTCCGACTTGTCTACTGACAATGGTTCTTTTAATAGCACCGAATCACCTCGCAGTATAATCTCACACAAGTTCAATATTATACAGGGGTAACCAAGAAAATTCAAGGTATAGAAGTATTCGGTGCCCACCCATTTAATTTGCCACGTACACACGAGGATTATATTGAATTTTTAAACCATGAGTGTGAAAGATATCTTCAATTTTTTCTTTATCATTAGGTAATTTTGCTTCGTCGAGTAAATAAGTATTAATTTCTTCGATTTCGCAAATAATCGTGGCTAATTTTTTACTTAATAAAACAGATTCATAGCCAGCTTCTAGTTTTTTTAAATAACGTTTAAAACTAAGGTCTATTTCTTGATTGGCTAGTTTCTCATAAAGCACTTCTACCGTTCCGTATTGTTGGATGAGAGGTAGAGCAGATTTTTCACCTACACCAGCACATCCAGGAATATTATCACTTTTATCACCTAATAATGCTTTTACATCAATCCACTGTGTCGGAGTAATACCATATTGATTTTGGAAGTCTATTAATTGGATCGCTGTATCTTTACCTTTCATCGCAATGATTTGTGTCGTCGTTTCAGAAATCAATTGTAATAGATCACGATCATTGCTATAAATAGCACTCAAGCTAGCTTTCTCAGCATTCCATTTCTTTGTTATCGCACCAATAATATCGTCTGCCTCATAAGGTGGAATCGTGAGCTGTTGAATACCAATATCCTCAAGTAGTTGACAACAAGTTTGGTACTGTTCAATAAGTGGCTCTGGTAGTTCGCCTCTCGTACCTTTGTAATCGGGTGCATATTGTCTTCTAATCGAATCTTCTCTTTTGACATCCCAAGCAATTATGAGATGTGAATAAGGATTTTCACGTGTAAGCTGGCACAGTTTTTGAAAAAAGACACGTACGCCATTAATATATTGGCCTTGTTCGTTTTTGGTTAATTGTTCAGGCTCTTTGCCGTAAGAGGTCGCAAAATACCCCCTACTTAATAAGTTGAAGCCATCTACGATTAACAATTGATCGGTGTGAATGGTCAAATTCATTACTCTCCTTTGAAAAAAATTAGTGTTCACCTTCTAAGTGGAGCACTGCGTAAGTGAAGTTATCCGGAAGTTAGCAAAATTTCATCTAGCAACTAGTTTCCTTACGTATAAGCATCCTTTATATTATAACATGTTAACTTCTTACACCGAGGTTTTCATATGTAATTTCTAATAACTACTAGTAAACAAACTTTAGTGATTACCTTTATGTAAGTTCCTTTCAAATAAAATAGAAAAATAGTAAAAAAAGAATAGTCTAATAGTCTCGAATCGTTTAATATGAAAAGAGAGAGGGAATTTTCTGATAGTTATGGGGAGGGGTAAGATGAACAAGGGTAGAAAAGGCAAGGCTCAAACTAATCAAAGGAATAAAGAGAATAAATCGAAAGGAAAAGTAAACCGTTTTATCGGCTCCTTATTTTTTTGGCGTAGATTTAAATTAGGTGCTAAATACGGCTTTGCTTTTATGACAACGATTTCACTATTTTGTATTACGTGTGTACTTATTATTCTGAATGTCAATTATATACATGATGAAATGAATCAATTTAATCGAAGTGCTGAAAGATCAGCCATTATCTCAGAGATGAGTGATGTGTACCAGGAGTTAATTATGCTGACGTTAAGTTATATTAACAGAAGTGATGATGCAACTGTCGAACGATTTGAAGAAAGTTCTGCTCATTTATCAGAATTAGTTAATCAAGTCGAGCCTTTTTTAGATGATGCTTCTATGAGGTCGAAGTTATTTTATGCAGAAGGCAATCAAGAGCAGATCACTCTTATTTTTAATCAAGATGTTTTAGATGATCGTATGGTTGAAAACGATGCTTTTCAGAGTTATACGTACACAAGAATTGAGCGACTCCGCGAACAAACCGTTCAATCATTATCCGAATTAAAGGAAATCGTCGATAGTCAGCGAATTGCGGATGCCCAAAATGCACAAGACCGAATCGAAAGTACAATTGTTATTATCGTGGTTGCCTTTCTTATATCACTTTTTGTAGGGGTTGCACTCATACTAAATGTCAATAGAATGGTTAAACGAGCGTTAAAACGTACCTTAACTTTTAGTCAGAAAATAGCAGAAGGTGATCTAACGGTTGAACCTTTAAGGATTCGAGGAAAAGATGAATTTGCCTTAATTGGAGCGTCACTTAACAAAATGCAACACAGTTTAATAGGTGTTGTTGCAGGATTAAGAGATGTTTCAAATAATGTTCATGTACAAGGTCAAAGTTTAGATCAATCTGCAGGTACATTAAATGAAGAAAGCAAACAAATCACTGACACACTGAATCAGCTATTAGCAGTTTCGGAAGAACAAAGTTCAACAACGCTTGATATTTCTCAATCAGCAACTTCATTTACAGAACAAATCAAAACGATTGATCACTCCGGTCAAAAGATTCGAAGTACTTCTGTAGAGATGGTTCAGCTTGCTAATAGCGGCAATCAACAAATGCAAAGCTCGGTGAAGAAGATTAATTATATATCTGAATCCATTGAAGTAGTATCTCGAGATATCGAATTATTAGCAAAAAGCTCTCGTGATATTCATCAAATTGTTGATGTAATTTCGGGGATCGCTGATCAAACTAACCTGTTAGCATTAAACGCTTCCATAGAAGCAGCTAGAGCTGGTGATGTTGGTAAAGGCTTTGCTGTGGTGGCGAATGAAATCAGAAAGCTCGCTAATGAAGTGGCAAATTCTATTGAACAGATTACGACGATTACAACCAATGTCCAAAAAGATACTGCGAAAGTAAATACTTTATTACAAGAAGTGAATAAAGAAGCCCAAGCGGGAAGTGAGAATATGAACCAAACGGGTGGGAATATGGAACATATCGAACGTTTTATCCATGTGATGGGTGATGAAATCAAACTGATTACGGAACAAATATCGTCTATGGCCATTGAAAGTTCAGGAATACAGGAAGCTGTTAATCAACTGGCAGCAGCCACCGAACAAACAACAGCTAGTATTGAAGTAGCATCTCGCTCTGTTAATCAACAGAATCTCTCTACGGAAAATGTGGCTGAGAATACGTCAAAGCTAAAATTAGCGATTGAGCAATTGAATCAACAGATGTCGAAATTTAAAGTTTTATCATAAAAGCTCCATGTTAAATATGTTCTTTTAATCAGGGGAATGCTACATTTGTTTTATCCATCAAAAAGGGTGGGTCAAATTCCTCTTTAAGAGAAAAAGCCAGTGATACAATATGAAGATCACTGGCTATTTTGTATCTTGTATCCAATTGACTATCGAGTCTGTTGGAATTTTATTGGTAGGTCATAGAGATTTAAAAGATTTATTTCTCATTAGGAGGGGGGATTGTAGGTGGAAGAATCGGTAGGAGTTTGTTGTAAGTGCGAGAAGAGTATCTTCTGCATGGATGGCTTTTTGAATGGGGTCATCATTGACAAGCAACTATATTGTTTTGAATGTGATGCCCATACGTTTAGTAAGAATGAAGTCAACCCAATAAAGAGGAAGAAAAAGTATGAAATATAAGAATGATTTTGAAAAAGCTTTTAAAAAAGAGTCAACTCAAACTAGCTAAATACAGTCGCAAGTTCGAGTTGACTCATCTGATGAGAACGAACGGAATGTTCGTTAATCAAAGGAATATGTCCAAAAACGCTCATAGTGAAGCCATTCTAAAGCGGCTTGATCTTGATTGGTAACTTGAGGTTCTAATTCTTTTAACATCCAGGCGGTTTGTGAAATATGTGCTCGCATAGCTTGCATTTTTTGCTCAGCAAATGCAGATACATCATGGATAACATCGGCAGTTCCGATTTCTTCTTCATGACCATTAGAGAAAGCAACACAGTAGACTGTTGGTCTTTCCTGTTTAGGTTTTCTTTGGATAGCTTCAATGACTGCTTTTGCTGTCGCTTCGTGATCAGGGTGAACGGAATAACCAGGATAAAAAGTAATGACAAGTGATGGTTGCAACTCATCAATTAATGAGGTAACAAGTTGAATCATTTTTTCATCATCTTCAAATTCGATTGTTTTATCGCGTAAACCTAACATACGTAGATCCTCGATATCCATGGCTTTCGCAGCTTGCTCGAGTTCTTTTTTGCGGATTTTTGGTAATGATTCTCTTGTGGCAAATGGCGGGTTACCTAAGTTTCTCCCCATCTCTCCTAAAGTTAAGCAAGCATAGGTAACTGGAATTTGTTTTGAGCGAAACGCAGAGATGGTTCCAGATACACCAAATGCTTCATCATCTGGATGAGGAAAAATAACGAGAACTTGTTTTTCTTGTTCCATATTATACACCTCTTTCTTATTCAAATGGTGTAGGACTTAATTGAAGTGCCACACCTAATTTTCCATCAAAACCATGACCGGCCAAAAGAATTCGCTCATGTTCATCTTGTTCAAAATGAGTAACTCCTTCTGCATATACCCAACCTATTTGCCCGAGTTTTAGACCAATACGATAAGGACCTTCCCCAACAATTTTACCGTGCTCATATGTAATGGAAGCATTCCTAATATAGGCGCTAGCTGAGAAAAAACTTTCATCATTATGTGAGGCATATGCCCCGTTTGTTGTTTCTAAGTGTAGGTATATGGGTTGATTAGCATGTCGGTCAATTAAATTTTGTACTATTGATTTATCGACGATTGGTTCCATAAAGAGCCCTCCTCCTTCTACAATCGATACTTATATTGTAGCGTTGTTACTTTGAATGAGCAATGATTTCGGCTTTCGAGTAGATTGTTAGTTGTTAGAAGAAGGAAATGGTAAAATAATCATAAGCAAATAGATTGAAGGTGGCGTTCGTATGTCAGATCATCGAAAAGAAGAGGAGCAAAAAGAGTTAGAGGAAAAAGAGGGCCATTTCGACGAGCCCCCTCTTGAAGCTTTTTTGGAAGACGAAGAAACAGAGGAAATCAAGCAAAAAAGGCATAAGAAAAAGCGCTTTCTTTTTGGTAGCATTGCCGTGATCTTATCTTTAGGATTACTTTTTCAAGTTTTTGCTGTATGGTTCAATTGGTTTAATTTAGATTCGATTCAATTAAGACAGGCATCAGAAGCATTATCTGAAGACGAAATTGTTGTCCACAGTAAAGAGGCAGTTGTCCTGATTCAGAATGGACCTGGAAGAGGGACAGGGTTTATTATTGATGAAGATGGTTATATCATCACGAATGAACATGTCGTGAATCAGCGCGATCCGATTTCCGTTCATTTTCAAGATGGTTCAGCTTATGTAGCAGAGGTCATTGAAAGTGATGTCAATTTAGATATTGCTTTATTAAAAATAGAAGCATCTGACTTGCCTTCTTTATCTCTTAGTACAGAAGAGCTTCAAGTAGAGGATTCGATCTATGTGATTGGTAACCCACTTTTACAAATGCAAATAGCGAACCAAGGAGAAGTGTTGGAAAAGGGTGAGCGCTTTAATGTTTTAAGAATTTCTAATTCGATTTACCCTGGACATAGTGGTAGTCCCGTTTTAAATGAACAAGGGGAAGTGATAGGTGTTGTTTATGCTAGGACAAATCCAACCCATTCTCAAGGGGATCAATCTGTAGGATTAGCTGTACCGATGGAGTTTATTGTCAATGATATGTGCCATATTAGACAATTCATTGATGAATCGACTGAATGGGAGTGAATAACGTGAGCGAGAGATTAGAACAAGCCAAACAACGAAAAGAGAAATTACTATCTATTCTGAACGAATTTTCCTTACATTCTGCTCAAAATGATGAAGAGTCTCGTTTTCCTATTGAGAATATCACATTATTAAAAAAGATTGATTATCCAGCATATAATGTCGCTACTGAGTTTCAAGGAGGGGGAGCCCTTTTATCAGAGTGGTTGGAATACCAAATGCTGATTGCTAAACAAGACGGTGCGACAGCCTTAGCAATTGGTTGGCATATGGGCTTAATGGAACAGCTTCGTGAACATAATAATTGGCATCAAGATATGTATGAGCTCGTTATTCAAGATGTTGTCGAAAACGGTGCTTTAATAAATGCTGCTCAAACAGAAGCTGCCACTGGAAGTCCAACCCGTGGTGGAATGCCAGCGACGCATGCAAGAAAAGAAGGAGATAACTGGGTCATCAATGGTCATAAAACATTCACGACGATGGCTCCCGTACTTGATTACTTTCTCGTATCTGCCACAATAACGGAAGACGAGAAGGTTGCGAATTTCCTTATACATAAGAATGCGAAAGGTTTACGTATTGAAGAAACGTGGGATATGGTCGCCATGAGGGCAACGGCTAGTCATGATCTGATTTTTGAACATGTGCAAGTACCTTTAGAAGCTTGCTTAGAGACTGTACAAAGAGGGAAGGCGGCAGGTTGGTTACTCCATATTCCTGCTTGTTATTTAGGGATTGCAAAAGCAGCCCATGAGTATGCGATTGATTATGCGAAATCTTATTCCCCTAATAGTATTAAATCCACGATTAGCGAGTTACCCAATGTCCGAGCTAAAATCGGTGAAGCGGAGTTACTGATTCGACAATCAGAGTCGTATTTGTTTGATGTTGCGAAAAAGTGGGAAATGGCGGATGAATCTAACCGACAACTTTTAAAAACAGATTTAGGTGCTGTTAAATATGTCGTCGTTAACCATGCACATAAAATTGTAGACTTGGCGATGCGTATTGTGGGTGCCCATAGTTTACGAATGGATGTACCACTGCAACGGTATTATCGAGATGTAAGAGCCGGGCTTCACAACCCGCCTATGGATGATATGACGATTCAATCACTTGCTTTAGAAGCTTTATCAAGCAAGTAGTATGACATCTACTTGACATAAACGCATGTGACTATTATGTAAGGTAAGGAAGAAGGAAAGATAGATGGATAAAATTCTTGTGGTTGAAGACGAAATGGCGATTAGTCAAGTGTTAAAAGTCTATTTAAAAAATAGCGGGTATGATATTAAACAAGTTTTTGATGGAAAAGATGTGCTGCAAGTATTCGCAGACTTTCAACCAGATCTTGTATTATTAGATGTTATGCTTCCTAATCAAAATGGCTGGACGCTTCTAAAAGAAATTCGGCAGATTTCCATGTGTCCAGTTATTATGCTCACAGCCCTAGATGATGTGCAAGATAAGTTACAAGGTCTTCATGATGGAGCAGATGATTATATAACAAAACCATTTATCGGTGATGAGGTAGTAGCTAGAGTGCAAGCGGTTTTAAGGAGAGCTAGCTCTGCAAAAACCAACTTAAAAACAAGTTTCGGTGATTTAATGATTGATTATAAAGCACATCGCATGTATTTATTTGATGAAGAGGTGGAATTAACACCGAAAGATCGTGCCTTGTTATTATTTTTAACGAAGCATCCAAACCAGACTTTTACACGAGAACAATTGTTAGACCAAGTATGGGGATTCGATTATGAAGGTAGTGATCGAGCCGTTGACTTAGCGATAAAAAGAATTAGAAAAGCGTTGAAGAATTGGCCGAAGAATCAAGGGGATATCTATACTTTAAGAGGATTGGGGTATCAACTACGTGTTGAAAAACAAGGAACGTAAATCACTGTTGCATCTATGGACAAGAAATTATGTAATCACCTTAGTTATTGGTTTATTAGTTATTTCAGTGATTTCTGTCCTGTGGATTCGTCACACCACGTTGGAGCATAGACTTAACTTAACCAGTCTATTAGGAGAGGAAATTGCTGCCCGTTTCGTGGAAGTAAATGGAGGAGAGCCGGAATACAGAGGTGATGTGCCCGGATATATATCTGAACGTAATGAACGATATGATTTGAATAGTGAACCGACTATATATATTACAACGGTCGATGGCACGATTATTCAAGTGAACGAGGGACAAGAGCGTTTATTCCGTTATCATATTCCGCCCCAACTGTTAGAAACCGAGAGCCTTGTTCAGCAAATCCAGTTTAGTGAGACAAATGTAGGTACTTATTATTTTGTCAAAACGCCGATACTTTTTTATGAACAACTCGTAGGGTGGGTGGTCATCGTTGAATCTGAAGAGGAACTCACTAGGTTAAATCAAGAATACCAATTACTTTTTATCATTGTGATAAGTCTAGGACTTCTTGGTTGGGCGGCGATTTATTTCGTTGCGAAGAAATTTGTCAAACCGATTGAACAGGTAGCATTTGCGGCGAAACAAGTAGAGGAAGGGAATTATGATGTTCGTTTACCAGTTAAGCCAACCGAAAAGGAGCTATATGAGCTAGTTGATTCGTTCAAAAATATGACGGATCGACTTGAACAATTAGAATCATTACGTAAAGAACTATTAGCTGGTGTCACACATGAATTAAAAACACCTGTTACGTCTATTAGCGGATTGTTACAAGCTTTAAAAGATGGAGTTGTTTCGGGAGATGAAGCGAAGGAGTTTCTAGAAATTTCATTAAAAGAGACAGAGCGTTTACAGAACATGGTAGGTGATTTAGTTGAATTTAATTCGTTTCATGCCAAGCAATTTCCTATCCAATTTCAACAAATAGCAATGAACAATACAATTCTTGAACAAGTGAAACAATGGCAATTTACCCGTGAGCAGGATATTTCTGTAACGGTTAAGCCGTTACCAGAAGAGCTGGTCATGAAAATGGATCCGGCAAGATTACAACAAATAATCGTCAATTTATTAAATAATGCGGCACATGCTATAGAGCGTCAGGATGGAGAAATCAAGGTGAAACTATATATAAATGAGTCAAGGTTATGGCTAGAAGTGACCGACAATGGTTTAGGCATCAAAAAGGAAGAACAGTTAAATATTTTTGAGCGCTTTTATCGTGGCGAGCAAAAAAAATATAAAATAAGGGGCCTAGGTCTTGGTCTCCCGTTTAGTAAACTGATTGCACAAGCCATGGATGGCGACCTCGAGCTCAAAGAATCTAGTGAAAAAGGGACGACATTTATTTTACATTTTCCAATTAGGGACATAAAGGAGAGAGTTAGATGGGGAGAGGATTAACAAATAAGGTAGTTGTTTTGACGGCTTCAAGGAAAACAGAAGAAATGAGTCTTTTGATAGAGAAGCAAGGGGGAACCGCCAAAATTCGTTCTATGCAAGGAACGGTATTTGTTGCCAAGGAACAATTAGAAGCGGATGTAAGGCTTTTCTTAGAGAATCAGATTGATTGGCTTGTGTTAACAACAGGTATGGGCACGAGTGCTTTAATAGATGTCGCCGATCAATTAGGTGCGAAAGAAGCATTTATAAAAAAACTTCACCAAGTAAAAATAGCGGCAAGAGGTTATAAGACGATGGCTGTGTTACACAAACTTGGCATAAAACCTACGGTCGTTGATGATGATGGTACAACAGGAGGGCTAATTTCGGCTTTACAAGGAATACAGTTGACCAATCAACATATCACGGTACAATTACATGGTTTAAGTTCTCCTCAACTCATTCAGTTTCTTGAAAACCAAGGTGCAATCGTGAAACAAGTCCTTCCATATCAACATATTAAGCCAGAGGACAAAGTCGCTTTTCAACTACTAGATGAGTTATTCAATCATCAAGTCGATGCCGTTTGTTTTACTACTTTTCTACAAGTCCGCTCTTTATTTGATTATGCCAGAAAAAAGCATTGCTTGGAGAAGTTACTAGACGTGTTTGAGCGTACAACGATAGCATGTGCTGTTGGGAAATTAACAAATGAAGAATTACGTGCACAAGGTGTCTCAAAGACCGTTTCTCCAAAGCTTGAACGAATGGGTGCGATGATTTTAGAGTTGTCTCGGCACTATAAAAACATCCATGAAAATTAAGTAGAGTTAGTTAATAGCGTAGTAAGATCGGGGACAGGTAATCACCTAAATCCTCGTTCTTTTCTTTTACATTCATTTCTTGCTCATACTTCTCGCATCTACCTATATAGTTAATGAGTAAAATTGGGCATCGTATATTTAGTAGCTCCGTAGAATTTAAATAGATATAGAAAATAGAACAATTTTATACTCAACAATAAATAGACCCAACTTTATGAGTGAATCTATGAATGAAGAGAGGATATTAAAGCATTTCAGAGAAGTTAGTTATTGACGATAAACAAAGACTAGAAGGTCAAATTGTCTTGAGAAGTGAGCATCACCCATTGAACTTTCATACAAAGGAGTTGAATGACATGCATCGTACATTAATAAAAAATGCCGAAATCATTACCATGAACAAAAACAAAGATATTCTTATAGGTGACCTGTTAATTGAAGGAAATACAATCAAACATATCGGAAAAGACCTTCAAGTAGAAAATATTGACACTTTCATTGATGGTACTAACAAAACCATCATCCCAGGATTTGTGCAAACCCATATTCATTTATGTCAAACCATTTTCCGTGGGAAAGGTGACGACCTCGAACTGATGGACTGGTTAAAACAAAGGATTTGGCCCTTAGAAGCAGCACATGATGAAGAGTCGATCTATTATTCTGCCCTGTTAGGTATAGGTGAATTAATTCAAAGTGGGACAACCACTATTGCCGATATGGAGACCGTTCATTATACAGATTCTGCTTTTAAAGCTATAGCTCATAGTGGTATTAGAGCTTTATCAGGAAAAGTTATGATGGATAAAGGGCATGAAGTCCCAAAACGCCTCCAAGAAAAAACAGAGCAATCCCTTCAAGAGAGTGTTGACTTACTTGAAAAATGGCATATGTATGATAATGGTCGGATTCAATACTCTTTTGCCCCTCGCTTTGTTATCTCAAGTACAGAAAAGCTATTAATAGAAGTAGGGGCATTATCCAAACAATATGGTGTAAAAGTTCATACCCACGCATCTGAGAACAAAGAGGAAATTAATATCGTTGAAAAACAAACAGGAATGAGAAATATTGTTTACCTCGACCACCTAGGTTTAGCAAATGAAAGACTTTTATTAGCTCACTGTATTTGGTTAAATGATGAAGAGAAAAGAATTATTAAAAATAAAGGTGTTCATATAAGTCATTGCCCTGGCTCTAATATGAAGTTAGCTTCAGGCTTTGCTGATGTTCCTGAAATGTTACAAGAAAACATGTCGGTATCACTAGGTGCGGATGGTGCTCCTTGTAATAATAATTTAGATATGTTTCAAGAAATGAGATTGGCGGCATTAATTCATAAGCCAACGCATGGTCCTACGGCGATGAACGCTCACCAAGTATTTGAAATGGCCACGATTGGTGGTGCTAAGGCTTTAGGGTTAGAAGATGAAATAGGGAGTATCGAGATAGGTAAAAAAGCAGATCTTGCCATATTGAATTTACGCAAATTTCATACGTATCCGCGTTATGATGTCGACACGGTTTCAAGAATTGTGTATTCAGCCACTCGTTCAGAGGTCGAATCAACGCTCATCAACGGAAAACTAGTTATGCACAATCAAATGATGAAAACAATGGATCAAGAGGAAGTATTAACAGAGGCGGAAACCTCCATTCAAAGACTTTTAGAGAGGATTCCGCATTTAACACCTCAATCAAGGTGATTCATAATTCGATCATAGACCTTAAGTGTGTATTTAAATTCTCTAAAACTTAGCATGTTGAAAGCTAAGTTTTAGGTCAAATTACTTACTTTTAATTATTTACTTATTATAAGAATGTTCACGAGATTGACAAGCAAACTCATTCAATTTAACGTATAATGAAAAGGGAATATCCACAAGAACATCATAGGAGATGGTGAGGTAGGTAAATGACAAAAAAAAGTGAGAATTACTTGATTTTAAGCTGGATTACATCATTTGTGGCGATGTTAGGTTCGTTATATTTTTCTGAGATTAGGCAATTTATTCCTTGCACACTTTGTTGGTATCAACGAATTCTGATGTATCCTATTGTCCTTATTTTATTAGTTGGTATTATGAAAAAGGATAAGAATGTAGCGGTATATTCTTTAGTTTTCTCTGGTGTCGGATTTTGTATTTCCGCCTACCATTATTTAATTCAAAAGGTTAGTTTTTTTCAAGAAAGTGCACCGTCTTGTGGGCAAATACCATGTACTGGACAATACATAAATTGGTTCGGATTTGTAACAATTCCATTTCTTGCAGGAACGGCATTTTTGATGATTTTTATTTTTAGCTTGATGGCTTTAAAAAGCCGAAAGGGGTAACATGATGAAAAAAATTATTATTTTTGGAGCCATTATTGTTGTTATTTTTGCTGCCTTAGCTTATGTTTCAACTACAGCTAACCAACAAAAAGCGGAAGGAAATCCGTACAATAAATCAAATCTCCATCCAGAAACAATTAAACAGTTAGACGATCCTAATTACCAAAATATAATCTTGCCGGAAGAGCTTGACGAGAAGTTAGGGAATGGTGAAGATTTAACCGTCTATTTCTTTAGCCCAACCTGTGGTTTTTGTAATGAAGTAACGCCACGCTTGGCACCACTCGCCGATGACCTAGGTGTTGATTTAAAGAAAATGAACTTGCTTGAATTTGATGAGGGTTGGAGCAAGTATAATATTGACGCGACACCAACGCTAATACAATATAAAGATGGCGAATTTTATCAAGGAATTCAAGGTGCAGCCACTAATGAGGAATATACAGAGTTTTTCCAACAATTCACTTTATATAGTGAGTAAAAATGAAATTCAAACGTGATGATGGCTACATGAAATGTTTCCTCATCACGTTTTTTGATCATTGAATATACAAAGGGGTGAGTGAATGGAGGAGCGGTTACTTATTTTTGTTTATGGACCCTAAGAGAGAGAACAACCATCATCTTTTAGAAGGGGTAAAATTGGTAAAAAATGTAACGATAAGCTCTTGAGCTTGATGATTAGTCGTAACCTTTAATACTGGCAGTGAACTTGACGAGCTTCCGTACATCACCCATTGAACTTTCATACTAAACCCGCATGGTGGAGCCAAAACCGCTCCGACTCCAACAAAGATGAAAGTTGTTTTTTAAGTTATTAATGATAGCAAAATGTTTTTTGAACTTGAGAATTAGCAGTAACCCAAGCATTATTTACACGTGCATACCTTGTTTTTCTTCCTTTGATCACTTATAATTTTTAGTTGATTGTACGCTTGATGAATAATTATAGATAGGGATGAAACCATAATAGAAGTAAATCTTTGGCTTGTAGGCTGATTTTTATTTACTTCTTTTTCATTTGCGTTATACTAAATGGAATAATACTTTAAAGTGATAGAGAAAAAAAGAAACAGCTTTACATATTGAGAGAAAAAGTGTTTACGGGATAGAGAGGAATGGAATTTCATGAATGAAATAGCTCAACCAAAAACAAGCATTATTTTGTTTGGAGCAACAGGAGACTTAGCAAAAAGAAAATTATATCCGTCGATTTATAGCTTATTTTTGTCTGGAAAATTATCGAAGAACTTTGTTGTAATTGGTGCAGCAAGAAGAGAGTGGTCCGACGAGGAACTACGCGAAAATGTAAAAAAATCAATCGTCGAGAGTAAATATTCAAGTGACAAAGTTGACGAGTTTTGTCAGCATTTTTATTATTTACCGTTTGATGTTACTAATACAGAGTCGTACAGTCAATTAAAAGACAAATTAAATCAACTTGAATTAGCCTATGGAATACCAGGCAACCGTATTTATTATATGGCCATGGCTCCGCAATTTTTTGGTACCATTGCTATCCAACTGAAACGAGAAGGTGTAACACAGTCAGAAGGTTGGAATCGATTAGTGATTGAAAAACCATTTGGTCATGACTTACCTTCCGCTCAAAAATTAAATAACGAAATTAGAGAAGCATTTTCAGAAGATCAAATATATCGTATCGATCATTATCTAGGTAAAGAAATGGTGCAAAATATTGAAGTTATTCGATTTGCTAATGCTATCTTTGAACCATTATGGAATAACCGGCATATTTCAAATATCCAAATTACATCTAGTGAGGTGTTAGGTGTCGAGGAGCGTGGAGGCTACTATGAGACATCAGGAGCACTGCGTGACATGGTTCAAAACCACCTCCTTCAAATGGTGTTATTATTGTCAATGGATCCACCAATTCGCTTGGCAACAAACGAGGTTAGAAGTGAAAAAATCAAAGTACTTCGAGCGATTCGTGCGATCTCTTCAGAAGAAATGGAGAATTACTTTGTCAGAGGTCAATATCGTGCAGGTGAATTAAGTGGCTTACAAGTTCCAGGTTATCGTGAAGAGAAAAATGTCGAAAAGAAGTCATCGACAGAAACCTTTGTGGCAGGAAAATTAATGATTGATAATCATCGTTGGGCAGGCGTTCCTTTTTATGTAAGAACAGGAAAAAGGATGTCGGTAAAATCAACAAAAATCGTTGTCCAATTTAAAGATTTACCTTTAAATGTCTATACACAAAAGAGTCGTGATAGGAAAATTCATCCTAATCTGCTAGTCATTCATATCCAACCTGATGAAGGAATTACATTAATCCTAAATGGCAAGAAGGTCGGATTATTAGGTGAGACGGTTCCTGTTGATTTAGAGTTCAAACATTCGAGCATTGATGGTGTTAATACACCAGAAGCCTACGAGCGATTAATTTATGATTGTATGCTTGGAGATGCAACCAACTTCGCTCATTGGGATGAAGTAAACTTATCATGGGCTTTAATTGATCCAATTTCTCAAGCGTGGGCTGAGTCAACACAAGAAATTGATACGTATGCGGCAGGAACAATGGGCCCTGAAGCATCCGATCTTTTATTAGAAAAAGACGGCTTTAAATGGTGGTCTTTGAAGGATTTATAAACAATAGTGGAAAATGCTAAATCCTATTCTCGCTTATGAGAATAGGATTTTATACGCAAATGAATGTCATTGATATCATGTGATTAGCTAGGTCTTATTAGGTGTCATGATCAGATTGTCTAATTTAGTGAAACTTTTTCTACACATAGCTCGTCTTAATAAAAGAGGTAGTGAAAGAGATGTCTAATAATGTAAAAGACTTTCATGATCTTACACATTATATCTATTGACTTTAAATGCCAATCCGCTAAGATTATAAATGTTATTGTTTTTTAGTCGAAACGTAAAAAGTCACTTTATCTGAAAGCCATAATAGATAAATAGAATGGTAGGGTGTAAGTGAATAGGGAATTAGGAAGGGGTAAAATTATGGAGAGGATTATAGATAAGACGAAAAACTTATTATATCGATTAAGATTTTTTGCATTTGCTGTCTTTTTTTTATGGATAAAAACCTATTTGGTTTATAAGTTTGGGTTTGGAATACCATCTGATAATCCATTACAAGAGTTTTTATTATTTATTAACCCACTAAGTTCAGCTATTTTTATATTGGGGATTAGTTTCTTTTTTAATGAAAAGTGGAGAAAAAGGGTATTAATGATATTAGCTGTTGCTGCTACATTAGTGCTTTATTTTAATTTATTATATTATCGCTTTTTTACCGATTACATTACGATCCCAGTATTATTCCAAACAAGTAATATGGGTGATTTAGGTTCAAGTGTATTTGGATTAATTCAGTGGTACGATGTTTTCTTATTTGTAGATATTTTATTACTTATGATATTTGCGAAGAAGCAACACACATTTGAATTACGTCCATTAAAGCGTGAGCCACTTTTAATTATGTTAGTTGCTGTCTTGCTTTTTGTAGGAAATTTAACACTGGCACAAGCAGAGCGTCCTCAATTATTAACTCGTTCTTTTGACCGTGATTTAATTGTGAAAAATATTGGTATCTTTAACTATCATATTTATGACGGTTATATTCAATCTCAAACAAGGGCGCAGCGTGTTTTCGCTGATAGCTCAGATATTATTGAAGTTGAACGCCATGTAAAAGCGAAGCATGAACAGCCAAATCCGGACTTATATGGTATTGCTGAAGGGAAAAATGTCATTGTTATCTCAATGGAGTCACTTCAATCGTTTGTTATTAATGAGACCGTCAATGAAGATGAGAATGGTGAAAATGGTCAAGTCATTACACCGTTTTTAAATTCTCTTATTGATGAAAGTATTTACTTTGATAATTTCTACCATCAAACAGGTCAAGGGAAAACTTCTGACTCTGAATATTTAGTAGCAAACTCGATGTTTGGTCGAGATAGTGGTTCGGTTTTCTTTACACACGGTGGAAATGTGTATGATGCCATGCCAGGTAATGTGGCCGATAATGGTTACTATGCATCAGTCATGCATGCCAATAACAAAAGCTTTTGGAATCGAGATATGGTGTACCAATCATTTGGTTATGACAAGTATTTTGATATTATGAGTTATGATGTCCACGATGAAAATTCGGTAGGATGGGGTTTAAAAGACGTTGATTTCTTTGAACAATCTATTGATCTATTAAAGTCTCAGCCTGAGCCATATTATACAAAATTTATTACGTTAACGAATCACTTCCCATTTGAATTAGATGAAGAAGACAAGTTTATCGATGAAGCGGAGTATCCAAGTCGAACATTAAATCGTTTCTTTCCAACTGTTCGCTATATGGATCACGCACTTGAATACTTCTTTGATCGTTTGAAGGAAGAAGGAATTTATGAAAACTCAATCTTTATCATGTATGGTGATCATTATGGAATCTCATCTAATCACGATCGTTCAATGGCGATGTATTTAGATAAAGAAGAAATTACACCATTTGATACCGTTCAGTTGCAACGTGTACCGATGTATATTCATATCCCTGGATTTGAAGGTAACAAGGTAAATTCGACCGTTTCAGGTCAAATTGATATTAAGCCAACCATTTTGCATTTGTTAGGCATTGAAACAGAAGATATGTTCCATTTCGGCACAGACTTAAATGCTCCTGAACGTGATGAGCTTGTGATTTTACGTGATGGAAGTTTCGTAACTGACGACTTCTTGTTTACATCTGGTACTTGTTATGACAAGGAGACAGAACAAGAAACTGAATTAGAATATTGTGAGCCTTATTTTGCCCGCGTTAACAATGATTTAGGTTATTCAGATAAAATTCTTTTCGGTGATTTGTTGCGCTATAAGGATTATGATCATGAAGCAGAAAAGCAAAATCAAACAAAAGAATAAATAAAAAGGCGTCTGGTGAGTTTTAGCTTACCAGACGTTTCTTTTTATATGAAAGTTAGTTTGGGACGATAGTTTATGCTGTGAAGTTAGCTCGTCATCCATCTCGCGATCAATGACCTTAGTAGGACAGTGCACCTTTTTTGTTCAGCCGACTCCTAATGATGATCGAGTTGTAAACGTGCCGAAAGTTTGAACAGTCGCCACTATCCACGAAGAATGGCCTTTGTGCAGATACTCCAAGGTTTGACCTCAGTATTTGCACATTAACCCCCTATTTGTGCAGATACTCCAAGGTTTGGCTTCAGTATCTACACATTAACCCCTTCTTTGTGCAGATACTCCAAGGCTAGGCCTCAGTATCTACACATTAACTCCTTCTTTGTGCAGATACTCCAAGGCTAGGCCTCAGTATCTACACATTAACCCCTTCTTTGTGCAGATACCCCAAGGTTTGACCTCAGTATCTGCACAAACCCTTATATATCTTAAGGAGGCGATAGATGACTTTCATGATTGTTTGTGGCGAAGTGAATGGGGCTTCGCTATGTGGATCTTGTATGGATATTTACTAAAGTTATCGATTGATGATATACTATTTTGAATATTTTTTTAAAGGTGGTGTTAGAACGTGGAAGTGGTGCGACTAGAAGGAGTTACTTTTAAAAGGGGCGAACAGCAAATTTTGTCTGCCATTGATTGGCAAGTTGAACGACAACAACATAGTGTGATTATGGGGTTAAATGGGTCTGGAAAAACGACATTATTGAAATTAATTACGGGTTATGAGTGGGCAACATCAGGAACGATAAAGGTACTTGGTCATCGTTTTGGTCAAACGAACATCCATGATTTAAGAAAGAGAATAGGGTGGGTGAGTTCGTCACTCGATGAACGGTTTGTAACTCGTTATCAAGACGATGCTTTAGATGTTGTCATAAGTGGAGCTCATGCAACGATTGGTTTATATGAAACCATTGGTGCGGAAAAAAGAAATAAAGCGTATCACTTATTAAATAAGCTTGGAGCTGAGCAATTAAGTACGGTTCCTTTTCGGTATTTGTCACAGGGAGAAAAGCGAAGAGTGATGATCGCCCGTGCTTTAATGTCAGAACCATGCTTACTCATACTCGATGAGCCATGTAATGGTTTAGATGTGTATATTCGCGAAGAACTCCTGAATACCGTTGCGGCTATCATGGCACTTGAAGGAGGGCCAACCGTCTTATATGTTACACACCATATTGAAGAGGTCTTACCTGAAATATCTCATGCTTTATTAATGAAAGATGGTCACGTGATTGTACATGGAGAAAAAAGAAATGTACTTTCGGATGAAACCTTATCAGAGTGTTTTCGATTACCCGTACATATAGATTGGAGAAAAGAAAGGCCCTGGTTACAAATAAAGGAGAGTAAATAAAATAAATTTAAATTTTTTAAAACATACTTGACACCTCTGAATAATCTGAATAATATTATAGTTACAAATCTATAAACAATAAAGCTGATCGGACAACCGAAGGCCTTAGCTAGAGCAAATGCTTAGTTGAGGTTTTTTTTATTGAATAATTCCGACTTAACCAGTCTTATTACTCATAATTAAGGGGTTGAATTAGATGCGTGTTTCGAGTAAAGGGGAATATTCGTTAAGGGCCTTAATCGTTCTAGCTAGGAACCCAGAGCAAAGATTTAAAGTGAAAGAGATAAGTGATGAAATTATGGTGCCCGCTCCTTACCTGGAAAAATTGTTAGCACAATTAAAGGTACTCGGTTTTATTATGAGCCGAAGGGGAACAGATGGTGGTTTTCAATTAAATCAAAGCAGCAGAGAAATTGTCATTGGTGATGTTGTTCGTAAGTTAGAAGGGCCGCTTGCTCCAATGGGGTGTGTGAGTGTGACTTCTTATGAAGCATGTCCGCTTGAAACGAATTGTCTATTACAACCGCTTTGGGGACTCGTTAGAGATACTGTCGCCGATGTATTAGACTCAACAACTTTAGAGGATTTATTAAATCAAAATATTCGTTTGGAAGGGGAAAGAGGGAATGGGAATTTTTGATAAGAAAAAGCAAGAAGAAATTAAGAAGGCCATTGAAAAAATTGAGTATGGAACGGTTTTAATTACGATTCACGATAATCAGATTACACAAATTGATGCGACGGAAAAAGTACGTTTTTCACCAAACAAAAAGAATCAACTCAAATAATTTAGATTGTGGGGGTCATGAATATGAATGTTAAAAAAACGCTGTTCCTTTTAGTACTGACACTATCACTTGGAACATTGGTTGGTTGCTCACAAGGTAACAATGGTACATCTGGAGGAAACCAAGACACATTTGAAATTTTAAATGTGTCCTATGATCCAACACGTGAGCTTTATCAAGAATTCGATGCAGAGTTTGCAGAATATTGGAAAGAAGAAACTGGCCAAACCGTAACCATTAATACATCACATGGAGGCTCTGGAAGTCAGGCAAGGGCTGTAATCGATGGATTAGAGGCTGATGTTGTTACGTTGGCTCTTGCGTATGATATTGATGTCTTACATGAAAATCGTGAGCTTATACCAGCAGATTGGCAAACACGACTAGATGATAATTCAACCCCGTATACGTCTACGATTGTTTTTCTAGTTCGTAAAGGTAATCCTTTAAACATTCAAGATTGGGATGACCTTGTTCAGGATGATGTATCTGTGATTACTCCAAACCCGAAAACATCTGGGGGGGCTCGGTGGAATTATTTAGCGGCTTGGGGATATGCACTTGAAGAATATGGGACTGAAGAAGCAGCAGAGGAATTTGTTAATAAACTTTATCAAAATGTTGAAGTATTAGATTCTGGGGCAAGGGGAGCAACGACAACATTTGTTGAACGGAAAATTGGTGATGTCTTTCTTTCATGGGAAAACGAAGCGTACTTAGCCATTAATGAGCTGGGTGAGGATGAATTTGAGATTGTCAATCCGTCTGTGAGTATTTTAGCTGAGCCTCCTGTCGCGGTAGTTGATGCAAATGTTGATAGAAAAGGAACAAGAGAGATCGCGGAAGCTTATTTAGAGTTTTTGTATACAGATGTCGGTCAAGAACTAGCGGCTAAACATTATTATCGCCCGAGGAATGAAGAAATTCTAGCCAAATATGATATTTTCCCTGATATTAAATTGTTTACGATTGATGAGGTTTTTGGAGGATGGCAACAGGCACAAGAAACCCATTTTAATGATGGTGGTATTTTTGACCGTATTTATCAACCTTAATGAAGGAAGGTTTCCCTTCCTTCCTTTATCGATGTGATTGCGAGGTGTGAGGAGTGGCAAGAAAAAGAAAATGGAAGCAGTATAGTGTGTTACCGGGTTTTGGCTTGTCAATGGGATTTACGATGATGTATGTGACATTGCTCATCTTTATTCCGCTATCAATGATTTTCTTAAATACAGCAACGATGGGTTGGGAGTCTTTTTGGGCTGTGGTGACAGAACCTAGAGTTGTTGCTAGTTATAAGTTGAGTATAGGAGCTGCGTTTGCGGCGGCTAGTGTGAATGCTGTTTTTGGACTTTTGCTCGCTTGGGTATTAGTTCGGTATGATTTTCCAGGCAAACGTATCATTGATGGTTTGATTGATTTACCATTTGCACTACCGACAGCGGTTGCTGGTATTGCCTTAACGACCTTGTACGCATCTACGGGCTGGGTCGGTCAATATTTAGATATCTTTGGGATACGTGTTGCTTTTACGCCATTAGGTGTTGTCGTTGCTTTAACATTTATCGGGTTGCCATTTGTTGTTCGTATGGTTCAGCCTGTTTTAGAAGGCATTGAAAAAGAGGTAGAGGAAGCATCAGCAAGTTTAGGAGCAAGTAGAATTCACACCTTTTTTAAAGTTATTTTCCCGGTTGTCATTCCCGCCTTATTATCTGGATTTGCGTTGGCCTTTGCAAGAGCATTAGGTGAATATGGTTCAGTTGTATTTATTTCAGGTAACATGCCGATGAGGACGGAAATTACCCCATTACTAATCATGACCAAACTTGAACAATTTGATTATGTTGGGGCGACAGCGATTGCAGCTGTTATGTTGGTTTTTTCATTTGTCATGCTACTGATTATTAACGCTATACAATGGTGGAGCCAGAGGAGATATGTGTAAAAAGGGGGGATGTGAAGATGGCTGACCTAGTTCAACAACCACAAACGAATCAACCTATCCATGGATCTCGAGCTTTAAAGGAGCCTACATGGGTTAAATGGACATTCATATCAATAGCCATATTATTTTTAATCTTATTTTTAGTTTTACCTTTAGTTGCGATCTTTTATAAAGCGTTTGAGCAAGGAATTGCTACTTATCTGGCTTCGATTACTGAGCCTGATGCTTTATCAGCGATTCGGTTAACTCTTTTAGTTGCCATTATTGTCGTTCCGTTAAACACGATTTTTGGGATAGCGGCAGCGTGGCTTGTCTCCAAATACCGTTTTAGAGGGAAGAGCTTTTTAGTAACACTCATTGATTTACCATTTTCTGTATCACCCGTTATTGCCGGGTTAGTATTTATCTTATTATTTAGTGCACATGGTCTATTTGGTCCATTCTTAATGGAACAAGGATGGAAGATTATATTCTCAGTACCTGGGATTATTTTAGCTACCTTATTTGTAACGGTGCCTTTTGTAGCTCGAGAACTTATTCCTTTAATGCAAGCACAGGGGACTTCTGAGGAAGAAGCTTCGGTTTCACTAGGTGCAAATGGGTGGAGAACATTTTTACATGTGACGTTACCCAATATTAAATGGGGTTTATTATATGGAATGATTTTATGTAATGCGCGGGCAATTGGAGAATTTGGGGCAGTATCCGTGGTATCAGGAAAGATACGTGGTCTGACCAATACGATGCCACTTCATGTTGAGATTTTATATAACGAATACCAATTTACCGCAGCTTTTGCGGTCGCATCATTAATGTCTCTATTGGCGTTAGTTACGATTTTTATAAAAAATATGATCGAATGGAAAGTGAATCGTCAAAGGGTGGTGTAATTCAATTATGTCTATTAACATTCAAAATATCTCCAAAAATTTTGGTTCATTTGCAGCTTTGACAGATATCAATCTAAATATTAAATCTGGTGAGCTTGTCGCTTTATTAGGTCCATCAGGTTCAGGTAAAACATCCTTATTACGTATTATTGCTGGCTTAGAGCAACCTGACCAAGGTAATATCTATTTCGGTGAGCAAAACATGACAGACGTCGAGGCGATAAAAAGGCAGGTTGGTTTTGTCTTTCAGCACTATGCTTTATTTGGACATATGAATGTCGCTGATAATATATCTTACGGGTTACGTGTAAAACCAAGGAAGGATCGTCCATCAAAAAAAGAAATAGATGAACGTGTTAAGGAACTGTTGGCATTAGTCAAGCTAGAAGGCTATGAAAAGCGTTTTCCGAGTCAATTATCTGGTGGACAAAGACAAAGAGTTGCCTTAGCTCGTGCACTAGCCGTTCAGCCTAAAGTATTGCTACTTGATGAACCATTCGGTGCTTTAGATGCGAAGGTGAGAAAGGATTTGAGGCGTTGGTTACGAAAGCTTCATGACGAGTATCATATTACGAGTGTATTCGTTACTCATGACCAAGAAGAGGCCTTAGATGTATCTGACCGCGTTGTTGTGATGAACCAAGGAGAAATAAAACAAATTGGTACACCTGATGAAGTGTATGAACATCCTAATAGTCCATTTGTATTTGACTTTTTAGGAAATGTTAATATATTTAAAGGGCGTGTTCAAAACGGTGTATTTCAATCATCTGGTGGTGAGATTTTCCATGAGGAGATTGCGGCTCAATTAGAGGATACGAATGAAAATACCTTTGCCTATACGCGACCACATCAATTTGAGATCGAAAAAGATACGAAAAAAGAAGGCTATATTCCCGTTGAGATTAAACATGTTCATGCCGTTGGTCCCATTGTTTTTCTTGAAACGGAAAGAGAAAAGGGAGAAGTAATTGAAATTGAATTAGAAAAAAGTAAATTTCTCGATTTGAACATTCAACAAGGTCAATCAATCTATGTGAAACCTAAACAGATGAAAGTGTTCAAGCCAGAAGAGTTCTCGATATAAACATAAAAGACTGATCGGTTCACCGAAAGCTTTTATTCATTAGAATAAGGGCTTTTTTCTTTTCTAATACATAAAAAACATTGGCAATGAAGTCGGAAAAAGAGTCGCCAATGCGGAGCAAAAAGAAATACGCAGCAATAAAGCAGGAAAAAGAGCCACCAATGCGGAGCAAAAAGAAATACGCAGTAATGAAGTCGGAAAAAGAGTCGCCAATGCGGAGCAAAAAGAAATACGCAGCAATGAAGTCTGAAAAAGAGTCGCCAATGCGGAGCAAAAAGAAATACGCAGCAATGAAGTCTGAAAAAGAGTCGCCAATGCGGGTACCAATCTTCCATGACGAAACCCGGTTCACTTCGCTACCATTAAACATGAAAGTGGTATTTCGCTCATTAACTGGCGGAACTTCATGCAATTTAATGTTGTCCTTTGTCATCTAAAAGTATGGTGTTAGAATTTCTTTCACTTGAGAATTATTAGTCCCAGAGGAGCAGCATTTTCGGTAGCGGCGAGCAACGCTCCGTACATGAGTACCAGCAACAACTTTCATACAAAAATAACTTAACCCTTATAAGAAAGCGAATTTCTACAATAGTTCGATAAATGGGCAGTTCCATTATTGCTAAATACGATTACATTTGCTATAATTCTTATTAAACAAGTAGGAATATTCAGGATTAAGAAGGGTGGGGGTTGGTTTAACATGTCATATCAAATATCAGTATTAGAAGTACCCACTCATGGCACATCCCTAAAATGTGTGCATAGTGCTTTGAAGCAACAAGTAACAAAGTTTGGCGAAGTGATATCGGTACACGCAATTGAGGATGTTCAATCACAACAACCATGGGATAAACTGAATAAAGCAAATCTTGTCATGTTTGTCTTTGAAGCAAAAGAACAGCCATATAAACAAATGAAGGCTTTTTTACAAAAAATTGATGAAACGTTATTTAAAAATAAAATGATTTTACCAGTCATAATCGGTGGAACAAGTGCCCATGTTTCAATTATTGAATATAGTCTAAAGCCATTATTGGCGAATTGGAAAGCAACATCTTTGATTCCGACTATTTATTTAATGGAAGAATCGGAGTCTTATCGTTACTATTGTGAACGGAAGGAATCTAAGCAAGAAATTGAACTATATATTTTTGAAGTTTTAAAAAAACATATACCGATAACATATTATATTTAAGTATTATTTGACTTCCGACTGGATAACCAGAGGCATAGTGAATCATTTGCTATGTCTTTTTATTATGGAAAAGGAGAGTGTAGGATGGGTAATATTCTAATTATATCAGGTAGTCCAAATAAAGGTTCTCGATTACAAGGACTAATTAAGTATACGCAACAATACTTTGTGAAAGAAGGGGTTAAGACGGATATTATACATGTTCATGATTTACCTGCAGAAGCATTAATTCAAGCACAATTTAACAATGAAAAGGTAAAAAGATTTCATAAACAGGTTGAAAAAGCGGATAAGATAATAGTCGCTTCCCAAGTGTATAAAGCTTCATTTACCGGTATTTTAAAAACGTATTTAGATTTATTACCACAGAATGCCTTTAAAGGAAAACCTATTTTGCCACTAGTAATTGGTGGAAGCCTTGCTCATTTATTAATGGTTGATTATAGTTTTAAGCCAGTTTTATCAGCATTAGGTGCGAAATCAATTTATAAAGGTATTTTTGTAGTTGAAACAGAGGTATCGAAAGATCTAAGTCACGAGTTTGTCATAAATAAGGTTACGAAGGAAAGATTAGATGAATTGTTGCTCCCTTTTATTGAATAAATGTAGCGCTAAGATATTGTATGAATCATGTTTTGTGTGGGTAATCTAACACTACCTTGTGAATGGAGCGCGTGTTCCCACCTATGAACTTGAAAATACTTTCTTTTCATGGATTAAACACGTTTGAATATTCAAACGTGTTTTGTTTTGGTTGAATCGGGAATATCTGTTTTGGTTAGTTTTGAAAGGAGACATATATGAAGGGAAACAATATTGTTTTTAAAGTTTCGGTTTCAGTTTTATCGATTATTGTTTTATTTGGTATTTTAGCACCGGGGATTTTGGAGGAGTGGACAGGTCAATTAACAAGTTTTATCTCTACCTCATTTGGTTGGTATTATTTAATCCTTGTTACAGTCATTGCTTTAGTTTGTTTATATTTTCTTATTAGTCCAGTTGGGTTGATCAAGCTAGGAAAAGAGGATGATAAGCCACAATTTAATCGTCCGACTTGGTTTGCGTTATTATTTAGTGCAGGAATGGGAATTGGTCTTGTATTTTGGGGAACTGCAGAGCCTTTAAGTCATTATGCGATTAGTTCTCCAACAGGAAATGAAGCTACGACACAAGGTATGAGAGATGCTTTGAGGTATACTTTTTTTCATTGGGGAATACATGCGTGGGCGATTTATGGACTAGTAGCTTTAGTTATTGCTTATTTTACATATAGAAAAAATGAAAAGGCATTAATTAGTTCAAGCCTTAGACCGTTATTTGGTCATTATGTTGATGGAGCTTTTGGTAAAATCATAGATATTATTGCGGTTATTGCGACCGTTATGGGTGTTTCGACAACATTAGGTTTTGGAGCATCGCAAGTAAATGGAGGGATGAGTTATCTATTTGACTGGCCGTTAAGCTTTTGGATTCAATTAATTGTTTTAATTATTGTAACCATTTTATTTATGATTTCAGCACTTACAGGAATTGAAAAAGGGATACGAATTTTGAGTAATTGGAATATGATTCTTGCCTTAATTCTATTGTTATTTGTTTTTATATTTGGACCAACCGTAGCTATTTTAAATTTATATACAGATACTATAGGTGGTTACATACAAAACTTTTTCCAAATGAGTTTTAGAATTGCACCATTTAATCAGGAAGCTAGAGAATGGATTGATGGTTGGACGATCTTTTATTGGGCATGGTGGATCTCGTGGGCGCCATTTGTCGGGATATTTATCGCGAGAGTCTCGCGCGGAAGGTCAATTCGTGAATTTGTATTTGGGGTATTATTTTTACCTTCACTAGTGGGCTTTTTCTGGTTTGCAACCTTTGGTGGAACGGCGATGATGAACGAGCATTCAGGAGTTGCTGAGATTTCTAGTTTGGCCACAGAGGAAAGTCTCTTTGCTGTTTTAAGTCAATTTCCAATGGCATTAATTATGTCTATATTAACTTTAGTATTAATTGCGATTTTCTTAATTACGTCAGCAGACTCGGGTACATTTGTACTTGGGATGATGACTACAAATGGTTCACAAACTCCGAGTATGAAAATTAAGTTAACATGGGGGATTATGGTTGCAGCTATTGCTTTAGTTCTACTCTATTCAGGTGGATTAGATGCCCTACAAAATACAATGATTTCATCTGCATTGCCATTTTCGTTTATTATGCTGCTAATGATGATCAGTTTATTGAAATCTCTGCATATTGAAGCAAAAGAATTAGGACTTGGAAGAGGAAGAAGACAACCTAAAATAAAGTCCAATAAGTAAGAGTAGGAATAAAAAATTAAAACACTTAAAAGACATTGACATGTTGCTTTCAGTAACATGTCAATGTCTTTTCTTATGAAAAATACGTGAGTAGGAGGCGAATGGATATCGTTAGCAAAAAAATATTGCACCGGACACATGGTCATCTATTGCAAGAGAGGTGACCAGCTAACTTCAAGGCTAAACTATCATCTCTACATACACTTTCATACAGCCGACACGGCGAAACAAGATTCACTTCTCCACCAACAAAGATGAAAGTATGGTTTAGCTTTCAACTGTTGGCTCTTCATTCAATTAGTTTTTTTCCATTTTCATTTTAAATGAATGGAGTTAGATTGTGTTGTGAACTTGAGAATTAAGAAGAAACCTAGCGGACGAAAATATGCGGAGACTCCCGTGGAACGTAGTGGCAGAGCTGAGATCCAGCGGCATAGCCGATTAGCTCAGGGCCACGTGATTGTCGCGGAGCGTGATTTTCGGGAGCGGTGAGCAAAGCTCCGCACATGAGCATCAGCATCAACTTTCATATAAAAGCTATTTTATACCTGCTTTAATGTATCTTGACATGTTGTTGACATAATTTATCGGTAGTATGGCTTATATAAACGGAACAAGGAGGTATAAAAATGAATGAAGAAAATAAGTGGGAAGAGCATTCGTCTGGAAGAGGGAAACGAAAGGAACAGAATAAGTGGTCATGGTTTAAAATGACTGGTGCAGGAATTGTTGGTTCTGCTTTGACTCTCATCGTTATACCACAAACTGACTTTTATCAGGAGATGGTTGCTTCTGGACATGTATCTGTCAATAATCAAGTAGAAGAAAATGAACAGTTAGAGGGCTCAAATGAGTTGCCAGTTCAAAATATGTCCAATCAAGTAGCGGATTACACTGACATGATTGAGAATGCATCTCAGTCTATAGTAGGAGTTGTTAACAAACAGAAGTCTCAAGGAATACCTGGGTTCTTTCAGTCGCAGCCTTCTGAACAAGAAGCCGTTGAAGCTGGAACAGGCTCTGGAGTTATCTTTAAGGAAGAAGACGGTAAGGCATATATTATTACAAACAACCATGTCATTGAAGGTGCCGATGAAATTGAGATATCCTTATCAGATGGAGAGACAGTCTCTGCCACATTGGTTGGCGGTGATGCTTTAACTGATTTAGCGGTTTTAGTAATGGATGCTAGTGAAAGTGAACAAATCATCGAATTTGGGAATTCCGATGAATTAAGACCAGGTGAGCAGGTATTTGCCATTGGAAACCCTTTAGGATTAGAGTTGTCGCGGACCGTAACACAAGGGATAATTTCAGCTGTTAATCGATCTATTCCTGTCCAAACATCAGCGGGTGAATGGAATTTAGACGTCATTCAAACAGATGCTGCTATTAACCCTGGAAATAGTGGAGGTGCTCTAATCAATACAAAAGGGGAAGTCATAGGTATTAACAGCTTAAAAATTGCTCAGAACGGAATAGAGGGAATTGGATTTGCTATCCCGAGTAATGATTTGATTCCATTAGTGGAGGAAATGATTGATAAAGGTGAAATAACACGCCCTTATTTAGGCGTTGGCCTTGCTCATTTATCTGAAATCCCTAGTGGGTACTTAGGTGCGTTGCCAGAAGATATAAAAGGAGGTGCTGTCATTACGACTGTTGAACCTGGCTCTGTAGCGGATGAAGCAGGTATCCGAGCAGGGGATGTAGTCGTCTCAATGAGTGGTATTGAAGTGAAAGATGCATCTGATATTCGTAAGATCCTTTATCGTGAGGTAGAAGTTGGAGATACGGTGACGATGGAACTATATCGTGATGGTGAAAAGAAAGAAATTGAAGTACCTATTCGAGTTCATACATCATTGTAAAATTAAATGAAGGAGTGTAAATATTAATGAAAAAATGGTTGGCAATTTTATCAGGAGTAGTTGTTTTAAGTGGTGCGGTTGTATTAGGAGTTTTTGTAGCGAATACATCTGGAGTTATGGCATCTGTAAATGGTGAAAAAATTAAAGAAAGTGAAGTTGCAGATGAGGCTATGTCACAACATGGACCAACAATATTAGAAGCACTTATTAATAATAAGATGATTGAGTTAGAAGCAAATGAGCAAGGTGTACAAGTTACACAAGAAGAAATTGATGAAGAATTAACATTTTTTTATGACATGTATAATGGAGAAGAGAATGTCAAGGAGATGTTAGCCCAAAGGGGAGTTACTATGGATATGTTTGAAGATGATGTTTATTATTCATTATTAACGCAGAAATTGATGGAACCTGTCATTGAGGTAACAGATGAAGAGATAGAGATGTACTTTAATGATAATCAAGAGCAGTTTAATCAACAAGAAGAAGTAGAAGCTAGCCACATTTTGGTCGAAGATGAACAGACAGCACAAGAGTTAAAAGCTAAGGTTGATGAGGGGGAGGATTTTGCTGATTTAGCAGCAGAAAACTCCACAGATGAAGCAAGTAAAGAAAGGGGTGGTGAACTCGGATTCTTTAGTAAAGGTGAAATGGTTCCTGAATTTGAAGAAGCCGCCTTTGGTTTAGAAATCGATGAAGTAAGTGAACCGGTAGAAACCGAGCATGGTTTTCATATTATTAAAGTGACAGATAAACAAGAGGAACAAGAGGCGAAGTTTGAAGAGCATCAAGAAGAAATAGAAGAGAAGTTATTTAATCAAAAGTATCAAACTGAATTAACACCGTGGTTAACTCAGTTGAGAGAAAAGTATGAGATCTCCTATCAAAATTAATCAATAAAAACGAATGATCCAACTTCATGGTCGATGAGGTTGGATTTTTTTTCAGTAAAAATCTTCAACTCAGTAAAGCGTTTACTTAGTATATAAATCAATGAATTTGTTTCAAATGTTGACAAAAGAGTGGGAGTGTGTAGGTGTTAGTAAGTAATCATTGAATCATTTTTATTCTTGAAATCTTCAGAATGAACTTTTAAAATGTGAGTAGTGGTTAAGAAGGAGATGAAAAAATTGAGTGGAGAGAAATTGCAAATCATCCGTACAATGCACCCAAAAGAAAAGCCTGATGTTAATCAAGTAAAATTTGGGACTGTTTTTTCTGATCATATGTTTAAAATGAACTATACAGAGGACAAAGGTTGGCACGATCCTAAAATTATTCCCTATCAATCTGTCACATTAGATCCTGCAGCCATGATCTTTCATTACGGACAAACGGTATTTGAAGGTCTTAAAGCGTACCGAACTGATGATAATCAAGTGTTATTATTTAGACCTGAGCAAAATTTAAAACGGCTAAATCAATCGTGTTCGCGATTAAGTATGCCCTCTGTTGATGAAAATGAAGTATTACATTATTTGAAACAATTGATTGCACTTGAAAGAGAATGGGTTCCACAAGGTGAAGGAAATTCTTTATATATTAGACCTTTTATGATTGCGACTGAAAATAATTTAAGTGTAAACCCTTCAAAATGTTATACATTTATGATTATTTTATCGCCTGTAGCTGCTTATTATCCCGAAGGAATTAATCCTGTTCGTATTTATGTAGAAGAGAAGTTTACAAGAGCGGTAAAAGGTGGGACAGGGACGGCAAAAACGGCAGGAAATTACTCTGCTGCTTATAATGCTCAAGATCAAGCAACGAAGCTTGGTTTCTCACAGGTACTTTGGTTAGATGGCGTTGAGAAAAAATATGTCGAAGAAGTAGGAAGTATGAATGTATTCTTTAAGGTGAACGGTGAAGTCATTACACCAGAACTAAATGGAAGTATTTTAGAAGGTGTAACACGTAAATCTATGATCGACTTACTTCGCACATGGGATATTCCTGTTACAGAGCGGAAAATCTCAATTGATGAGATCGTTCAAGCTTATAAAGCAGGTCAATTAGAGGAAGCTTTTGGAACTGGAACAGCTGCTGTTATTTCTCCAATTGGGGAAATGATCTGGCGTGAAGAAAAATTGACTATCAATGAAGGAAAGACCGGCGAACTATCAAAAAGATTATACGAAACACTAACAGGTATTCAGACTGGTCAAAAAGTTGATACATTTAATTGGACAATTAAAGTCCAAAATTTAGAAGAAGAACCTACGGTTTAGTAGGATCATATTAGTCTAGACTTTTAAACGCGGTAACTTATTATCAAATGACTTTTGGTGTTTACAGTTTTGACAACTGGTTGTATTTTTAATAGGATATGGCACTTTAACATGGTATGAATATTGTTAGAGTGCTTTTTTTGATATCAAATAGACTCTCTTATCCATTTGCGCTGTATTGTTGGCTCTTTTTCGAGCTTCATTGCTGCGTATTTTTATTTGCGCCGTGTTGGCTACCAGTCTTACCGCTTATTGCTTCAAAACCTACTTTTATACTTGTTAGTGGCTGGTTGTACCGTGCACTGAATTTTTTTTGGTAAACTCTTACTAGCAACACTCCAAAAGTGTTGGGGCTACTGCAATGTATGAGAGTCCTCTAAATCGTCATTGAATGAAAAGCCATCTGTTAAAAAAATCTCACTTTCATATTGGTTGGTTACGAAGCCTATTCACTACGCCACTAACAGACATGGAAGTGGTGGTTCCCTTTAGCTTGATTAGCTAAGTGCCACCCCACGGGACATGGAGCATTTTTCGGTAGCCACAAGTAGAACTCCGCATATGAGTATCAATCCCAACTTTCATACAAAGCTCCTAAGAGGTAAGGGACATTTAACATTGAATGAAAATCAATGCTACAAAAAAGTTTCCTCGCTTGTATATTCCTATTCTTGCGGGTATGATTGGGGATGAGGTGAATCAAGAATGGAACGATTACAAAAAGTAATAGCACAAGCAGGAATTACATCAAGACGTAAAGCAGAAGAACTTATTATTGAAGGGAAAGTAACGGTTAACGGAAAGAAAGTGACTGAATTAGGAGTAAAAGTGACGCCTAACAAAGACAAAATAGAAGTGAACGGGATACCTATAGATAGAGAAGAACCTACCTATCATCTTTTATATAAGCCAACATCTGTGATATCAAGTGTTACTGACGATAAAGGACGAAAAGTTGTAACTGATTTCATTGAAACAGAAGCAAGACTATTTCCTGTTGGTCGACTTGATTATGATACATCAGGTTTAATACTTCTAACAAATGATGGTGAATTAGCCAATCAACTCATGCACCCTAAATTCCATATCGACAAGGTGTATGTCGCAAAGGTAAAGGGCATACCAAAAAGAGAAGAACTAAAGAGACTAGCAGATGGGATCCGCCTAGAGGATGGTAAAACAGCCCCTGCAAAAGTGAAATTAATCTCAATGGACAAGAAAAAACAAACATCGATTATTCAATTAACGATTCATGAAGGTCGAAATCGACAAGTTCGTCGGATGTTTGAAGCTATTAATTATCCGATTATGAAGTTAAAAAGAGAGCAATACAGTTTTCTAACCTTACAAGGGTTAAACCCAGGTGAATCAAGACCATTAAAGCCAATCGAAGTTAAGAAACTAAAAGAAGTAGCTGTCACGAAACCGTCATAAAGCAAAGTGATAGGAGCTTTCATTTAAGGTTATAATGAGACTGGGATATTTTTAGACTTAAGTTTGTACAATTGAAGGACAAAAGGTTAACTTTTTTGTGCATGTAGTTCATTGATACTGGAAGGGAGGATGACAAACATGAAAAGAAAACGTTTAATCATGCGTTCTACCATTTTATTAGTAATGGCTGTAGCGATTGGTTATACATTCTATTATAATTTCTTTGCAGATAAAAGTGTTGCACGTGCTGGTCATGATGCTGCTAATTTTGCCCTTGAGGATTTAACAGGTGAAGTCATTGAACTGCGTGAGTTAGAAGGAAAGGGTGTCTTTTTAAATTTTTGGGGCACTTATTGTCCGCCATGTGTAAGAGAAATGCCGATTATGGAAGAGTTATATCATGAATATCAAGACCAAGGTATTGAGATTGTAGCCATCAATGCGAGTGAACCACCTTTAACCGTAGAGCGCTTCGTCTCAAGATTAGACCTTACGTTCCCTGTTGTCATTGACGAAGGTAGGCATGTAATTGACGCATATGGTGTTCGACCGTTACCTACGACCGTATTGGTTGATGAGCATGGCAAGATCGTTCGTGTGTTTACAGGTCTACTAACAGAAGAGATAATTCGAGAATTTATGGAAGAAATAATACCACAAGCATGATTGAGGTGTAACGATGGATAAAATCAAATGTGAATGTGGACATTTGAACCCGCATGGTACGATTATTTGTGAGTCATGTGGTAAGCCATTAGGAAATGAAAACGATGACCAAAAACAACTATTAAATATGCGTTATGAAGGTGTGGCAAGACGTTCACAGACGTACACATCAAATATCATCGATAAAATTTGGATGTTCTTCTCGTCTGTCAAGGTTGGAATTTGGATTATTGTTATTTTACTGGTGGCTTCTATATTTGGGACCATTTTTCCACAAGAGTTTTATATTGGTGGGGAAGACCCATCTGTGTTTTACCAAAATGAGTACGGTACACTTGGACAAATTTATTATGAATTAGGTTTTCATAATTTATATGACTCTTGGTGGTATATGTTACTAATTGCTGCTTTAGGTGTATCTTTAATCATTGCAAGCTTAGATAGAGGAGTTCCATTATATCGTGCTTTAAAGAAACAAAGAATTACTCGTCACAAGAATTTCATGAAAAGACAACGTGTATTTGGTTCATCTCAAGTTCCTGATTATGATGAAAAGATGAATACAATAAAACAGCGATTATCGCAAAAGAACTATCGCGTTCGAGAGGAAAAAGGCAATATTGTTGCTGAAAAAGGTCGCTTTTCTCGTTGGGGACCTTATGTTAATCACGTAGGTATTATCATTTTCTTAATTGGCTGTATGTTACGTTATTTTCCGGGCTTTTATGTGGATGAACATGTCTGGATTCGCGAAGATGAATTTTCAGTCGTGCCTGGAACGAATCAAGAGTTATACATAGGTAATGAAGGATTCCACCTTGAGTTATATGATCCAGAAGATGAAGTATTTGGTGAATCGATGCAAAGGGTCGATGGCCTCGTTGTGAAGACATACCAAACAGATGCCGTATTGTATGAAGCAGACCCGGATTCGCCTATTGGGGTAGTTGGGGAATTAACAGAGGTAGCACGAAAAGAAATTAAAGTGAATGACCCGCTTGAGTATAACGGTTATAGCTTTTATCAATTAGATTATAAATTAAACGAGCTTCAAACAATGAGTTTTTCTATTGAAAATAAAGAAACGGGAGATCGTTTTGGTCAAATTGATGTTGATTTAAATAACCCTGCTAAGCACTATGATTTAGGTGAAGGGTATGAAGTGTCTATTATCGAGTATTTTCCTAATTACTATTTAAACAGTAATAATGAACCAGCTACTCGTTCAAGCATTCCAGATAACCCTGCATTTATCTTTGAAACAAAGACACCTGAAACTCCAGATGGAGAAAGAAGTTTTATTGGAATTATGGCTAACTATGATTTACCTTCTCGCGGTCAATCGATTGAAGAGGTGGACCATGAGTTTAAATTATCGTTTGTTGATGTTGAGATGAGTAATGTGTCTGGTTTAGGAGTTCGTAAAGATTTGACGATACCGATCCTCATTGTTGGTGGAGCTATCTTTATGATTGGATTAATTCAAGGCTCTTATTGGGCCCATCGTCGAATTTGGTTCCAACGTATTGACGGAGAGATTTGGATTGCAGGTCATACGAATAAAAACTGGTTAACCCTGCGTAATGATATTACTGAAATTATTGCAGATACTGGTTTAAATGAGCCGATAGACCAAGCAGAAGAAAAAGAAAAATTAGAAGAAGAAAAAAAAGAAAATCAAAATAAGAAGCAGGAGGGTTAAAAATGGCAGCTCTTAGTTCGAATTTATTACTCGTTGCCTTTTTCCTCTATCTTGCTGCGACAATTGTCTTTGCGGTATCTTTACCAGGTAAGAATTTTCGCAACAAGCAAGGAGAAATTAAGAAAAACAGTTGGGGTTTATATGGATATATTGCCGCAATCTTAGGAGTTGTATTTTCACTAGGTTACTTTGTAGCGAGATGGATTGCAGGCGGACATGCTCCTGTATCCAATATGTTTGAGTATATGACATTTTTAGGTATTGCGATTGCGATTGCTTTTGTGATTATATACCCTATCTATAAATCAAATGTTTTAGGATTATTCACAATGCCCGTTGTTATGTTAATCATTGCTTATGCATCTGTTTTTCCGAGCGAAATCTCACCACTTGTTCCTGCATTGCAGAGTAACTGGTTAAAAATCCATGTCATTACGACAGCATTAGGTCAGGGGATTTTGGCAATTGGATTTGCAGCTGGATTAATTTATTTAATTCGAACGCTTGATTTCACAAAACGAAACAAAAAAACGATTTCATTAGAAATTGTCATGTATGGCCTTGTGAGCACAGTTGGATTTATTCTAATCACTAATATTTTTGGTTGGTTAGGATATGAAGCGGAGTTTAATTATATCAATGAGAATGGTGCGGAAGCTCAAATTGTTTATGAGCTACCAGCAGTAATTGGTCCACATGAAGGAACGCTTTTAACAGAGGATAAAATGTCACCAATCGTAAATGCACCAGCGATAATTCGCTCAGATGATTTAAATACAGTTTTATGGTCATTTTTCTCGGGTGCGATTTTATATGTCTTAATTCGTTTAATTGCACGTAAACGAGTCGGAGCCATTTTCCAACCGATGGTCAGAAGCATTAGTCCTCAAGCAATTGATGAAATTAGCTATCGTGCCATTGCGATTGGATTCCCAATCTTTACACTTGGGGGACTCATTTTTGCAATGATTTGGGCTCAAATTGCCTGGTCAAGATTCTGGGGCTGGGATCCAAAAGAAGTATGGGCATTAATTACATTCTTGTTTTATGCAGCGTATCTTCACTTACGCCTTTCAAAAGGCTGGCACGGTGAGAAATCAGCATGGCTTGGTGTAATCGGATTTGCGATTATCATGTTCAACCTTGTCTTTGTTAACCTAGTAATCGCCGGACTACACTCCTACGCAGGTTAAGATTCAAAAAATAGAACAAGTACGATAAACGTAAACGAATCTGGTAGCGGCAAATTAACGCTCCGCACATGAGCATTAAGCAACTTCATACAAAATAAATATAGAACGTTCACACGCAGATGAACGAATTACTGAGAAATGACTAGTACGACGATAAACAGATCCTTCATCTGCAGGGTCTGTTTATTTTAATTTATAGGATGATCAAGGTAAATGAACTGGAGGCGTGTACAATGGAAAAAGAAGCAAAAATTCTTGTAGTTGATGATGAGGACCGCATTCGTAGACTGTTAAAAATGTATCTAGAAAGAGAAAATTACTCAATTGATGAAGCTGAAAATGGTGAAATAGCATTAGAAAAAGCAATCGAACAAGATTATGATGTTATCCTCCTTGATTTAATGATGCCAGGAATGGATGGAATAGAAGTATGTACAGAGCTAAGAAAATCAAAGGCTACTCCTGTTATGATGTTAACGGCAAAAGGCGAGGAAGCAAATCGAGTTCAAGGTTTTGAAGTTGGTGCAGATGACTATATTGTTAAGCCATTTAGTCCTAGAGAAGTGGTTCTAAGAGTCAAAGCATTATTAAGACGTTCTTCTTCGACCAAGTTTTTGCAAACAGAAACACAGGCAAAGGACATGTTAGTGTTTCAAAATTTAGTCATTGATAACGATGCACATCGAGTAACCGTCTCAGGCCAGGAAATCAACTTAACACCAAAAGAATATGAGTTATTATATTATTTAGCACAAGCACCAGATAAAGTATTCTCAAGAGAACAACTTCTCAAGGATGTATGGAATTATGATTTCTTCGGAGATTTACGAACTGTCGATACACATATCAAAAGATTAAGAGAAAAATTAAATCGTATATCTGAAGAAACGGCCTCGATGATTTCAACGGTTTGGGGTGTCGGTTACAAGTTTGAAGGTCAGAAGGAATAATGTTGTGGCGTAGTGTAGTAGGAAAGTTATGGTTTACGTTTATCCTTTTAGTAGCCGTTGTCCTAACCATTTTAATGGTGATGTTACTGCGTTCATTTGAGAAATTTCATATTCAAGAGGCAGAAGGACAATTACTCCATCATGCTACGATGATTTCACATATATATGAGGGTTATGAACATGAAGAAGAAGCTTTAACAAGAATCGAGCAATATACTGAACTTTTAGAAATAAATGTGTTAGTGATTAATCAAGGCGAGAAAAAAATGGACAATGTCGAGCCTACTATTAGACAGTTACCTATTGAAGTATTTTATGAAAATGATAAACTTTCTTCTGTATTTACTGATCAACAAGAAATTATGGCAGAGGGAGAATTTCATACAAATGAGGGTGGGTGGCCTTCTAATAAAGAGCTAATGGTTGTTGGTGTACCATTAATGCCTGGAGAACTTGATAATAGTGCCATATTTCTATATCAATCACTTGAAGTGATTGAAGAAACCTCGAGAGAAACTAAAGGTATTGTTTATTTATCAGCGGGGATTGCCATCGTACTCACGACCATATTTGCCTTTTTTTTATCAACGCGAATTACAGCACCTCTCCGGAAAATGCGTGAAGTTGCTTTAGAAGTCGCAAGTGGTCATTTTCGTTCTAAAATCCCTATAGTCTCTCATGATGAGATTGGTATGTTAGGGATGGCGATTAACCGAATGGCTCGAGATTTGAATGTATCGATTACGGAATTGAGTCGTGAAAAGGAGCAATTAGCTCGGATTTTAACAAGTATGGCTGATGGAGTTATTACCTTTAACCGGCAAGGTGAAATTGTCATTACGAATCCACCTGCTGAACAATTTCTTGAATCGTGGTTATTTGAAGACGGAGTTAATAATCAGAATAGACTACCAGAAGAGTTAAATAATCTATTTAATAAAGTCGTTCGTGGTGAGCGAGAACAGCAGCTAGAATTAGCCATTCAGGGGCGATATTTTGCCCTTGTTATGACGCCTTTATATGACCACGAACAAATCAGAGGAGCCGTTGCAGTAATTCGGGATATGACGGAAGAACGTCAACATGATAAGCTTCGTAAAGATTTCATTGCGAATGTATCACACGAATTAAGAACGCCGATTTCAATGCTGCAAGGGTATAGTGAAGCGATTATTGATGATATAGCGGAAAGCCATGAAGAGAAAAAAGAGCTTGCTCGGATCATTTATGATGAATCATTAAGAATGGGCCGATTGGTTAATGAGTTATTGGATATTGCGCGTATGGAAGCGGGTTATACTGAATTAGTAAAAGAAAAGATTCCTTTAATACCTTATATGGAGAAAATTGTTCGTAAGTTTAAAGGTTTAGCTAAAGACCATCACATTGCTCTGAAGCTAGATGTTAAGGAAAAGTTACCAGATGCTTATTTTGATCAAGATCGAATTGAACAAGTATTAACCAATTTAATTCATAATGCGATTCGACATACACAGGAATTCGGACAAGTCATTGTCAAAGTAAGTGTTGAACAAGAAGAATTCATATTTGATGTAATTGATAACGGCTCTGGTATTAGTGAACAAGATTTACCTTATGTGTTTGAACGTTTTTACAAAGCAGATAAAGCGAGAACACGAGCCAAAGGTGGAACAGGTCTTGGATTGGCCATTGCCAAAAATATCATTGATTCGCATAAAGGGAAGATTACGGTGCATAGCAAAGTAAATGAAGGTACTACTTTCTCTTTTAAACTTCCGTTGTAGGAAAAAGGCTCATGAAAATTGAGATACTATCGTCTTTATGTTTCATGTATAATCAAAAGAAAGATCATATAGAAAATCATTAGGTCTATTTAAAAAGGAAGCTGGTTAGATTCCAGCACGGTCCCGCCACTGTGTTTGCTTTATATCAAAGCATAAGTCAGATTACTTGCCTACTGATATTGTTTGAACCTTCGAGGTTAAAGGGGATCATTAGAATGAAGCTCTGTCATTTGAAGCAGGGCTTCACTATGGGTGGAAAGCATTCCTTTTTCGGAATGCTTTTTTGTTAAGCCAGGAACATAGTGTCTTAATTGACTCATTTTAATACCAATCATTTATTGGAGGAGCGGGTTTATTTGCTTCGTTTCGTTCGTCAACATATTTTTCAATACCAAAGCCTTACATATTTTCTTTTAATACTTTTATGTTTTTTTATTTTTATTTGGTCTATTAGTAGGGGAAGTGTGGATATACCTTTTTGGACCGTGATTCAAATTTTAATTGCTGAGATTCCTTATAGTCCTTTTGAACACCAAGCTGAAACGAGTATTGTGAATATCGTTGTGCAAATTCGGTTGCCACGTGTACTACTTTCAATGATTGTTGGTGCTAGTCTAGCCTTAGCTGGTGCCGCTTTTCAAGGATTATTAAAAAACCCACTCGCTGATCCCTATACGCTTGGGGTGTCTTCAGGTGGAGCTTTAGGTGCAGTATTTGTGCTTTTTTTTGGAGTGACGATACCTGGATTAGGTTTTTTTACACTACCGTTTATTAGTATTATTAGTTCGTTTTTTACATTATTGTTTGTGATTAGCTTTTCAAAAATGGTCCAGCGCTCTATGTCGAGTGAAACAATTATTTTAACAGGCATTATATTTAGTTCGTTTTTAGGTGCTTTTATCTCTTTAATGATTGCTTTGACTGGGGATGAACTAAGGCAAATTATAGGGTGGCTACTAGGAAGCCTTGCGATGCGAGGTTGGGCATATGTTTGGTTAGCACTACCGTTATTTATAATTGCTTTTATCATGTTGTTGTTTAATCGTCAAGAACTAAACGCCTTAGCTTTTGGTGAAGAAACGGCCCGTCAATTAGGGGTCAATGTACGTGTACGGAAATATGTGATACTTGGTGCTGCTACTATTTTAACGGGCAGTGCAGTTGCTGTAAGTGGAACCATTGGATTTGTAGGATTAGTTATACCTCATATGACGAGATTAATTTGGGGAAGTAACCATCGAATTTTATTGCCACTCTCTATGTTTGTCGGTGCAGGCTTTTTAGCCCTTGCGGATATAGTAGCTAGAACCATCATCTCTCCTTCCGAATTACCAATTGGTGTCATTACGGCGATGATAGGGGCCCCCGTTTTTGGTTTAATATTAATAAAGCAACAAAAGAAAGTGGGGTGAGAAAATGTTAGACGTACAAGATATTCACATCCAAATCAACGGTAAAGATATTTTAAAAAATATATCATTTTCGGTTAATAAGGGTGAGTTTTTTGGCATTGTTGGTCCAAATGGCAGTGGGAAAACAACGTTATTAAAAGCGATTAACAATGGAATTCATTGTCAAGAAGGCTCTTGTTTGATCAATGGTATGGATGTCAAAAAGTTAAACAGCAAAGAATTAGCTAAACAAATGGCTGTGTTACCTCAATTATCGGAGTTGTCCTTTCAATATCAGGTAAAGGAAATTGTTGAACTAGGAAGATACCCTTATCAAAAAGGATGGCTGCCACAAGTTTCAAATCGGGACGAAGTGGTGGTCAAAAAAGTACTAGAGAAAACGGGTACGTCGATTTTTCAACATAACTGGTTATCTCAATTAAGTGGAGGGGAAAGACAAAGAGTATTATTAGCTCGTGCTTTTGCTCAAGAACCACAATTGCTTTTATTGGACGAACCAACCAATCATTTAGATTTCTCTCATCAAATGAATATACTAAACGAAATCAAACAGCAAACCGATGAAGAAGGGATAACCGTCATTGCGGTTTTACACGATTTAAATATGGCAAGTTTATATTGTGACCGTTTGTTATTATTGAACCAAGGGCAAATGGTAGAAATCGGTACTCCTTACGATGTGTTAAATGAGGATATTTTACAAGCTGTTTATCATGCACCCCTTAAGAGATATGAGCATCCATCTCTACCAAAGCCACAACTTCATTTTTCTCCTTACCGGTCGAAATTGGATAGCAATGACTGGCTAGACAAAACTGAAATGAAGGAAATAAATGGAGAGGTTCAGTTAAACATGCAGGCACCTTACCGTTATTATAGTGATTTTACAAGTAGTGGGTGGTGTCAGACACTTCATTTCCTAAAAGGAAACCGACCAAAGGAAACACACACAGCACAGATTGTATTAGCTGGAGACATTGTTACAACATCGATGGCTACTTCTGAACAATTTAACTTTAAGCTTTTTGTACATATAGAAAAGGTTCGGGTAAAGTATAACGTTCATATCCAGCTTTTGTTAAATGGAAGCTTAACTGAACAGCAATTTCTCCAATTTTTACTTTTATTAGGGGAAGCTAAAACGTATTTTCAGGTAAGCCAATTAAAAGAGAAAAAAGGTAACGGTGGTTCGCTTTTGGTAGGGGCTACCCAAATAGATATGAAGGATCAAGGTAAGGATGTACGTGATTTTTCAAGTGTATATGCCGCTATAAAGTTAGAGTTATTCAGACGAATTGAACAAACGTTGGAAGGGGTAAATGTGGATGAAATTATATACGAAGACAGGTGATAGCGGTCAAACGAGTGTAGTGGGAGGGCGTGTAGCCAAAGATCATGTGCGTGTTGAAGCTTATGGCACTTTGGATGAATTAAATTCCTTTGTAGGATTAGCGATTTCAAGCATGTCAACATCTGAGTTCAATGATATGATAGAAGATTTATTCATCATACAGCATGAGCTTTTTGACTGTGGTAGTGATTTGGCTTTTGTTATGAGTAAAACGACAGATCCCACTTTTAAAGTCAAAGAAGAAATGGTAGAGCACCTAGAAGGAAAAATTGATTCATATATGGAGGAAAGTCCGCCATTAGAAAAATTTATTTTACCTGGTGGCAGTCAAGCTGCAAGTTATTTACACGTATGTAGAACCATTACAAGACGAGCAGAACGATTGATTGTAAGCTTACAAAAGGAAATAGAAATCAACCCAGTCACCTTAACCTATATAAACCGCCTTTCCGATTTATTCTTTGTACTAGCGAGAGCCGCAAATACTAGACAAAAAATCAACGATGTAGAATACGAAAGAAGTGCAATCGTTTTTAAAGAAAGAAAAAGTAAGCAATAAATTAAAGGATGAAATCAGCGTCTTAAGTGACTGGTTTCATCCTTTTTTCATAGACGCCCATTCATAGAAGAGTCTTCACACCATCTTAACAATTCATAAAGGTTTGTGTAGTTACTGACGTCAAACCTTGGAGTAACTACACAAAAAAGGCTGAACATGTCAGTTACTTAAGGAGCATGATGTCACAGTGAACTCTTGACCTTAATGCTTAGTTGTAACCTGTAATACTGGAAGTGAACTTGACAAGATTCAGTACACAACCTATAGCCCATAGGTAACTTTCATACAAAAAGCATGTTGGACAAAGTACTTACATATAATGGCATGAACAAAAAAATGGAGGGGAACGAATGAAAAAAATCTTAGTATTCCTAGGAACCTTATTACTAGTGGCCTGTACTCAACAGGCAGATGCAAAAGTAATCCAAGCTTCCTTACAGCCATCAATAGAATGGCAGCCACTTATCGAACGACAGGGAGTGATTTGGGAATTGCTCTTAATCGACAACTACAATGATGAGCAGCATAAAGTCGTATTAAATGAATATGGCTATTTTGAAAACCGTGGTCAATCACTTAACGAAGAAGAACTACAAGCCTTAGCCAAAACATTAGCATCAGGCATTGATACACCACTAAAAAATGCCAGCTTATCTGAAAATGATGAAATTATCCCTGGCCAAAGTAGAGTGATTTTATCTGAGAAAGAAACGGTTGAGTTAATACTCGATTTAAAACCTAGCACCAAAGAATTAACATTACCTATTTATGTCACTGAACCCAATATAAATGTAGAAGATATAGAAGGTATTGATGAATTAGTCATTGGTGAGTTTACAACTTATTTTGACTCTGGTGTAGCAGGAAGAACAATGAATATTAAACTTTCTTCAGATGAAATTGATCGGGTCATTCTTGGGCCAGGTGACACATTTTCGTTTAATTCAGTTGTAGGAGAAAGAACAAAAGATAGAGGATATCAAGAGGCACTTGAAATTATAAATAAGGAGTTTGTTATGGGTATTGGTGGCGGAATCTGTCAAACTTCTTCCACACTTTATAACGCTGTTGAGCAAGCAGGCTTAGAAATTACAGAGAGATATACTCACTCTAGAGAGATTGGTTACGTGCCGAAAGGAAGAGACGCCACCGTATCATGGGGTGGTCCCGACTTTAAATTTAAAAATAGCTTTACGTATCCGATTATGTTAAAGACCGAAGTCATCAATGGTTCCGTTCAAATTCAAGTCGTTACACAGAAGATAAATAGAGAGGTTTAAGAGTAAAGAGGAGGGCAATCGCCAGCCTCTTTTTTACTGATTTTAAAAAGACAATCATGAAGTAAAAGGAGTAAATGTGCAGACGATTTATTTTGTATAATTCTTCCCTAGAAAATCATACTAATTGGGAGGATATTTGGAAAGGGGGACAAGCGATGCTTTTAAGATGGATGAAGCAAAAAATGAAATATCAGCAAGAACACGTCACAGTTAAAGAAGTGATTAAGAAATTAAAAGCATCCGATGATTTTGTCCGCTTTGAACAACAAGCACGTAAGCATACATTTGTGATATCTTATTTTACTTCTCTCGTAGACCATGATCGAATCATGCGTGATCTTTTACCTTATTTAATTCAAATAGAAGAAGAAGACCTTACCGAAATTGTTAATAAGATTCCCATTGATATAAAAGAATTAGTGAAAGAAGGTCAAGTCGTCGAGGAAGCGTTATTGAGAGGACAACTCCTACTTGAAATCGCTCATGATGAACATCAATATGCCTTATTTGAAGTAGCGATGAATTCAGAAAGGGAAGTCTCACAACCTGAAGTTGAGTTTAGTGTAACAGGTCCTCAAGAGTCATTCATTGAGGCTTTAGATACGAATCTTAATTTGGTTAGGAAACGATTACCAATCGGTGAATTAAAAGCTAAAAAACTCATCGTTGGTAAACTTACTCAAACAAAGGTGATCGTTTTATATATAGAAGGGATTGTTGACCAAGATAATCTTCAAACGTTGGTCCAACGTATTGAGGCGATTGAGTTTGACCAAGTTATTGATTCTGGTAGTATCGCTCAAATGATTTCGGACGATTCCTTGTCCTTTTTTCCGCAATTTATTAATACAGAAAGACCCGAGCGAGTTTCTGCTGTATTAGCCGAAGGAAAAGTTGCTTTTTTAACGGACGGGTCACCAGAAGCGGTTTACGGACCGACTACGTTAGTTGAATTCTTTTCTTCGTTAGAGGATTACTACTTAGGTTGGCAGGTTGCGTCCTTTACGAGACTATTAAGATTTTTTGCGGTGGCATTTTCAATTTTGGCTTCTCCTATTTATGTAGCCGTTTTGACGTATCATTACGAGTTAATTCCAAGAGATTTATTAGGTCCAATAATCGGCTCGAGGATTAATATTCCTTTTCCTCCGATTATTGAAGCTGTTTTTCTAGAACTAACGATTGAACTTTTGAGAGAAGCGGGTGCACGATTACCTACTAAAGTAGGTCAAACGATTGGTATCGTAGGTGGGATTGTCATTGGGCAAGCCTCCGTTGAAGCTGGATTAACGAGCAATATCCTTTTAATTATTGTTGCTTTAGCAGCACTCGCATCTTTTACAACGCCCGTATATCAAATGGGTAATACAATTCGTGTACTCCGCTTCCCATTTATAATTATGGCTGCATGGTTAGGATTGTTTGGAATTGGGATAACCGTTTTATATATGCTTGTTCATTTATTACATTTACAATCTTTAGGAAGGCCTTACTTAGCACCTATTTATCCACCTCGAGTGACTGATTGGAAGGATGCTTTTATCCGTTTACCCTTTAGCTGGATGAATAGTAGGCCTGTCTATTTGAGGCCACAAAAAAGAAAAAGGTTAAACTTTAGAAAAGCCAATAAAAAGCATGACATTGACGAGTAAAAGGAGGAGAAAAAATGAGTGATGAAAAAGTAATCAAAGAACAATATCTAATTTCGCCATTTTTATCCTTTTTTATCATCCATGCTATGCAGGTTGGGGTAGGTGTATTAGGTTTCCAGAGAATGGTAGTTGAAGAATCTGGCTATGACGCTTGGATCTCTGTGCTTCTATCAGGGGTCATGGTGGCAATAAGTATTGCTTGTATGTATGCCCTTCTGAAAAGGGCTGATGGTGATATTATTAAAGTCCATCAGCAATTGTTTGGTAAGTGGGTTGGTGGAATATTAAGTACGGCAATAGGTTTGTATTTTTTCTTTTTGGCATTAATCATCTTTCGCACCTATCTAGAGGTCTTACAATTATGGATGTTTGAGGATTTACAAACGTGGTTCATCGCGATATTATCTATTCCCTTTTTTTATTATGTCGTATCAGGGGGGTTCCGAACCGTTGTAGGGTTAGCGTTTGTTAGTATTTTAATTACATTACCTATCTACCCCTTATTTCTCATGACCTTGGAGTTTGCTCATTACATTAATATATTACCTGTTTGGAAACATAGCTTTACTGAATTATTTTTAGGAGCAAAAGCTTCCACTTTTAGTTATAGCGGATTTGAGCTGTTGTTAATCTATTATCCCTTTTTAAAAAAGAAGGAGTTTAGTCAGAAATGGACGCAGTTAGGGGGAATATTCACAACTCTTCTTTATACATATATTATGTTAATTTGTTTGTTTTTTTATAGTGAAGAGCAAATTAACAAAACTGTTTGGGCTACTTTGACGTTATTTAAGGTTATTGAATTTCCATTTTTGGAGAGGTTTGAATATATTGGTATAACAATGTGGATGATCGTTTGTGCTCCTAATATTGCCCTAGCAATTTGGGCTGCTAGCCGAATGGTAAAAAGGGTGTTTGAGTTTAACCAAAGGCACGTGCTCATTGTATTTGTATTCATGTTAGCCGGAGGAATTATGTTGCTTCCTACTCGGCAAGAAATAAATATGATTACAGATATTTTTAGTGAAATTGGTTTTTATTTTGCTTTTGCTTATATTCCGTTACTACTACTATTACAGATTGTTGTCTATAAGGTGAAGAAAAAGGGTGCCCAAAATGAAACGACGAGTATGTAGAATGTTAATCATATTTGTTTTCCTCATAACCTTTTCTGGTTGTTATGTGAAATCAGAAATTATTGACGAATTATCGATTATACGTGCAATTGGATATGATATTGATGGGATGGACAAAAAAATTAGAATTACCGTTACTTTTCCTACATTTACTGAACAAATCTCTGAACAAATGTTGGAACAAGTATCATTAAGCGCTGTAGGAGAAACTCCTAGAGCTGTCATTAATCATTTAAATAACCGTTCACAGAAGCCTTTGGTGACTGGACAGTTACGTGTTGCATTATTTGGAGAGCCATTAGCAAAAGAAGGGTTAGAGCCTTATATCCTACCGTTATATCGAGATCCTACCGTTGGTAATCGTATTTTAATGGCCGTTGTTGAAGATGGTCAAGCTTATGATATTTTAAAAGGTACGGTAGGTACAGGTGAACAAGTAGGTGTCTATATTCCCGATTTTTTAGATCAGAACCAAACGCATGGTCAAGTACCACGTACAAATTTACATGAATATTTGTTTAGTATGTATAGTGATGTACGAGATCCGGTTTTGCCTATAATTAAGACGTTGGGGGACGAAAATATAGAAATAGCGGGTCTAGCTTTATTTTCCCGAGACAAAATGGTCGATCAATTATCGCTAGAACAGAGCTTTTATTTAAAGTTAATGCGTAAACGCTCTGATCATTCGTTTCAAGAATTCTATGTGGAGGAAATAAAACAAAAATGGCCAGTTGTTATTGAGGTATTAAAAAGTAATATTCATAAAAAATATACGGAAAAAGGTGATACGAAAACGGTGAAATATAAGCTCGACATTGTTACGACCATTTTTGATACAACAAGTAGTGTTAATTTATATACAGGTAATGATATAGAGAAAATTGAAAAAGCTGTTAAAGAAGATATTGAAGAAAGGTGTAAAGAACTTTTATATCACTTTCAAGAGTTAAAAATCGACCCAGTCGGAGCCGGTGAAATATATAGAAGCAAACATCGAGATTGGAATGTAGAGAGTTGGGAAAACGAAATTTATCAGTCTTTACAGTTTGAAGTGGAAGCAGATGTGAGAATTTCTCAAACAGGAGCGATTGAATAATTGAGCATAAAATAGGTCATGCTGTCATAGGGTAGTGTTAGTTATCGGAAAAGCTCTATAGCTAATACGACTATTTTTAAGGAGGCATTTATGCTTGATTTTATAAAAAGAGTAACGATTGCATTATCGCTAGCATTATTTATAGGTGTTCTTTTTTGGGGAACAAATCATACGGTACGTGCTGCTGATCGAAGTTTCGAGGGAAGTTTCATATGGCCAACTATAGGTGAATTGACAGATACATATGGAACAAGGGGCGGAAAGCATTTTGGTTTGGATATTGCTGCACCTGAAGGAACACCCGTTGTTTCTGTTCAAGAAGGAATCGTATCCAAGTCCTATTATTCGTCTTCATATGGAAATGTTGTTTTTATCAAACATGAACAAAGTAATATGGAAACGGTTTATGCCCATTTGTTTGAGAGAAAAGTAGCTGAGGGAGATTTGGTACAAGCTAATCAGTTGATTGGAACTGTCGGTAATACTGGTCATTCACGCGGTAATCACTTACATTTTGAAATGCACGATAGTGAATGGGATTTGCATAAATCAGCTTCAGTCGATCCATTAGTATATTTAGGGACAGATGAGGAGTCTGTTTATGCCGTTTTAGAGCATATGGACGATCATGCGATTGAGGCGATGAGCCATTATATAGACGAAGACTATATGAATGATAATCTCTCGCAAACAGCGGAACAAACGGCAGCACTTCAAGAAGATGATAGTGATAATTATGAGGCTGCGATCGCAATGGTTGAACAAACATTGAAGGCTCTATTAGGCACTTCGGATGAAGAGGAAAAAGAAAGCGAAGAAGTCTCAAATAACGAAGTGAGTGTTGAGCAGGTCGAGCAAAATCTATGGGCATATTTACCCGAAATTGAAACGGAATTTTGGTTAATTGAAAGCGATAATGTTGAAGAACGAGTAGACGAAATAGTGGAACATATTATAACCGTTCAACGAGAGGATACATTATGGGGAATTGCTCAGCAGTATCAAGTAACCGTGTCTGAATTAATGGAGTGGAATAGCTTACAAACCGATGTATTAAGTCTTAATCAAGAGCTAGTCGTATATGAAATGATACAAGATGGGAAGTATCATTTTGTTGAGCGCGGTGATACCTTATCAAAGATAGCGTCAGAATACGATTTAAACTTAGAAGAATTAATGGAATTAAACGAACTAAGCGGAACGATCATTCACCCTGGTGAACGATTAATCGTCAATCAATAAAAAAAACGAACGAATCAAATGATGTAGATTAGTTGGTTTTTGTGGTAGAATAGAACTAATTTATAACGTTTGATTGGGAGTTTTACCATGAATAAAGACCGTTCTTTTGTCAATACAACTTTATTAAAGCTGTTAAATGAGCAAACTGATTTGACCGGAACTCAAATTGATTTAATTGATGGATTTTTGTTTATGCTGCAAAAACTGAAAAGACATAAGCAAATCCGTATGATAGACTCAACGACGATTCATCCCCGTTTTTGGCGTTCGCATAATCGAGCTTTTGGTTATAAGCTAAAAACAAAAGCGAATAAAGGTGAGTTTCAGTTTCTCTATGAGTTTTATGTAAAGGTTGCCTTATTAGAAGGGTTTGTTGACGTAAATGAACAGACGATTTATTTAACAGAAAAAGGCCGTATATTTTTATTATCCAATAAAGAGGATCAACTGGATTTACTTTTTCAGTATATTTGGGGATGATAAACGGACGGTACCGTTCTTTTTATAAAAACGGTACCGAGAATGCACAAGTTAAGCTTCAATTTTATTAGCATATACAATTTCTTCAACATTGGCTAGTGCGGTTAGTAATGTATCACTAACTTGTTTATCGACAGTTAACATCATAATCGCTTCACCACCTTCTTCTTTACGACCCACTTGCATCGTAGCGATATTGACATTGTGCTCACCTAGTAACTGCCCCATACGACCAATAACCCCTGGGCGGTCTGTGTGTTGAATATAGAGAATATGACCTTTTGGAACAAAATCGACATTAAAACCGTTCACGTTCACGATTCGAGGTCCGTATTCTTTAATATAAGTTCCTTGAATTTCGAAGGCACGATCTTCACCGTTTACGACCGCATGAATGAGATTCGAATAGCCATAGGATTTGGTTACATGTTTTTCACCAAAGCTAATACCTCTTTCTTTAGCAATGAGAGAAGCATTCACATCGTTCACACTTGCATCAATCCGTGGTTGAAGGAAACCAGCAAGTAAACTCTTTGTTGTAATGGACGTCTCATAATTAGTGACGCTGCCACTATAATAAACTTCAATTTCTTTAACTGGTGTTTTCATCACTTGAGATAGGAAATTCCCCATATCTTTTGAGAGATCATAAAAAGGCTTTATTTTTTCATATACTTCTTTTGAAAGTGCTGGTAAATTTATAGAATTTTTAGCTGGTTCTCCTAAAAGGAATTGTAGTACTTCTTCAGAGACTTGAGAAGCGACATTTAACTGGGCTTCGACCGTTGACGCAGCGATGTGTGGCGTCGTAATGACATTGTCAAAGTCAATTAAGTCACGATCAGTGGCCGGTTCTTCTTCAAAGACATCTAAGGCAGCTCCGGCAATATGACCATTCTCTAAATAATGCTTTAAGGCTTGTTCGTCGATGATACCACCTCGGGCACAGTTAATTAAGTAAACGCCTTTTTTAGTTTTAGCGATATTTTTCATACCGAGTAAACCTTTTGTATCTTTTGTTAATGGAGTATGAACGGTAATAATATCGGCAGTTTCTAGTAACTGTTCTAAAGAAGCTGGGACGACACCGATTTTTTCAGCACGTTCTTTGGTTAGAAATGGATCGAACACGAGTAAGGGCATTTCAAAGGCTTTTGCTCGTTGAGCAATTTGCGTACCAATACGACCAAATCCAACAATACCTAATGTTTTTCCTCGTAATTCAGAGCCTTGAAACGATTGACGCTCCCATTGACCTGCTTTAATGGAAGCATTAGCTTGAGGAATTTTACGCAGTAAAGCACAGATCATCGCAAAGGTGTGTTCAGCTGTAGAAATTGTATTACCATCGGGGGCATTAACAACAACAACACCACGTTTTGTCGCAGCCTCTAAATCGATATTGTCAACACCAACACCAGCCCTTGCAATAATTTTAATGTTTGCCATTTTCACTAGTAATTCCTCTGTAACCTTTGTGGCACTTCTCACTAGCAACGCATCAAAAACGGATAAGTCCTCAACCTCTTCAATTTTTTTCTGAACACATTCTACTAAGTCACTTTGAAGCAAAGGCGCTAATCCTTCCTCACTCATTGCATCGGATACTAAGATTTGAAACTTGGTATAAGTAGGCTTTATATCCTCTTTGTCAGCTACTGCTTGTTTGTTCATGTCTCTCCACTCCTTTTATTTACTGTAATACGTTAGTGTGGTGTAGTCAATGATCATTTTCTGAACATTATGAAAGCGTTACACAAAAAAAGCCCACTCCTCACAAATTGTGAGGGGCGGGAGTTATAAAGCCGCGGTTCCACCCTCATTTGAAGATAAATCTACAACAAAAAGGTATGTTCCTGATGTCTTTGATTTATAATCATCTCAGAGGCTATTTTAGCCATAAGGTAACGGATTAACCGAATATGCCTACGCATGGGACTTAGTCAGTACATTTCAGCATATTAACTCAGAAGGGCTATCCAAAATGATTCAAACTAGTTCACACCGACCACTAGCTCTCTTAATTGAATTCATTTCTTCATTCTTCATCCATGTTTTTAATATGGTAATTGTTAGATAATTTATCATATGAACTAGGTATTGTCAATTGTGTTTTCAGAAAAATCTTTTTACTTTATTAACGGATATCATCATACGTATGAGTAGGAGGGGATAAACAATGACATATGTTGTCAAAAGAGGGGATACGATTGCTAAAGTAGCTTTAGCTAATAAAATGAGGCCTTTTGACTTGGTGTATTATAATCCAAGTCTATTAAATGAGAAGGATTATATTCAGCCTGGAACTATACTACAGCTGCCGCTAAAAGAGGATCAAAAACGATTAAGTTTTGAAACCGAGTACGGGCCAACTGATCTTGAAAAGGATCTAAAGATATTAGAAAAAAGTGGTGTACATGTATCACAATGTGGACAGTCTGTGATGGGAAAGCCTCTTTATGAATGTAAGATTGGCACAGGTCCAAGGCATGTATTTTATTCAGGAGGCTGGCATGCTAATGAAGCACATACATCAAAATTATTGATGAAATTTTTAGATGTTCTTTCTTCAGTAAATGAACAGAATCAAGAAGTCTATGGTTATCCAGTCGTCGATATTTTAAAAAAAATTACGTTAACGGTCGTACCGATGGTTAACCCTGATGGAATCGAATTAGTTGAACAAGGTATTTATCCAGAGCATTCTTTTTATGAAGAAGTCATTGAAATCAATAAAGGGCAAAGAAGATTTGATCATTGGTCAAGTAATATTCGTGGTGTTGATCTAAACCACCAATGGCCAGCTGGTTGGGAATTGGAAGCTGAAGAAAGTCCACAAAAACCTTGGTCAAGACATTATAGTGGTCCAGCCCCTTTGTCGGAACCAGAGGCGATAGCTATTTATAACCTTACAAAAAAATATGATTTTCATTATGTATTAGCTTTTCACTCTCAAGGTCAAGTCATTTATTGGGGGTATAGAGGTTATGAGCCTAAAGAAAGTGAGGAGATGGTAAAAAAGCTATCACTCGCTAGTTCTTATACGCCGATTCATACCGCTGATAGTGATGGTGGTTATAAGGATTGGTTTATTTTACACACAGGTAGGCCGGGTTTTACGATAGAGATCGGTAACGGCCAAAACCCACTTCCCAATGAGGCATTTGCTGAAATATGGTCCAATAATATTGGATTAGCTTTAGAAGGTCTAACTTTATAAGACTTAATAAGAAGCTTGCTAGTGATGGAAATGAAAGCTAAAATAAAAGAAATAAACAGAAGAATATTACGTGAGCATATGTAGCTTTTTGGAGGGGAATTATGTCTCTTGGTCCGATCAAACCTAAGAAAATGTATGAACTAATAGCCGAACAATTAACTGCACAAATAAAGAATGAACAATTAAAACCAGGGGAACGTCTTGATTCAGTACCTCAACTAGCAGAAAAGTTTCAAGTAGGCCGCTCAGCTATTCGTGAGGCATTAAGTGCACTCAATGCAATAGGATTAATTGAGATAAAACAAGGAGAAGGTACTTTTGTTAAGGAAATTGATCACAATTTAGCGAAAGCTGCTCTACCTTCTGTTAATTGGATGCGAAAAGAGGATTTAAAAGAATTATTTGAAATACGTAAAATTATTGAAACAGGTGCTGCTCAATTAGCGGCTCTTCATCGCACAGAAGAGGATTTATTAGCCCTTAAACAAGTCCTTAATGAAATGGCACAAAATCTCGATGATGGAAAAGTAGGAGAAAAAGCAGATATTGTTTTTCATGAATGTGTCGTTCGTGCCACTAAAAATAAGATGTTGCAAGATTTATTAAGTACGGTTTCAGAAACGATGCAAATAGCGATGAAAGAAGCACGTGAGAAGTTTCTATATAATGATAGGCGGCGACTTATTACTTTATATAAAGAGCATGTTGAAATTTTTGAAGCGATTATGGAGCAAAATGCAGAAGTCGCTTATGCGAAAATGATGAATCACATTGTCGCTGTGGAAAAAGATTTATTTTCCTAATATTAATGAGGTCGAAGTAAAAGGATTATACTAAGCAAAGAAAGCGGGTTTTATTCTGCTTTCTTTTCTCTTTGAATGAAGGCAGAGGAGTATTGTGATGCAGGAAATTATATTCATATTTGTTGTTTTATTAATTGGCAGCTTTGCTCAAGGTGTAAGTGGTTTTGGTTTCGGGTTAATTGCGATGAGTATTCTACCGTATTTCTTTACTGTAAAAGAAAGTACGATTTTAGTGATTACGTTAACTTTGTTTATTACGCTCCGAATTTTGAGTAAACAATATAAAAATCTTGATTGGAAAGGGTTAATACCTGTTCTATCATCCGCAATAGTCGGGCGGGGGGTTGGTTTCTTTATTCTTACATACTTTGGAGACCTCGAGATTTTAAAAACATGGCTTGGAATAATATTATTACTCATGGTTATATATTTGATGTGGAGTAAAAAAATCATGATGCATTCCAAACAGATGACTACGTTTATAGCCATAGTGATAGGATTTATTGGTGGTGTAGTAGGGGGAGTATTTGCAGTAGGTGGGCCTTTTTATGTCTTTTATTTTTTAATGGTTTATGCGGATAAAGGGAGATACAATGCAAATTTACAAGCAGTATTTTTTATAACGAGTTTGATTACAGTCCTACTACATGGGATTAATGGCGATTATGGGACAAGCTCTATTCTGTATGTGCTTGTTGGCTTAGTGGCTGTACTTATTGGTACTTCTTTAGGATTAAAAGCTTTTACAAAAGTTTCAGCAAGTGTGGTAAGAAGAATGGCAATTCTGTTAGTCGCGTGCTCAGCCATTAATTTTATCTTTTTTCACTAACAAAGATATCGGATTTATCTATATGAAAGTTATGTTAGCCTCTATAACTGATGGAATTTTGAACCAATTTGGTTTTGAATGAGAAGCACATGAGTATCAGCAGCAACTTCCATATAAAACGCCAATCGCCACCATAAAGATATACAAGTTGTGCAGATACGGAGGTCAAACCTTGTAGCATCTGCACAAAGAGGCGAACATGACAGTTACTTGAGGGAAGAGCCTGAGTAACGACACGAAAAAGGTCGATGATGACAGTTACTCGAGCAAAGCTTCGCCACCAACAAAAATGAAAGTGGCGAAAAGCCCTTTCCAACTCAACTCTTCATACAATTTGGTTTTGATCTTTTTAAATTTGATTTTGTTTGTTGGATTGTTTTAGAACTTGAGAATTAGCAATAACCCAGCGGAAGAAAAGCCGCGAAGACTCCCGCGGGAAATAGTGGCAGAGCCGAAATCCACTAGCGAAGCTAGTTAGTTCGGCGCCACCCCGCAGGACGCGGAGCGAGCATTTCTGGAGCGACGAGTAACGCTCTATGTTCGCACTTTCATATAAAAAACTGCACGATACCATTATCATGATATTCGTACAGTTTCTTGACAAGCATCTATTCAAATTTTAATGCATCTCCATCAAACGATTCATCGGCCACTTTAATGGATTCTGTTGGGCATCCTTCTAATGCATCAATCATATCTTCCTCAAATTCTTCAGGAACCGGTGTAACTCCCTTATTGTCATCAAGTATGACAAAAGCGATCCCTTCATCATCATAATCATAAATATCTGGAGCTGCAGCACCACACGCACCACAAGCAATGCATGTATCCTGATCAACGATTGTAAATTTAGCCATTACATTAAACCCTCCAATTTTATTCTCAATAATCAGTCTCTCTAAAGGGTATGACATTTTTTCATATCTAGAATGTCGTCTGAAGCAGACTGTTTTTATCCTTCATCTATTTTAAAGCCAAAATTAAAACTTTTCAACAGCTTCGTATCACAAAAGGAAGAATTTCACTCTCTGTAAAGCAGAAATCGACAAAAATAAATAAAATCTATCTAATTAAGACGAGAATAGACAAGGATCTGATACAATAGAACCAGAGAAAGTTATAAAGGTGGGAGATTATGAAGCTGATTGACTATATCATTGTAGATACGATTAACCGATGCAAAGGACAAAAGTCTTTAGTCGGCTACTGGTCCATCCTTCAAGGGAAAAGAACGGTTCAAACCATTCAAGACACCCACCTTTTTGGACTAACTAACTATTTCGGTCTTTTTTCTTTTTTAACACAAGAGGAGTTCACAACATACATCGATACTTTACAAAAAGAGCAAATTTTGCTGACTGATTTACAGCTATCAGAAAAAGCTAAGAAATTACATGTAGAGTCCTGCGAAAAATTCAACCAATTTGAATGGAACGGTTGGAATTATCACCGCATCGATCAGACTTTTTGGCGACGATTGATTTTATTTATTCAAACGATAACATCCGTTTCAAAGAAACAGAACTTTGTGCCTATCGTTTCTGACTGGGAGATACAAAAAGAGGTCAAACAGATCGTACTCACCTTAAAGAAACGTTCAGACGTGACCTTGGAGCAATTACATAAAGAACTAGCAACCTTCTTACAGACAATGACGAAGGAGCAGGCAGAATTATTTGTTCATCAGCTTAGCGGTTCACAGTTAATTGGACTCACAATTAGTCAAGCTGCGGAACTTATTCTTGTCGATAGAGATGAAGCTTATTTACTACATAAAGCAACCTTACATGAATTATTGCAGCAGCTTTATGAACAACCAAATGCCTATCCAGTGCTAAGTCTCCTCCATTTAAACCAACAAAAAAAGCAGAAATTGTCGCACTCAACTGAAATAACGAAACAATATTACTATCAAGGATTCTCCGTGGAGGAAATTAGTAAAAAGCGCGATTTGAAACTAGCGACGATTCAAGATCATATTGTTGAACTGGCTTTATTGGAAACGGAGTTTGACTTATATTCTTTATTTGATGAGCCAAGTATTCAAATAGTGGAAGAAGCAATCGAAAGTAAAAAAACGAAAAAGCTTAAAGAGCTAAAAGAGGTACTTCCTGAATATATAGATTACTTCATGATTCGTTTAGTATTGGCTAGAAGGAGTAAAAATCATGAATTTGAAAGCTGAATTAAAACATCACTTTGGATTAGATAGCTTTCGGCCTGGGCAAAAGGAAATTATTCAGGCCATTATGGAGCAACAAAACGTAGTGGCGATGTTACCTACAGGGTCAGGGAAGTCTTTATGTTACCAACTTCCTGCTTTTATGAGTCATGGTGTGACAATTGTTGTATCGCCTCTACTTTCCTTAATGGAAGATCAAATCCAACAATTAAAAAAGAACGGAAAAAAAGAAGTGGTCGCTTTAAATAGTTTTTTGAGTTATCAAGAAAAAAAATATCATCTAGACCGTTTGCATACGTATAAAATGATTTATTTAGCTCCTGAAATGTTACAAAATGACCAAGTGAAAGAACGGTTATACAGCTTAACGATTTCTTTATTGGTTATTGATGAAGCCCATTGTATCTCACAGTGGGGCCACGATTTTAGACCAGACTATGTACGTTTAAGAGAAATAAGACAAGAACTGGGTTTTCCACCGACGCTAGCAATTACGGCAACCGCAACCGCCGAGGTACGTGAGGATATAATCCGTATTTTAGATATAAAAGAAGCTACAATGTTTATTCATTCAGTTGAGAGAGAGAATATAGCACTAAGAATTGAGAAATTTGAGACAGCCGAAGACAAGCTAGACCGATTATTTACACTAGTGAAAAACTTAGAAGGTCCTGGGATGATTTATTTTTCTAGTCGCTTATGGTCAGAGAAAGTTAGCATGCTTTTAAAAAGACAAGGGAAACGAGTAAGCCATTATCATGGAGGAATGAAAAATGAAGAGCGATTAATGATTCAGCAGCAATTTGTACAAGGGCAATTAGAAGTTATTTGTTGTACAAGTGCATTTGGAATGGGGTTAAATAAACACGATGTTCGATTTGTTATCCACTTCCATTACCCAACGGATTTAGAATCTTACCTCCAGGAAATCGGGAGGGCTGGTCGAGATCAAAAACCAAGCATTGCTTATTTACTTACATGTCCGTATGATCATGGATTAGCCTTACAGTTGATTTCGATGGATAAATTGGAACGAGAGCAACTTCAAGCAATCCTTTCTCGTTTTCTTCAAATTAACCATGTCACACCCGAGCAATGGTATGATTTATGCCTTCAATATGGAAGCGGAGAAACCGCAGCTCGAGTCCTTTATTTTCAATTGGAAAAATGGGGTTTTATTGAGGGGGAACTGGTAAATGCAAAGGGTATGACTGAGTTTACTTTAGTGGAGCGGCTTTTATCCTTTTTTAATGAGAGGCTTCATATTAAAGAAGAAAAGCTAAAAGAAATGGAACAATGGATCTATGTAAATCGGTGTAGAAGAGAAGGAATTTTGACTGTATTTGACGAATTAAAAACGGAACAATTGTCCATTTGTTGTGACATTTGTGGTTTCGATCAAACAACATTTTTTCAAGACTATCATCAACCAATACAAATGGAAAAAGGGTGGCAACATCAGCTCGCAATAAAACTTGGACAAGTAGGGAATAAAACGTGAAGCAAACACATGTAACGATCGAACAACTTACGGTAAAAGGTTTAACTATTAGTGTCTATTTAACACAAGGGTTATTACTCCTTTTAGCAGGTATTTTAAGCCTTTTATTTTTTGAACAGTGGAGCGATTGGTTGACACTTTTTAGCTGGCAGCCCTTCTCTATATTGATCATCGGTTCCTTTGTTGCTTTCATAGTGGTTTTCCTAAATATTGTCGCAATGAAGGTATTTTCTGAAGAAGCATTTAATGATGGTGGGTTAAATAAAAAGTTATTTAAAGGACTCTCCATTCCCCATATTTTATTCTTATCAATGGTGATAGCCTTCTGTGAAGAAGTATTTTTTCGCGGTGTCATTCAATCAAGTTTTGGTTTAGTGGTTGCAAGCATCGTTTTTGCGGGCTTGCATTTTCGATATATTAGCAAACCTGTATTATTTATTGGGGTTATCGTTTTAAGTTTTTTGATTGGTATTATTTTTGAATGGACAGGCAATTTATTCGTCACAATCATGATACATTTTTTGATAGATGCCATGTTGGGCCTGTTAATACGGTTACAGTTAGTTGAAGGAGGAGCCTAATGGAAAAGTCAAGAGCACAGCGTCCTTACCCAGGACAGCTAGATGAGATGGAATTAGAGACACAATATGAATATCAATTAGAGGTATTAGAAGAAAAAGCGGAGTGGACTCCGAGGTCAGATAAGCATCAAACAAATAGAAAAGCGGTGAAGCGTAACCGTAGCTTAAGATTATTAACCGTTCGTACGTTACTTGTGCTTTTTATTATCATCATTACGACATTCTTATACAACCCTGATTGGTTTCGCTCATTATTTGAAAGCTTGTTCTAGTCTATTTCACCACCTCATATTCTTATATTGAGGGAGGTGTTGGACGATGAATCACAAACAAGAAGAAATGCCATTATTTTTTAAAGAGATGCTTCAAGAATTAATCAAGCGTAGGAACAAGTTGATACAGATGGAAAAGGCAACGAAGATATGGACGTACTTTTGTTTAGGTTGTATAGCGGCTTTAGTGTTACTTGCTTTTTATGCATTTAGCTTTGGAGCTTTTAAATCAGGGTTTAATTATCACAAGTTATTCCAAATAGATCCAATGACGATATTTCTTGTATTATTAGTTGCCATAGGGATTGCACAAGTTCGATATTTCCAAAAGAAAGAGAAAAAAGCTGAAAAGGAATATGAGGAGTTGCGGGCTGAAGTCATTGAAAAAACGCCTGAGCTGTGGGAAGCAGACGGTACTTGGGTCAAAAGACATAAACTTTTCAAACAAATTGGTAAACAGCATGATATCAATCTATTTTATAAATAGCAAAGAGATCTAAGTTAGAGAGCGGATTCTACATAAATAGAAACAGCTCTCTATTTGTGTAAAAGAAAATAACATGACTAGAGGACAATGTAAGTTGGTGGGTGATAAACGTGACTTGAAGTTTAAGCAGTTAAGTGGCGGTTTCCGAAAAATAAATTACTGTCACGCTGGAATAAACGATCAGCGACCATGATGAACCGGTCATTGAAATCTTGAATTTGACCAAAAGCCAGTGTTTCGCTTGTTTTGCAACAGCATACTTCAATGGGCAAGCCGAAGCGTTGACTAAAACTTAAGTCTGCGTTAGTAATCAAAGACTTGTTCGTGATTTTTTGTAAGTTCATGATTATACCTCCTCTTTTTAAAGCGATTAGAATGTACATGTTATGAAAGCGTTTTCCTGACTCTGTTATTTTCAGTATAAAGCTTTTATTTTGAGTTTTCAATTAATATGTTGGATTTTCTACCCATTAAATGTTCGAGTATTTTTGGCAAAAAGGGGTATTTTGATTGGAGTTTTGTCCTTTTGTTAGAAAAGTTGTCACATTTTCAGAGCGGAGAGGTTCATTCAATATGTTATAATTTTAATTGTGAAACGCTATATTGCTAGATAGGAGTGTTGATTCATGACTTTAGTTCAACTTACCGCAGTGTTAGGAATCGGTCTATTGGCTATGGTTTCTGCAGTAGCAATGGCTTATTATATGTTGAAGCTTTCTGAGTTAACAGATTAATGAATGTATGAGCAAGCTGGTATCCAATTGGGTATCAGTTTTTATTTTGTATGAGAGTTAGTGGTTATGCTCCATAAAAGTTGATTCCTTGGTTTTATTTTTGGGGCCTTAATTTGAAAATCGAAATGACCTGATAGACGTCCAGGTTCACTTCTCCACCAATAAAGGTGAAAGTAGTGGAGACTTTTTAAACAGTTGGCCCGTTTTTAGGGGAGTTTGTTTCGTAATGTTTCGGAATTGTGACGGTTTATTTGTTGGAGTTTTCGAAAATATCATTTTCTTTTCTGAGATTGGAAGGTAAAATAAAAAGAAAAAGTGAGGTGTTTGGATGATTGAGAAAGTTTTAAACTTCTTACGAGAGCATGAACAGGAAATGATTATGATTAGGCGTGAGCTACATCAATATCCGGAACTTTCTTTTGAAGAAATTGAAACACCGAAAAAAATAGCTTCTTATCTAGAAAATATTGGTGTTGAGGTACATACAGAAGTTGGTGGACGTGGGGTTGTCGGATATATTCGAGGTGGAAAGCCGGGAAAAACCGTTGCTTTAAGAGCTGATTTTGATGCCTTACCTATTCAAGAAGAAACGGGTTTACCTTTTGCAAGTACGATTCCTGGAAAAATGCATGCTTGTGGGCATGATGGTCATACAGCATCATTACTTCTTGTAGCGAAAGCATTAATGACCTATCAGGAAGAATTAGAAGGAACTATCGTTCTTATACATCAATTCGCAGAAGAACTAGCTCCTGGTGGTGCGATTCAAATGATTAAAGCCGGTTGCTTAGATGGTGTGGATGTCATTTATGGCACCCACTTATGGTCTCCATTCGAAGTTGGACAAATTGGGTATTTAGAAGGGCCAAGTATGGCGGCAGCAGATCGGTTTGAAATAGTCGTCCAAGGTCGAGGTGGTCACGGTGCTTCTCCACATGAGACGATTGACGCTATTACGGTTGGTAGTCAAGTCGTTCTAAGTCTGCAGCAGATTGTAAGTCGTAATGTTGATCCATTAGAGTCTGCAGTAATTACGGTTGCTTCTTTTCATGCGGGTGGTCCTTTTAATGTAATCGCGGATACGGCTCAATTAGTTGGAACGGTCCGAACTTTTGATAACAAGATACAAGATTATATTATTGAAAGAATCGAACAAGTGACGAAGGGTGTATGTGAGGCGATGGGGGCCAGTTATTCCTATTTATATAAGAAAGGTTACCCAACTGTGGTTAACGATGTTAATGCTACGAGGCAGTTTGTGGAAGGACAGGAGTCTTTATTTAAAGATTTGAGCTTCACGAGAATGAGTCCAGTAATGGGTGGAGAGGATTTTTCGTATTATTTGGAACGTGTTCCGGGGACGTTCTTTTTTACAGGGGCAGGTAATCAGCAAAAAGGGATTACGTATCCACATCACCACCCTAAATTTGATATTGATGAATCAGCTCTTTTACACGCTGCACAATTGTTGGCTTCGTCTGCTCTTACTTATTTATTAAAGCATTCTATCCAAAGTGAGGATGTATTGTCAGGAAAATAGAGGCTGGTCCGTTGACTGGCTTTTTTCTTTTGAATGAAAGTGTACTTATGGGTGGTAGGTTGTGCCTTGAAGTTAGCAGGTCATTGCTCCATGTTTGTTCGTGTGACTCCTAGTGGTGATGGAGAAAGAACCAACTTTTTAAATAGTCGCCACTACTTTGATTTTTGTGGTGGCGAAGTGAACGAGCTTCGCCATTTGAGTTTTGAATAAAAGTGAAGATAAAGGCGATATTCTGTTTCTTCCGATGAAAAATATGGATTGGTGAATGAGGGGTACTGGGTACTCATTGAAGAATTTTTTGAAACGTATTGACGATCGTTAGCGTTTTATAGGTAGTGGGATACTCGTTACCTGTAAAGTTTAGAGATGTGGTTAGGTAGGGGGTTCTTTAATGTGAAAGAAGAAGAATGGTTAAGGCAGGCTAAAGAAGGGAACGAGGAGGCATTTCATTCCTTAGTAAGTACCCATTTAAAAACCGTTGAAAGATTTTGTTTTCAATTAGGTGTACCTGCCTATCAAATTGATGATGTAACACAGGAAGTGTTTATTAAGGTTTATCGTTTTATTACGAAGCATACACATGGAAAGTTTACGACATGGCTTTATTCGTTGACGTTAAATGTAGTAAGAGATTTTTATCGTCATGAACAGCGTCAAAAGAAAAAGTGGCTACAGCTGAAAGAAAAAAAACAACTTCTTTCAGATGAAGCGTATATTGAAAAACATTTTGATGAGGAGTCACGTCATTTACATGTATTGGTTCAATCATTAGATTCAAAATATAAAGTACCGATTGTTCTTCATTACTTCCATGATTTAAGTTATCTAGAAATTGCGGATGTCATGGAGATTTCCGAAGGAGCTGTCAAAACTCGGATGTTGCGTGCGAAAAAACAGTTAAAAGAAAAATATACAAAAGAAGGTGAGCCTATATGAGTTTGGATCCTCTTGAGAAAAAGCTAAAAAAACTAAAAAAACAATATGATAAGCTCCCTTCTGAGCAAAATGCAGACCGTATTATGTCTAAAATCATAGAAGCTAATGAAGAACAAAATAGAGTGCCACTTTACGAAAAGCGTCCTTATTGGAAATGGGCTTCTGTTTGTGCTACATTACTAGTTGTATTTGGTGTTGGCTGGTTGTTTATGCAAGTTTTTGAGCAAATCCCTTATTCATCAAATGATAGTGAATCAGGTATGGAAGCTGGGGATGACTTTCAGATATTTATGGATGAAGATGCTTCAGATGAAGAGGCCTACGATTCTAATTTGGGAAATCAAGTCCCTAGTGAGCAGTCTGAAGAGAAGGAACAACTAGAGCTCATGACAACTGAATTCGTTTTTGAATTGGAAGAAGAAAGTTTTAGTATCGAAGTTCCAAACCACATTTCTTATCGAGAAAAGAGTCAGGAAATCATTTTTTATGATGAATCTGAATCAGTGGAACTAATGACGATCGCTCATTATGAAAATCAAGCTGACATAAACGATTTTGTAGAACAATTACCAGGTGAAGAGTTAGATATTCATGTGCCTGAACTGCCACGTGAATTAATGGGAGTCAAGCAAACAGGTAATGTGGATGAAACGATTTATATTTGGGTTGAACAACGAGAACTTGGTTATTTTGTTTATACTGTAGAGGTTCATGCAGGAAAACAGGAGGAACAACTCGAAAAAAGCATAGCTATGATCCATTCAATGAGATGGGAAGAGTCATACTAGTTGGAGGAGCATTTTATGAAAAAAATAATGACATCATTTTTAACAATAGGGGCCATCGCGACATTCTCTTACATGTATTTAGAAGCGAACAGAAATCGACTGTTGCACCATACTTTGGATTTTCCAACGTTACCGAAGGCTTTTGACGGTTATCGTTTGTTTTTTATTAGTGATGTTCATCGTCGTTCTATAAGTAATTCATTGCTCAGTTCCATCGGTCATTGTGATGCGGTGATTATAGGGGGCGATTTTACCGAGCGTACGGTCCCATTACAAAAGGTTGAAGCCAACCTGCAAAAGCTTACCCAATTAGCAGATGTCTATTTTGTCTGGGGAAATAATGATGTTGAAGCCGATCAAGAGAAGTTGGTTGCACTTTTTGATAAATATCATGTTCATATGTTAGAAAATGAGGTCATTGATTTAAATCAAGAGGATGAACGAATACAAATAGTAGGGGTTAAGGCGTTAGATAAGCCACTTGATCATTATTCTTTTTATAAAAAAGTGGAAAGTCCATTCACTATTTTAGTCAGTCATTTCCCGTTAGTCCGTGAATATTTACCGGAAGAACACCCTTTTTCTTTACTGTTAGCTGGGCATACACATGGAGGACAAATTCGTTTGTTCGGATGGGGACTCGAGGACCTTGGCTCTCTTACACAAAAGAAGCAGTTAACGACATTAATTAGTAATGGTTATGGTACGTCTTTATTGCCATTAAGACTAGGTGCCAAAAGTGAAACACATCTCATTCAATTAAGAAACTCTTCATCAAATTGATGTTTTACTAGTAGGTGTGGAGATGGTATGTGACTTGATAAGGGGAGTAGAGATGTCTACAAAGGAAGCAAAGTACAATATAAAAGCAGTGGCTAAAATAGTGGGCATTCAACCGGGGACATTGCGGGCTTGGGAGCGAAGGTATCAATTTATTGAACCGCTTCGAAATCAAGCTGGCCATCGAGTTTATACGGATGAACAGATCAGGACTATTCAATGGCTTATTGAGAAAATGCAGCATGGCCTAACGATAGGACAGGCTGTGGAGTGGCTGACAAATGAAGGACGTATATCAGAAGTTAGAAGTGGTCAGTTATCTAATCCTAATGAGAAGCTGGTGAATGATTGCTTGAACGCTCTGCTTATTTTTGATGAGAGAGAAGCTGAACAGAAACTAGAGATGGCTTTTAGTCTATTTTCAATAGAGCATGTCATTCAAGATCTTGTATTAACGGTTTATCATCGTGTTCATCAAATGAAAAATAACGATGAGGTAGGAAATGCCCAATTTCATTTCGTGGAAACGTTCTTGACCATGAAAATGAGTCAAATATACGACCGCTCGCCAAAAGAAGGTCCACATCCAAAGATTTTAGCTGTTTCAGCTGAGAAGAACCCCAATGAATTAGCGCTTGTATGTTTTATCTTGTTTTTAAGGCGAAAAGGGTTTAAGGTTATTAATCTAGGTGCAAGCATGAGTGAAAAGGATCTTATACATGTAACTGACCAGGTTCAACCTGCATTTATCGTGACGTCAGAAGCGGATTATATATATATCGTTGAACATAATAATGTTGAGGACAAGCCAATAGGTTCTTATCACGATACCTTTTTTACGGGCAAAGAATTAAAGTGGAAATCAAAGCAACTTGATACAAGTCAAATCAGCTGGGAAAATTGGGCGAAAGATATAATCTCGAATATTTAGGTTTGTACATGGGGATTGAACTAGAACCATATGATTGCTCTTTACATACCGTATGGTAAGAGATCTTTTATGGGATACTTTTATTTTCATTGTAGAAGGAGGGCCATGTGTGTGCGTTTAGAACGTTTAGATATCAATAAATTTAAAGCATTCTTAACCTTTGACGATATGAATGAACGTGGCATCACTAAAGAAGACTTATGGCAAGATGTCCCGAAAGTACATGATTTATTTCGTGATATGATGATGGAAGCCGATGATGAGCTCGGTTTTAAAATAGATGGTCCTATAGCTGTAGAAGTTTTTGCAATGCCTGCACAAGGTATGGTCATTATCGTGACAAAAGGTGATGTTGATGAAGAATTTGATTTAGACGCATTTGAAGAAGGGTATATAGAAATGCAGGTCACTTTAGATGAAAGTGAAGATATCCTTTATGAATTTAAAGAATTTGAGGATGTGATTCAGCTTTCTGGTCGCTTATTTGATTTTGGCGTTATCGGTGGAGCTTTATATCTTTTTGAAAATCGTTATTACCTTCAATTCGAAGAATTTGATATTAATCATTTAAATGAAGAGGCATTTATTGCTTTATTATCTGAATATGGAAATTCTTCAACGGCATCCATTTATCGGATCCGAGAATATGGTAAGGAGCTTATTGAATTTGAAGCAGTATACAAGCTTTACCGAATATTTATGCAGAAGTAAGAAGTTGGTGGCAAAACTTGTCATCAATTTTTTTTGTGAAGAAAACGTTATCCTTGAATGCCTACGATGTTCAAAGACTGTTTTTTTGACGTTTTTTTGTTAAACTAATGAGGCGAGTACATATGTGACCAGATTCATTTGGACGAATACACTACAATACATACTAAACTTAGGAGTGAGTCATCAATGAAAATAGCCGTATTATATGGAGGAGTTTCAGCAGAGCGAGAGGTTTCACTTTCATCAGGAAAAGGGATTATTCAAGCGTTAAAAAATAAAGGACATGAGGTCATCGGTATTGATTTTGACCCGAAAAAATTAGAAGAAATCATTTCCTTGCAAGTAGATGTCGTGTATATCGGATTACATGGACGTTTTGGTGAAGATGGTAAAGTTCAAGCGTTATTAGATATGTTAGCCATTCCTTATGTAGGTTCTGGCTCGCAAGCTTCTGGGCTTGCGATTGATAAAGCAAAGTCAAAACGTTTCTTTGAACTCATGAATACAAGAGTTGCCAAGGAACAAGTATTATATAAGCATCAATTCTCAGAGCAGACATTTGTTTGTGAATTAGCATTTCCAGTAGTTGTTAAACCGAATCAAGAAGGTTCAACCATTGGCTTAACGATTGCAGAAAATCACGAAGAATTAATGAATGGGATTTTGCAAGCTCTGCAGTTTGATGAGACGATATTATTAGAGGAATACATTAAGGGAACAGAAGTAACGGTTGCTGTGCTCGGGAATAAAGGCTCTGAAAAAAGCCTGCCTGTCGTTGAAATTGTTCCTAAAAATAAACATTATGATTATGAATCTAAATATTCACAAGGTATGAGTGAACATATTGTGCCAGCTAGGTTATCAACAGCACAAATGGACTACGTACAAGAGCATGCCGTCTATGCTCATCAAGTATTAGGGTGTGAAGTCTATTCTCGTGTAGACTTTATTGTGCCGGAAACGGGAGACCCTGTTATTCTTGAGGTGAATACATTACCAGGGATGACTCCAACGAGTCTTTATCCAGATGCAGCGAGAGAAGTTGGTTTAGAGTATGATGAAATGATAGAAGAATTGATTCAATTATCGTTAAATAAAGGTAAATAGTCGAAATGTAAGTGGGAGTGGAATTCATGAATAAAGAGAAAATCGTTATTATTGGTGCGGGTCCGTGTGGATTAGCAGCTGCCATCGCTTGTCAAGAGGCAGGGTTTGATCCTCTGGTCATTGAAAAAGGTAATATTGTTCATGCCATTTATCAATATCCGACCCATCAGACGTTTTTTAGCACAAGTGAAAAATTAGAAATTGGTGGGGTGGCTTTTGTCATTGAAGAACGAAAACCAAAGCGTAATCAAGCACTTGCTTATTATCGTGAAGTCGTCAAACGCAAGCAAATACGAATTCATACGTATGAGATGGTTCAGTCGGTACAAAAACAAGAACAAGGATTTAAGCTGCTAACAGATAAACAAACGTATGAAGCAAGCCATGTCATTATCGCAACCGGTTATTATGATTCACCAAACTTTTTGAAGGTCCCTGGAGAGGATTTACCTCATGTCTTTCATTATTTTAAAGAAGCACATCCTTTTTTTAATAAAGAGGTTGTTGTAATAGGTGGAAAAAATTCAGCAGTCGATGCGACTTTAGAATTAGAAAAAGCTGGTGCAAAAGTGACCGTTCTTTATCGTGGCTCTGACTATTCATCAAGTGTCAAACCTTGGATTTTACCTGAATATGACGCTTTAGTTAGACATAAAAAAATCGACCATTTCTTTCAAGCAGAAGTGGTTGAAATTAAAGAGAAAGAAGTCATTTATCAAATCAATGGAGTTGAGAAAAAGGTTAACGCTGACTTTGTTTTTGCGATGACAGGATATCATCCTGATCATTCATTCTTAAAAGCTGCTGGTGTAACGGTTGATTCAAGTACTGGAAGACCTCTTTTTCTCGACGAATCAATGGAAACAAATATAGAAGGACTTTATATTGCAGGAGTAATCGCTGCTGGAAATAATGCTAATGAAATCTTCATTGAAAACGGACGCTTCCACGGTGAAAGAATCGCCCAAGCTATTCTCAGCAGAGAACGTTCGAATTAACATACGAGCGAAGCCCGAGCAAACGCGGAATTACGAACCGGAAAAGCAGAAAAAAAACCGAGCAAACGTGAAAATGGTATTTTGTTCTGTAACTGGTGGCTTTTCATTCATAAAAAGTTTTGAGGATTCTCATATTTTGCCGTAACCCCACCGCTTTTTAGGGAGGAACTCGCAAGAGCTTTCCTAAAAAGATTCAGCGCACCGCACAAACAGCCACCACCAAAAAAAAAGAGAGAGTAGTAACTCATCAGGATTAGCATCTAAAATCCAAGTGTTTTTGGACTGTTAGCCAAGCTTGCTTGGCTACTTCACGCGACTGCGTGAAGTTTTGAAAATCGAAATGAACCTTCAGACGAATTCATTCGACTGGTGAGGTCATTTCGATTTTCAAAAATGGACCAAAAACAAAGACTTTGAAAGGTCAAGTTATCTCGAGAAATGTGCACCACCCATGTAACTTTCATACAAAAACCCCTTGCAGTCAAGGGGTTTGAAAGTTGCAGATTACTTCAAAAATAACTCCTGTAATTCATTAGGGTCATTCGTTAATTCAAGAGCGACGAGTAGTTTCAGACGGGCTTTTTGACCATTTAGGCCATTCGTGAAGATAACACCTAATTCCTTTAAACGGCGTCCGCCACCCTCATAGCCATAAACATCCTGTACAATCCCACTAAAACATCTCGATACTAAAACAATAGGTATCTGCCTACTTAAAGCCTCCTCAAGCTTCGCTACAATCAGTGGAGGCACATTGCCTTGTCCGAACGCTTCAATCACAAAACCATCCACTTTCCTTGCAAGTAAAGCATCGAGAATTTCGGGCTCCATTCCCGCGTAAACCTTTAACAAAACTACTTTTTTTGTCAGCTGATTGATTTTAAAACTTTCACGGTTAGCTAAAGTGTGGTGGAAATTAACATTTTGCTTCGTAATAATTCCAATCGGACCGTATTGTGGACTTTGAAAAGTCGCAATATTACTTGAATGTGTTTTTGTGACATTTTTAGCACTATGTATTTCGTCATTAAAAACAACTAAAACTCCTTGAGAACGAGCCGCTTCACAAGAAGCTACTTTAATGGCAGAAATTAAGTTATGAGGACCATCTGAACCTAATTCGTTACTAGAACGCATCGCACCTGTAACAACAATCGGAATCTCCCAATCAAAAAGTAAATCCAAGAAATAAGCAGTCTCTTCTAGTGTATCTGTTCCATGGGTTATCACAACACCATTAAAATGCTCTTGCAGCACTCTTGTTTTAATTCGATTTGCTAAATCTAGCATGATCGAAGGCGTCATATGTGGAGAAGGAATATTCATAAATTCATCATTCACGAGCAACGCTTCACTTGCGAGAGAGTCAACTGTGGAATATAATGGATTTATCTCAAAAGGCTTTACTGAGCCTTGTGCATCTTCTTGCATGGCAATCGTACCACCTGTATGAACGATCAAGATTTTATTCATCGCTATCACCTCTGTTTTTTCATTACACCACGTGTTACGATATTATTATAACGATATTATGAGATAGTGCCTATCAATTTTATTAAGTTTCCTAAAAGAAGGGTCGGACCGAATTTGTTTGCAGTGCTAACCGCGGCCATTGCTCCAGGTATGGCCTTACTATCCTATTTTTATTTGAGGCACCAGTATACGCATGAAATCAATGGACTTGTTTTGCGTTCTTTTATCGCTGGTGGTATATTAGTTTTTCCGATTATGGTTTTACAATACGCGTTTATCGTAGAAGGCATATTTACAGATACGATCTCACAAGCTGTTATTTTATACGGTTTTTTTGAAGAGTTCTTCAAATGGTTTTTATTGTTTTTTCTTGTCTATCAGCATGCAAAGTTTAAAAGGCATTATGATGGTATTATCTTTGGTGTTGCCGTAGCTTTAGGTTTTGCCTCCGTTGAGAATGTGTTTTATTTAGTCGCATTTGGGGTAGAAACTGCTATAGGTAGAGCGTTATTACCAGTTACAAGTCATGCTTTGTTTGGTGTGATAATGGGTTATTATTTTGGTAAAGCTAAGACTGAAGCAGAGGGGAAAAACTCCTATTTGCTTTTAGCCTTGCTCGTACCAGTGACATTACATAGCGTCTATGATTTAATTACAGGACTCGTCAATCATTACTTTTTATTTGTAGTGATACCATTTATGATTTGCTTATGGTTATTTGCCCTACATAAAGTAAAGCTAGCAAGTCGGTTTGACAGCTGAAGAGGGAGGTAGAAAAGTTGGATAACCACCGTTACTTAATTACGATTCGTTGCTTGAAATGTGGCGAAAAATTTATCCTACGAGGAAAACGCAATGTGGAAGGACAGTATGAAACAGGTTTTAAGCGTTGTGTTTGTGGAAATGAAACGAATTTACACATTGATGCAATCCCCGAAAAATAAAGATAAAAAACCCTTGCAATTATGTTAGAATTATTGTAATTTTAGTTCAATACAATTTTTATCTTTTTAATCGAATATATTTTTGTTTTCTTATCGAGAGAGATGGAGGGAATGGCCCGAAGAAGTCTCAGCAACCAGCCAATTTGGTCAGGTGCTAAATCCATCAAGCTTATGCTTGAAAGATAAGAAGGGGTTGTATGATAAATGTTGCACCTTCTTCTTAATTTTTGAAGAAGGTGTTTTTGTTTTAGCACAAATACAAATGATGGCGATAAAAGGAGTGGGGAGCGTATGAATAAGCATTTAGAAACAACATTGGCTCAAATAGGAAATCGATTAGATGATAAAACAGGGACTATTAATACACCGATTTATTTATCGACAGCTTATCGACATACTGGTATTGGTGAGTCGACGGGGTATGACTATGCACGTACAGGGAATCCAACGAGAGAAGTATTAGAAAATTCGATTGCCTTATTAGAAGAAGGTGAGAAAGGTTTTGCTTGTAGCTCTGGTATGGCTGCAATCCAGACGGTATTTTCACTTTTTGAACAAGGTGATGAGATTATTTGTTCAAGTGATCTGTATGGCGGAACTTATCGATTGTTTGAACAAGGTTGGAAAAAATGGGGGATTAGATTTACATATGTAGACCCAAGACAATTTGAACAAGTAGAGAATGCGATTACAGAAAGTACAAAAGCGATTTTTATTGAAACACCAACGAATCCATTGATGCAAGAAGTATCAATTCAAGAACTAGCTCGAATATCGAAAAGACATAATCTTCTATTAATTGTTGATAATACATTTCTAACACCTTTATTACAGCAACCTTTAGTAGATGGTGCTGATGTTGTCATTCACAGTGCTTCAAAATATCTCGGTGGACATAATGATTTAATTGCTGGACTCATTGTAGCAAAAGGGGACCAATTATGTGAACAAATTGGTTACTACCATAACGGGATCGGCGGCACCTTACCAGCGTTTGACTCATGGTTACTTATTCGGGGAATGAAAACTTTATCTTTAAGAATGCAAAAGCATCAGGAAAATGCAAAAGCGATTGTTCGTTATCTAGAGCAGCATGAACTTGTAACAGACGTTCTTTATGCAGGTAAAGGTGGGATGCTTTCATTCAGAATATTCGATGAAAATATGGTCAATCCATTTTTACAACAGCTACAATTGATATCATTTGCAGAAAGTTTAGGTGGTATAGAAAGTTTAATGACGTATCCTGCGACACAAACTCATATGGATATTCCGGAAGAGATTCGCGTGGCCAATGGTGTCTGTAATCGCCTTTTACGTTTTTCAGTAGGAATTGAGCATCATGAGGATTTAATTGATGATTTAGAGCAAGCATTTGCAAAAACAGCCGAGCTAGTGAAGGAGGAGAGCGTTTGAACTTAATCGAGAGGTTAGAAAAAGAAATTCTTGTCGGTGACGGGGCAATGGGGACGTTATTATATGAGCAAGGGATTGACCAATGTTTTGAAGAGTTAAACCTCTCAGCTCCTGAGAAAGTCGCTCATATTCATCAAGCTTATATCGATGCTGGCGCTACTGTTATTCAAACGAACACCTATGCAGCAAATCGATTAAAGCTAGAAAAATACGGGCTAGCTCAATCAGTTAAAGAAATTAATCAAGCTGGAGTTCAGATTGCTTCGGCATTAGCCAACGAGGATATTTATGTTTTAGGCACAGTTGGTGGGATTAGACGTTATTCAACGGAAGAATGGACATTGGCAGAAATTAAGTCGGCTTTTTTTGAACAGATGAATGAATTGCTTAAGGAAGGTGTCGATGGGTTACTTTTAGAAACGTTTTATGACTTTGAAGAAGCTTTAATGGCGACCCAACTTGCGAGAAAATTAACCGATCAAGCTTTAATTGTCAACGTATCAATTGGTGAGGTTGGTGTTATGCAAGGTGGAATTACGTTAGATAGAGTCTATGAACAATTAATTGAAGCTGGTGCGAATGTGGTTGGTTTGAATTGTCGAATGGGACCATTCCATATGTTAAAATCGATTGAAACACTGACTATTTCAGAGCAAGCCTATTTAGCTGTTTATCCAAATGCTAGCTTGCCAGATTTTCGTGATGGACGTTATTACTATCAATCGAATTCAGATTATTTCGCCGAAATGGGTAGGGCTTTTATTGAACAGGGGGTTCGATTGATCGGAGGGTGTTGTGGGACAACGCCGGCACAAATTCAAGCTTTTGCTGCTATTGCGAAGAGCTATCAACCTGTTGCAAGAATTGGAGTAAAGACGAAAGAGATACCGGTATCGATTCGAAAAGAAGAGCCTCCAGCAAGAGAAACATTACCAGATATTGTACAAAAGCGCTCATCCATTATTGTCGAGCTTGATCCGCCGAAAAAATTATCGATTGAGAAGTTCTTGACAGGGGCTAAGGCACTGACAGATGCGGGTGTTGATGCTGTTACATTAGCCGATAATTCATTAGCTTCACCTCGAGTTGACAACATGGCATTAGGTTCTCTAATGAAAGAGCGTTATCAAGCGAGACCACTCGTTCATGTCACGTGTCGAGATCGAAACTTAATCGGGCTTCAATCACATTTAATGGGTCTACATGCATTAGGAATACATGATCTTTTAGCGATTACAGGTGACCCAACTAAAATTGGTGATTTTCCAGGTGCTACTTCTGTGTATGATATGACATCATTTCAGCTCATTACGATGATTAAGCAATTAAATGAGGGCATTTCTTTTTCAGGAAAGGATTTAGGTCAAAAAGCAAACTTTTCGGTAGGTGCTGCTTTTAATCCGAATGTACGCCATTTGGATAAGGCTGTTGCCCGAATGGAGAAAAAAATTGATAGTGGTGCTGATTATTTTATGACCCAACCGATTTATAATGAACAGCAAATTATCGAGCTCGCATCTTTAACGAGTCATATTACTCAGCCTATTTATATTGGAATTATGCCATTGACAGGCTTTAGAAATGCTGAATTTTTGCATAATGAAGTACCCGGCATTAAATTGACCGACTCAATTCGCGAAACGATGAAAAGTTGTGACGGTGATAAGGAAAAGTCTACGAGAGAAGGTATAAATATTGCTAAAAACCTTATCGATGCAGCGACAGAATATTTTAACGGTATTTATTTAATCACACCATTTCTACGATATGAAATGACGATTGAATTAACAAATTATATAAAAGAGAAATCATTCGTTAAAGGAATCTAAATAAAGACTGAAAATGTAGTAGGGTTAGGAGAATGGACGATGACAAAATCATTAATCGAACAACAACTAAAGAAGCGGATTCTCATTATGGACGGTGCAATGGGAACGATGTTGCAGGATGCCAACTTAACAGCAGATGATTTTGGCGGGGAAGAGTTTGAAGGGTGTAATGAATATTTAAATAAGACGGCACCTCATGTGATTGAGAGCATTCATCGTGACTATTTAGAAGCGGGTGCTGATATTATCGAAACGAATTCATTTGGCTCAACGGATCTAGTTCTTGATGATTATGATTTAGGTCATGAAGCGGAGGAACTAAGTTATTTATCAGCTACATTGGCCAAAAAAGCAGCGGCAGACTATTCATCGCCTTCCTGGCCGCGATTTGTTGCCGGGGCGATGGGCCCGACGACTAAATCATTATCTGTGACAGGTGGTACCACATTTGGACAATTAATTGAATCTTATTATATTCAAGCACGTGGTTTGATTCGTGGTGGTTCAGACTTACTGTTATTGGAAACGAGTCAGGATATGCGTAATGTTAAAGCGGCATATTTAGGGATTCAAAAAGCCTTTAAAGAGCTGGAGTTAGAACTCCCTCTGATGATATCAGGAACGATTGAGCCAATGGGCACAACGTTAGCTGGACAAAATATTGAAGCTTTTTATTTATCATTAGAACATATGAACCCACTTATTGTCGGATTAAACTGTGCAACAGGGCCGGAATTTATGAGAGACCATATTCGTTCTTTATCTGAACTTGCAACAGGTTATGTCAGCTGTTATCCTAATGCAGGCTTACCAGATGAGGAAGGGCATTATCACGAATCACCTCTATCACTAGCAAAAAAACTACAGGCTTTTGCAGAAAAAGGCTGGATTAATGTGGTGGGAGGGTGTTGTGGAACGACACCGGCACACATTGAAGTCTTACGAAAAGAGCTCGTAGAAGCAGATCCGAGAGTGAAGCAGGAATATCATGAACACGCCGTTGCTGGCATAGAACCACTTCTTTACGATGACAGTATGAGACCGTTATTTGTAGGGGAGAGAACGAATGTCATTGGCTCAAGAAAGTTCAAACGATTAATTGCTGACGAGAAATATGAAGAAGCATCCGAAATTGCCAGAGCTCAAGTGAAAAAGGGAGCCCATGTAATTGATATTTGCTTAGCCGACCCTGATCGTGAAGAATTAGAGGATATGGAAAACTTCTTAAAATTCGTGATTAATAAGATAAAAGTACCCTTAATGATAGATTCTACGGATGAATTCGTGATCGAGAAAGCCTTAACCTATTCACAAGGTAAAGCGATTATTAATTCAATTAATCTAGAAGATGGGGAAGAAAGGTTCGAAAAAATCGCACCTTTAATTAAAAATTATGGAGCTGCGGTTGTTGTTGGCACTATTGATGAAGAGGGGATGGCTGTATCGGCTGAACGTAAACTAGAGGTGGCGGTACGCTCGCATAATCTTCTTGTTCACAAGTATGGGTTGAATCCACGCGATATCATTTTTGACCCACTTGTTTTCCCAGTTGGTACGGGTGATGAACAATACATTGGTTCAGCTAATGCGACCGTTGAAGGGATTAAGTTAATTAAAGAGGCACTACCAGACTGTTTAACGATACTAGGTGTTTCAAATGTCTCATTTGGCTTACCACCGGTTGGCCGTGAGGTTTTAAATGCGGTTTACTTATATCACTGCACACAGGCCGGCTTAGATTATGCCATTGTTAATACCGAGAAACTAGAGCGCTATGCCTCGATCTCCGAAGAAGAGAAAAACATGGCTGATGCGTTATTATTTGAAACGACAGATGAAACGTTAGCGACTTTTACTGCTTTTTATCGTGGTAAAAAAACAGAAAAGAAAAAAGAGGTTTCGCAACTTTCGTTAGAAGAAAGATTGGCTGCTTATATTGTAGAAGGGACTAAAGAGGGTTTGGCTGTAGACCTTGATCGAGCACTGCAAAAATATGACGATCCTCTAGATATCATTAACGGTCCTTTAATGACTGGTATGGATGAAGTGGGTAAGCTTTTTAATAACAATGAATTAATCGTAGCTGAAGTGCTTCAAAGTGCAGAAGTGATGAAAGCATCTGTTGCCCATCTTGAGCCGTTTATGGAGAAAAAAGAAGGGGACGATAACGGAAAAGGAAAAATCATATTGGCTACGGTAAAAGGAGATGTCCACGACATTGGTAAAAATCTAGTTGAAATCATTTTAAGTAACAATGGTTTTAAAATCATTAATTTAGGGATTAAGGTTACTTCTAATGAGATTATTGAAGCAGTCAAAAAGGAAAAGCCACATGCAATTGGCTTATCTGGATTGCTTGTTAAATCGGCCCAACAAATGGTGTTGACGGCTCAGGATTTGAAACAGCAAAATATATCGATCCCTATATTGGTTGGCGGAGCTGCACTGACTCGTAAATTTACCGATACAAAAATTGCTGCTGAATATGATGGTCTTGTTTTGTATGCCCAGGATGCGATGTACGGATTAGAGTTGGCAAACCGTTTAGTGAAGCCAGGTGAGCAAGAGGTAATGGTTGAGGAATTACAGGAAAGCCGTGCCAAAAAAGCCTTAGTTCGAGAACGGAAGCCACAACGCCAGACTACAGCCATTTTACCAGAACGCTCGAAAATTTCATTAGATGTTCCTATATATAAGCCGGCAGACTTACAACGTCACATTTTACGTGACTATCAATTGTCCCATATTGAGCCTTATATAAATGAGCAAATGTTATTAGGAAGGCATCTTGGTCTAAAGGGTAATATTTCGCGATTAGTAGCTGAACGAGATGAACGTACGCTTCAGCTTAAGGAACGAGTCGATCAGTTTATGGCTAGAGCTAAAAAAGAAAAACTACTTCAGTTAAATGGGATGTATCAATTTTTCCCCGCTCAATCAGAGGGCGATTCGATTTATATATATAATAATGAAACAGACAAACAAATTATTGAAACATTTACATTCCCACGCCAACAAAAAGCTCCTTACTTTTGCTTAGCTGATTATATTCGCCCTTCTAACAGTGAAGAGGTTGATTATGTTGGATTTTTAGCTGTTACAGCAGGTAAAGGTGTTCGTGAATGGGCGGAATGGGCCAAGAATTCGGGTGATTATTTAGAAAGTCATCTCATACAAGCGGCAGCATTAGAGACTGCGGAAGGTTTTGCAGAACGTGTCCATCAATTAATGCGTGATCAGATGGGCTTCCCAGATCCCGTTGACTTTACAATGGAACAACGATTTGCGGCAAAATATCAAGGCGTCCGCGTCTCCTTCGGTTATCCGGCATGTCCAGACCTAGAAGACCAAGCAAAGCTCTTCAAACTCTTACAACCAGAGGACATAGGAATTGAACTAACGGAAGGGTTTATGATGGAACCAGAAGCAAGTGTGACTGCGATGGTGTTTGCCCATCCGGAGGGACGGTATTTTAATGTGATGTAAGGCTGGGAATCACTCATAGTGGCTTAAAATAATGAATTGAATACATCGATAAAAAAGGATCCCCAGGAATGAAAAATACCATTTTTTAGGAAATTGCATGAGCAAGTTCCTTTTGTAATTTAGGGGAAATAGAGCGGATCATGTTTAAATTTAATTATTTTTGATCAGAAGCAGCCTAATGAAATAAAGGTTCTAAAAATAAAGATCTATCCACAACTAAGCATAAATGAAAAAAGTAACTGAACTATTTTTAAATAGTTCAGTTACTTTTTATTTTTTTCAAATTTATCACGATAAGGAGTCGCAAGAAGTATACGTACAAAAAAACTTCCATGATGACTGGCTAATAAATTCATCAATATCAACAATCAAAGTGTTGTTTCACTCTTTTACTGCGGGCTTTTTATTCAATAAAGGTTCTAAGTTTTTTCCCCTTTCGAAGTAGCCCCACCATCTGGATAGTACTCGTTTTAGTGTACCACACAACTAGCCACCACTAGCAAAAGCTTTATTTCTACCCTAAAAACAATAATAGATAATTTGTAAATTTATATTTCGATTGCATAAAAAAAGGAAGATGATAGACACTACCATTAAAGTATTATCAATGAATGATTAACCTAGACAATCAGCTAAGGAGGATATCACAACATGAGTCGTCTGTTCAATTACAGAAATCTAATACTGTTCTCATCAATCATTGCGTGTTTCTGTCTTTTAGGAGAAGAAACAAAGACATATGCTTTCTCTGAACAAGTCATTCAGCATGGAGCAACGGGTGAGGATGTCGTTGAATTACAAGCGCGTTTACAGTATATCGGTTACTACAATGGAAAAATTGACGGTGTCTTCGGGTGGGGTACATATTGGGCCGTCCGAAATTTCCAGTATGAATTTGGTTTAGATATTGATGGTTTAGTGGGACCAACGATGAAAGACAAACTCGTTGCTTCAACAAACTATAATCGAGAACATGTTCAACAATCTATTAATGAAGGAAGAAAATTTACTCACTACGGTGGAACACCAAAATCTGAGCAGCGTGGTCCAAGCGGTAGCTCCAATGGTGGAGGAGGCCGCGGTGGTACTGGTGGTGGACAAACTGAAACGCCAACACCTGGAACCCCCGCAGAACAGGACAATGAAGCGACAATAGATAAAGCAACGAACGTACCTGCTGGTTTTTCAGATAATGATATTAGAATCATGGCACAAGCTGTATATGGCGAAGCGAGAGGTGAGCCATATATTGGGCAAGTAGCCGTAGCTGCGGTAATTTTAAATAGATTAAACAGTCCATCATTCCCAAATACAGTCTATGATATTATCTTTGAACCACGTGCTTTTACAGCAGTAGCTGATGGACAAATTTGGCTTGACCCTAATGAACAATCACGAAAAGCAGTATTAGATGCTATAAACGGACAGGATCCAAGTGGGAATGCATTGTATTATTTTAACCCTGATACGGCAACTTCAGCTTGGATTTGGTCTAGACCTCAAATTAAGAAAATTGGACAACATATTTTCTGTCATTAAAAAGTAGGAGGTGGCGATATGGTAAAAAATGTGATTATTGGCTTGCTAAGTGTGGCACTGATTGCAACAGGTTATTGGGCTTTTCAAGAACAAGGACAAAAAAACATGGTTGCGATGCAAGCGGAAAATAACTATCAACGAGCGTTTCATGATTTAACCTATCATTTAGATCAAATCGAAGATCAATTAGGGGCAACACTCGCTATGAGTAGTAGAAATCAACTTTCCCCATCTTTAGCAGAAGTATGGAGAGTAACGAGCCTTGCTCAGGAAGAAATGGGTCAATTACCTTTAACGAATGTGGATATCGGAAAAACAGAGGAATTTCTATATAATCTAAGCAAATTGGCATACAGAACTTCGATAAGGGATTTAGATGATGAGCCTCTAACGGATAAAGAGTATGAGAATTTAGAAAATCTCTATCATGTTTCCAAAGATATTAGGCAGGAGATGAGGCAAACTCAGGCAGAGGTCTTAGCTGATGGTCATCGTTGGTTAGATATTGAAAAAGAAATGGTTGCCCAATATGAGCCTAAAGACAATACCGTTTTATCACATTTTGAAGTAATGAATAAAACTGTTGAAGGTTATAGCGAGCTGGAATGGGGGCCTGAAAATGCCTCGATGAAGGATTTGAATGGTCAATTAAAAAAGGCTCTAAAAGGAAAACGAATTACGAAAGAGGAAGCGAAAGACATTGCTTCTAAGTATCTAGATTTTAATGAAAACGCAACATTTTTGGTCGAAGAGTCAGGTGATGGCTTAGAATATGAAGCTTATTCATTGTCAATTGATGACCCCCATCATAAAGCAAACTATTATATGGACATAAGTGTACACGGAGGGCATCCGATTTGGTTTATGCAAGCTCGTGACATCGGTGAGGTTAATGTTAGTTTAAATGAGGCTTCAAAGTTAGCACAAGCGTATTTAGAAGAACAAGGATTTGAAAATATGCAACTTGTTAACAGTGAACAATATGATTCCATCGCTATGCTTGACTTTGTGTACGTACAAGATGATTATCGGATTTATCCAGATTCACTCGTAGTCGAGGTAGCATTAGACGAAGGAGATATTATTGGTTACGAAGCGAAAGACTATTTAATTAACCATAAAGAACGAGAGATTGCTTCTCCGAAATTAACTAAAGAGGAAGCGATGGAAAGTCTTAATGAACATTTAGAAGTAATGGAAGATCAAATTGGTTTAATTCAAAATGATTTAGGTGAAGAAGTTTTATGTTATGAGTTTTATGCTTTATTAAATGATGAAACTTACCGTATTTTCATCAATGCAGACAATGGTGATGAAGAAAAAGTTGAAAGAATGCCACAAGCAGAAGTTATGCACAACTATAAATCATAATTTTGTACCAATTGTTTAAAAAAACAAGCTTGTTGATCCCCTCGGCTAAAATCGAGAAATCAACAAGCTTTATTTCATTATAGTAACCTAGCCAAAAAACTGAGGTGTTTGCATGCTGTAATAACAGAGCTAAGAATGGCGGCACCACTGCCCAAAAAGAAACAAAGTACGAATCCTAGCGTAGAGAACGGTGGCCAACACCTGCAAAAGTATCCTACCAGTCAGTCAAAAGTAAAACTTCTTAATGAAGGAAGCCAACCTACCTCGACCACCTACAAAGATGACCAGCTAACTTCAAGGCACAAACTATCGCTCCTAAGTACACTTTCATACAAAAATTTACTAAATATCACGCATTATTCAAAAAAATAAGTAAAAGGATTCAAGTAATTTCAATATATACGTTAGACCACCTTTTAAGAATATGATAAAATATAGAAATAGTGAAATCAAAGCAGCTTATGAGATTGTTTTGTTTAAAATGGATGAGGTGTAATTGAATGAATGAACGTTTAGCCATTGCGATTGATGGACCTGCAGGTGCAGGAAAAAGTACGGTCGCCAAATTAGTTGCAGAAAAGCTTTCTTTTTTATACATAGACACTGGTGCCATGTATCGAGCACTTACTTTTTCTGCCCTCCAACAAGGAGTTAATTTACATGATGAAAACGCAATGAGAACATTGCTAGATACATTAAATATTAAGCTTGTTAATGAAAAAGAAGTATCCAAAGTTTTGATTAATCAAGAAGATGTAACCGATAAAATTCGCACAAATGAAGTGAATCAGAATGTATCATTAGCTTCGAGTCATCAGGCTGTTAGGGAAGAAATGGTTGAACGTCAACGAGAACTGGCAAAGGTTGGTGAAGTCGTTCTAGATGGACGAGATATTGGTACGCATGTATTGCCAAATGCTCAATTAAAGGTTTTCTTAACAGCATCTGTAGAAGAGCGAGCCCAAAGAAGACATGAGGAGCAGGTGAAAAAAGGGATGCCTTCTGATTTTGAAGAACTAAAAGCTGACATAGCAAGGCGTGATCAGTTTGATTCAACAAGAGAAGTCTCACCTCTTCGTAAAGCCGAGGATGCGGAAGAATTAGATACAACGCATTTATCTATAGAAGAAGTCGTTCAGGCGATTATAGAATTAGCGAAAGCGAGAATTTCGTAAATGGGCATTTATCAATTTGGACAATTTGCTTGTCGCTGTGTACTTTCTACTTTTTACAAAGTGAAAATTGAAGGAGAAGAGAATATTCCTAAAGAGGGTAGCGTTTTATTATGTAGCAATCATATTAGCAATTTTGACCCCCCTTTACTCGGAGCGTATATTAAGCGTCCTATTCATTATATGGCCAAGCAGGAGTTGTTTGAAAAGCCTTTATTAAATAAACTTTTAACAAGTTTAGGTGCTTTTCCAGTAAAAAGAGGGATGGGCGATAAACAAGCGTTACGAACATCGATTCAATTATTACGTGACGGAAAAGTATTGGGCTTATTCCCAGAAGGTACGCGTAGTAAAGATGGTACTTTAGGGAAAGGACTTGCTGGAGCTGGATTTTTTGCTTTACGATCGGACGCGGTAATTATACCGTGTGCTGTTATTGGTCCTTATAAGAAATTTAACCCAGTTAAAATGGTTTATGGAGAACCAATAGATTTTTCCACTTATCGGGAACAAAAGATTAACGCTGAGCAAGCGACTGAAATTATCATGAATGAAATCCAAAAGTTATTAGTTAAACATACATCACGGTAACCCCTTTCACTATTGTTGTGAAGGTTTTCATCATAAAGATTATATTAATTAAAAGTTTTATGACTGAAGGAGGAGCAGACATGGTCAACGAAATGAATCAAGAATTAGCTGGTATGAAGGCATTTGAAGTAGGTACAATCGTAACGGGAAAAGTAACAAAAATTGAAGATAAGCAAGCATTTGTGGATGTTGGTTATAAGCAAGATGGCATCATACCTATTAGTGAATTATCTAGTTTGCATATCGAGAAAGTGGCAGATGTTTTAACGGTTGATGATGAAGTAGAATTAAAGGTCATAAAGTTAACAGATGATGAACTAGTTTTATCAAAAAGAGCGATTCAATCAGAAAAAGCATGGGAATCATTGCAAGAGATTTATTCTAATGATGATGTGATTGAAGCCGTTGTTGCAGAAGTGGTAAAAGGTGGACTTGTTGTTGATTTAGGCGTAAGAGGGTTTATCCCAGCTTCACTTGTAGAGCGCCATTATGTAGAAGATTTTTCTAAGTACAAAGGAGAAACACTACGTCTAAAAGTGGTTGAGCTTGATAAGGAAAATAATAAACTCATTCTTTCACAACGGGCTGTTCTTGATGAAGAAGCAGAAAGTCAGAAGAAGTCAGTCTTGCAAGAAATTATTCCTGGACAAATTATTGAAGGTACTGTGCAACGATTAACAAGTTTTGGTGCGTTTGTTGATCTAGGAGGTGTTGATGGGTTAGTTCATATCTCTCAATTGGCACACCATCGTGTAGAAACACCTGCTGAAGTTGTAAAAGAAGGAGAACAAGTTAAAGTAAAGGTTCTATCTGTTGATTCAGAGAGTGAAAGAGTCTCACTATCAATCAAAGATACTTTGCCAGGACCATGGGAAAATATTAAAGGAAACATTTCACAAGGAGATGTTGTGGATGGAACTGTCAAGCGTTTAGTATCATTTGGTGCCTTTATTGAGGTTGCTGATGGTGTCGAGGGTCTTGTTCATATTTCTCAAATTGCGAATCGACATATTGGTACTCCGTCAGAAGTTTTAACAGAAGGTGAACAAGTTGAGGCGAAAGTGCTCGATATTAATTTAGAAGAAAAACGTATCTCCCTTAGTATTCGTGCTTTATTAGAAGAAGATACAAAGGAAGATCATTATGCTGAATATGAGCAATTTAAGGAAGAAGAATCTAGTGGCTTTTCTTTAGCAGACAGGATTGGCGATCAATTAAAGAATTTAAAATCAAAGTAAAAAGAGGTGATGGCGATTGTCCCGCGAAAAAAGAAAACGAGACCATCTCCTTCACGCATATGAAATGGGCCATAATCGTTCAAATGGTTTAGACGATATTCGCTTCGTACATAATAGCATTCCAGAAGGGAATATAGAACAAATAGATATGAGCTCAAAAATCGGTGAACTTTTGTTAAGTTCGCCGATTTTTATCAATGCGATGACAGGTGGTGGGGGAACAAAGACGGTTAATATCAATCAACAACTAGCTGATGTGGCAAAAGAGACAAATGTCGGCATGGCCGTTGGTTCACAAATGGCAGCACTAAAAGATTCGAGTCAAGAGGAAAGTTATCGTATTGTTCGAAAAGTATATCCAAATGGGACTTTGATAGCTAACTTAGGAGCAGAAGCTACAGTAGATCAAGCTCGAAAAGCGGTTGAAATGATTGAAGCTAATGCCTTACAAATTCATGTTAACGTTATTCAAGAATTAGTAATGCCAGAAGGTGACCGTGATTTTAGTGGAACATTAAAACGGATTGAGGGACTGGTTACAAAGGTTGAAGTACCACTTATTATAAAAGAAGTAGGCTACGGTATGAGCCGTGAAACCATTGAATCCTTGGTTAATGTCGGTGTACAAATCATTGACATTGGTGGTTATGGGGGCACCAATTTTTCAAAGATAGAAAATAAACGGCGTACACGCAAACTGAACATCTTTAATGACTGGGGGATCACGACGGCTAGTTCATTACTAGAAGCTCAATCTGTCGGGAATAAATGTCAAATCATTGCTTCAGGTGGTCTTCAGCAGTCGAGTGATTTAGCGAAGTGTCTGGCTCTTGGAGCAAAGGCAGGTGGATTTGCTGGACGTTTCCTGCAATTATTAATGAGTGAAGGACCTGAGGCACTCATTCAAGAGATTCAGGATCTGAAAGCAGAAATGCGCCTTATCATGCTAGCCTTAGGGGTTTCTTCTATAGAAGAGCTTCAACAAGTACCGATTACCATTAGTGGTGAAACATTAAATTGGAGTCAACAACGTGGTTTCCCATTACATGATTTTCTTAAGAGTCGAACATGATAAAAATAATAACGAATGAGAACGAGAGCTATTGAGGGCTTCTCGTTCTTTTTTGCTAAGAATTAAGGGAGTTTTGGATGTAGTAAAATCACTAGTGGAGGATGTGACGGAGGTATAGGAAAAGTGAATTAGTAACAATACTAGTGGAGTAAAGGCATCTAGAGTTGAAGAAAAGAGGAGTAGTACCAATACAAAATGGAGAAAATGTAACGTAAGTTATTGGAAACGTGTTTTTTCATGGGATTCGTGCTAATGAACGGACAATCCCGTTTCTATATTATCCTTTCCAAAACGAGCACCGTAAGTTCGCTTCAAGCTGACTAAAAAATCTAACTTTTGTCGATAATGGATCTATCAGATAAGAGAGTCATTTATTCATAGAATGGCTGTTCAGAAAGGTGTTTCAATGATGGAAGGAATTTATTTTTATTGGGTGTCATGGTTAGCTTGGGCTTTTTATACTTTTATATCTAAAAAAACAACCCAACGAACATGGCTATCGATGTCCATTCTCATCGTGATTATTTGTATGCCACAGCATGTAAAAATGGGCGACTTGAATATAAGTTTGGGGATTATTTTTGGATTACTAATTTTATCCTACATGTGCTTTCATTATCGGCCGGGGAAGTTGCTGTACTTATTTATTCTCACAACATTCTTAGCTAGTGCTTATACAGCATTCGATATTTTTACGATTTATGACCCTGTCGTTTTATTTATTGCTCACCCTATTTATTTAGCTGGTATTTCATTTATTTTCGCCTTTTTTCTTTTGGGGACAATCAAAGATCGGCTCATAGCAGCTTTACTTGGATTAATTCAGGGAGAATGCTTTAGTGGAATTGTCCGATTTTGGTTAGTAGGGAAGGCGGAAATCGGAAGAATGTTATTTTGGGATGCTTTCGCATATGTTGTCATTGCTTTTTTAGTAGTAGGTCTTATAAAATATGTATTAGATACAGCTTTTCGTTTGCTCCAACCACAAACAAATCAAAGCAGTGTTCCTGCTTCAAGTTGGCCGTTAATTACTTCAAGAAGACAACTCAAACAGCTACAACGACAGCAAAGTATTAAAATCGATGCCCAATAGGTTACCTACAATCATGTGGATTCCATGACGTTTCAATAAATGTTGTGTACAAGTGTGGCAACTTTTAGTAGAATGAATGAGTTACGAAACGATTCGTATTAAGGTAAAGTTTAAAAAGGAAGGTCGTGACGCTATGACGAAGCCAGTTGTGGCTATTGTAGGTCGTCCGAATGTCGGGAAATCAACGATATTTAACCGAATTGTCGGAGAAAGAATTGCCATTGTAGAAGATATGCCTGGTGTAACAAGAGACAGGCTTTATAGTAAAGGGGAATGGTTAAATCGAGATTTTAACCTCATTGATACTGGTGGTATTGAACTAGGTGACGAACCTCTACTTGTGCAAATGAGAGAACAAGCAGAACTTGCGATTAAAGAAGCTGAAGTAATTATTTTTATTGTGAATGGTAAAGAAGGGATAACAGCAGCTGATCAAGAGGTTGCGAAGCTGTTATTCCGGTCAAAAAAACCAGTTATTTTAGGCGTTAATAAAATTGATAACCCGCAAATGCGTGAAGAGTTATATGAGTTTTACTCTTTAGGTATTGGCGAACCATACCCTATTTCAGGTGCTCATGGATTAGGACTTGGCGATTTATTAGATGCTGTAGTTGAGCATTTCCCACCGGATGAAGAAGAGGTTTACGATGAAGAAACGATCCGTATTTCTTTAATCGGCCGTCCGAATGTTGGAAAGTCATCCCTTGTGAATGCTTTACTCGGGGAAGATCGGGTAATTGTTTCTAATATTCCTGGAACGACACGTGATGCTATCGATACACCTTTTACAAAAGATGATCAGAAATACGTATTGATTGACACTGCAGGAATGCGTAAGCGTGGTAAAGTGTATGAGGCAACTGAAAAATATAGTGTTCTACGCTCGCTTAAAGCAATTGAACGTTCTAAAGTTGTATTAATTGTCATTAATGCAGAAGAAGGAATTATTGAACAGGATAAAAAAATTGCCGGTTATGCGCATGAAGCAGGAAGAGCCGTCATTATTGTCGTTAATAAGTGGGATACCGTTGTGAAAGATGATAAGACGATGAAAAACTTCGAACAAAAAATTAGAGATGAATTTTTGTTCCTAAGTTATGCACCTGTGTTATTTTTGTCTGCAAAAACGAAGCAACGCTTACAATTTGTTTTACCAAAAGTAAATGAAGTGGCCGAAAATCACACACTTCGAGTACCGACACATGTGTTAAATGATGTTGTCATGGATGCGGTGGCGATGAATCCGACACCAACCGATAAAGGGAAGCGTCTACGAATTAATTATGTGACACAGGTGGCCGTTTCGCCGCCAACTTTTGTGTTTTTTGTCAATGAGCCAGAGTTAATGCATTTTTCTTATCAACGCTTTTTAGAAAACCGCTTACGTGCCACATTTGAATTTGAAGGAACGCCAATCAAAATATTGACACGTAAAAAGAACGATTAACTTATTTTGGGGGAGAATATGGAGGGTATCTTATTAGTCTTACTCATTATTATCAGTTATTTATTAGGGTCAATAAGTTTTAGTTATATTATTGCGCAAAAGATTAAAAAGGTGGATATCCGTCAGCATGGAAGTGGAAATGCTGGAGCAACAAATACTTTAAGAGTGTTAGGGTTAGGGCCAGCCTTAGCTGTTTTAGCATTGGATGTATTTAAGGGCGTAGTTGTTGTATGGTTAGGCTTTTGGATAGCTGGTACTGAGCTTGGTTGGTCAGCATGGTTTCCGGTGGCAGCTGGTTTAGCGGCAATTATAGGCCATAATTGGCCGATTTATTATCGCTTTAAAGGTGGTAAAGGTGTGGCAACCACGATAGGTGTGTTAGCAACACTTGTTTTTTGGCCAGCATTAATAGCTGGAATTATTGCGATTATCAGCATTGTATTTACAAGGTATGTATCCTTAGGATCCTTATTATTCATGCTTTTAACACCAGTATCGACCTTTCTTTTGTTACCGTATATAGAGTATCCTCACGTATTTATTTATTTAACCTTAGTTGTTGCTGTTCTTTCCGTTTGGAGACACAGAACGAATGTTTTACGAATTTTTAACGGAACTGAAAGTAAGATAGGTCAAAAAAGTTCAGCAAGTTGAGAAGTGGATGAAGTGCATCAGAGAAATGAAACGAGGAGATGATCAATATGTCAAAAGTTGCGGTAATTGGTGCTGGGAGCTGGGGTACAGCATTAGCCATCGTATTAGCAGATAATGGTCATGACGTAATGCTTTGGGCAAGAAGGCAGGAACAGATTGATGAGATCAATGAAAAACATACAAATCAACAATATTTACCTGAAATTGAATTACCAAAATCCATTGTAGGTACAACCGATTTACGTGAAGCGGTTGCTGGTATGGAAGATATCGTTTTAGTCGTTCCAACGAAAGCCGTCCGTTCGACTGTTCAACAGTTAAGAGAGCTATTAACGACAAAAGCAACGATCGTCCATGCTAGTAAAGGGATTGAGCCTCAAACACATAAACGTATTTCTGAAATGATCGCTGAAGAAATGGCGGACTCTAATAAGTTAGCAGATATAGTTGTTTTGTCTGGGCCGAGTCATGCAGAGGAAGTGTGCTTACGACAGCCGACAACAGTCACAAGCTCATCTTTAAACATTGAAGCGGCCAAAAGAGTGCAAGATCTTTTTATTAATCAAAATTTTAGAGTATATACAAATCCAGACTTAGTCGGTGTTGAGTTAGGTGGAGCTATTAAAAACATTATTGCTTTAACATGTGGTTTAACAAATGGACTAGGTTTTGGTGATAATACAAAAGCGGCGATTATGACACGTGGGCTTGCAGAAATGGCTAGGTTAGGTGTGGCACTAGGGGCAAAGCCACTAACTTTTTCTGGATTGTCTGGTCTAGGTGATTTAATTGTGACATGTACAAGTGTTCATTCACGAAATTGGCGTTGTGGTCATATGTTAGGTCAAGGTATGACCTTAGATGAGGTCTTAGAGAAAATGGGTATGGTTGTTGAAGGGGTAAGAACGACCCAAGCGACCCATGAATTAGCAACAAAATTAAATGTAGAGATGCCAATCACAGCTGCTTTATTTAAGGTGTTATTTGAGAATGTAACGCCACAAGAAGCGGCTGAGGAGTTAATGGGCAGAGTCAAAAAGCATGAGGTTGAAGCAATTTCTAATTATACATTAACAGATAACGAGTACTAAATAGTTAGGATGTGCACCTTCACTAGATATTTGCATAGGATAGGATTGACACTATGTATGAAGGAGGTCGCGCAATGTTTCAAAAGAATGATCCTTCGTTTATGGACAATGTCCAAAAGAAAACGAATGTAAGACCTGACCAATTATTTAAATTGGCGAATTCAGTTAGTCATGCAAATCTTCAAGATGAAGCAACGGTTAGGCAGCTAATTAGTCAAGTTGCTAAAATTGCAAACAAACCGGTTTCAAAGGAAAAAGAAGACCAGCTTGTGCAAGCGATATTGCAGAATAATGTTCCAACTGATTTCTCTTCTCTTGCAAAAATGTTCAATAAAAAATAGGTGTCTCTTAATAGGCAGATGCTGAACGCAACTTCATCGGAGTTGCATATACTTTAAAGAACGAACATTATAAATAGGGCTTTATTCTCGAAGGGTTTAGTTACGTTGAAGAAGTGTGCCCCGCTTCTTCAACTTTTTTATTTTGTTTAAAAGTTGTACATATCGTCGATAGTTTCTGCTGTGCATTAAGTCTTTATGCATGTCACAAAATTGTCGTATTATTGGTAGACAAGCTTTTATTCCGTTTATCTTTATGACTCTTTGTATGCTATAATTTATTTGGTCATATTTTGATTGAGGAGGTTTTTTGGCATGTCTCAAGCAATGCTGAATATGTATGTTTCTTTTTTTGCGATGATACTTATGTTTATATCAGTCGTGACAGCTCTAGTTAGTCGAACAAAATTAAAAGGTTTTATTCAAAAGGTAGTTCTTACTTTCTCCTTTATTTGTTTATGTGTATCGGGTTTAATCGTCTTTATTATTGTGTTTGGTGGACCAACTGCGATAGCAGACTAAAACATTTTGAGGAATAAAGTTAGGCGGGATCAAATGAAAAAAGGTTTAATGCTTACTTGTATACTTATATTAGCTACATACCTAACAGGGTGTTTTTATCCTGATGAAAATAGAGTGGAAAATCAATTAAGTTATCCTGATCAACTTGATGCGGTTAGAATGGCTGCAGAAAGGTTTCAAGAAGATAGTGGGGTTCTTCCCATTCGGACATTTGACGAAGGAACCCCACAATTTCAACGTTATATAATTGATTTTAATCAACTAGTTCCAAGGTATTTACAGCAAGCTCCTGCTACGGCATTTGAAAATGGAGGCGTTTATCAATATGCGCTGTGGAACGTCGAGGATGAGATTGAGGCTCGCGTTATTGATTTAAGGACGATGCGAGAAATTCAAGAATTTCAATCGAAAGTTAACGATTATATGCGTGAACATACGTATCCACCTGTTGCAGAAATTCTCGATCAAGGTTTATTCAAGCTAGACTATGAAAAATTAGGATTTACGAGTGAACCACATGTGCAAAGTCCATATTATGATACGTTTTTACCATTATTAATACTGAATAGCGGAGAAATTGTTATTGACTATCGGATTGATTTAAATATGGCCTTAAATGAATTTGAACACGATTTCTCTGAAGGTGAAGACATTCGTTCTATTCTAGTAGAAAATACGTATTTTTTACCGAATCGTTCCATTCCATATTCGTTAGATGAAAATGGCGAACCGCAATATGATATGAGCTTAGAACGCTAGCTTTAGGAAGTATGAGTAATCGAGGCTAATACTTACTAGTAAAAAAAGAATAACAATTCATGTTATGAAAGACTAAAAAAATGGTCTATTGCTCCTTACCAATTGATATATATAGGATTGGAAGGGGCTTTTTTGTGCCAATTCTTCGGCATCCCCTTTTCGGCAAAAAGTAAATGAATGTTTCGATTGAAACGTTTGTCATATCTCGTAGGACAACATCATAGAATGATAGTGTCCAAAGATTAGACGGAATCGATACATTTCAAATCCTTACATGATCGGGAGGGGATCAAGTGGAAAAGATTGATATTTTTAAAGATATTGCCGAAAGAACAGGCGGTGATATCTATCTTGGAGTAGTAGGGGCAGTTAGGACGGGGAAATCGACATTTATTAAAAAATTTATGGAGCTCGTCGTACTCCCGAACATTACTAATGAGTCTGAGAAAGTAAGAGCACAGGATGAGCTACCACAAAGTGCAGCAGGAAAAACCATCATGACAACAGAACCGAAGTTTGTTCCAAATCAAGCGGTATCGATTCACGTGGACGATGGACTTGATGTGAACATTAGGCTCGTTGATTGTGTGGGATATGCGGTTCCAGGAGCTAAAGGGTATGAAGATGAAAATGGCCCAAGGATGATTAATACACCATGGTATGAGGAGCCAATTCCGTTTCAAGAAGCGGCTGAAATAGGAACACGAAAGGTCATTCAAGAGCATTCAACACTTGGTGTTGTGATCACAACGGATGGATCGATAGGAGATATCCCACGATATGATTACATTGAATCTGAAACGAGAGTTATAGAAGAATTAAAAGAAGTTGGTAAGCCTTTTATTATGATTGTAAATAGTGTGAGACCGTTTCACCCTGATACAGAACAATTACGTCGTGGATTAGCTGAAGAACATGACATTCCGGTTCTTTCGATGAGTATTGAAAGTATGACCGATCAAGATATTAATAATGTATTAAGGGAAGTATTATTTGAGTTTCCTGTACATGAAGTCAATGTGAACTTGCCTAGCTGGGTGATGGTCTTACATGAGGAGCATTGGTTAAGACAAAGTTATGAAGAATCAGTGAGAGAAACAGTTAATGATATAAAACGATTACGTGATGTAGACCGGGTTGTTGGTCAATTTTCGGAGTTCGAATTTATTGATGATGCGAGGCTTGCTGGCATTGAAATGGGCCACGGTATCGCTGAAATTGATTTATATGCCCCGGATGATTTATATGACCAAGTTTTGAAGGAAGTTGTCGGAGTTGAGATTCGTGGAAAAGACCACCTGCTTCAATTGATGCAAGAATTTGCTCATGCTAAGTCCGAATATGATCAAGTCTCCGAAGCACTTAGAATGGTCAAACAAACGGGTTATGGAATTGCAGCGCCTGCCTTGTCAGATATGAGCTTAGATGAGCCAGAAATTATTCGTCAGGGAGCACGATTTGGTGTACGTTTAAAAGCAGTTGCACCATCTATTCATATGATTAAAGTCGATGTTGAGTCAGAATTTGCTCCGATAATTGGTACGGAAAAACAAAGTGAAGAGTTAGTTCGTTATCTGATGCAGGACTTTGAGGAAAACCCATTATCAATTTGGAACTCTGACATTTTTGGACGTTCCCTTAATTCTATTGTTCGTGAAGGAATATCAGCTAAATTATCGTTAATGCCAGAAAATGCACGTTACAAATTAAAAGAAACACTTGAGCGAATTATTAATGAAGGTTCTGGAGGGTTAATCGCGATTATTCTTTAATTGTAGTGTGCAAAGCCTGCTTAAATGGAGAGGAATTCCGTTAATTAAGGAATTCCTCTTTGCGTTTTTTGAAAAAAGTATGCTAATATTTAATTATGTCATCCTTTATGACAAGAACTGGATAAATGGAGGCAAAGACGTTGCAATCAGTAGATCATGAGAAAATCAAACAAGCCGTCACGATGATATTAGAAGCGATCGGTGAAGATCCTAGTCGTGAAGGATTAGAGGATACACCAAAAAGAGTCGCAAAAATGTACGCAGAAGTTTTTCAAGGGTTAAATGAAGATCCGAAAGAGCACTTTCAAACGGTTTTTGGAGAAGAACACGAGGAATTAGTACTTGTTAAAGACATTCCTTTCTTTTCGATGTGTGAACATCATTTAGTTCCATTTTTCGGACATGCCCATATTGGGTACATACCTAGAGGTGGGAAGGTAACAGGCTTGAGTAAACTAGCTCGAGCGGTTGAAGCTGTAGCTAAAAGACCTCAATTACAAGAACGCATTACAGCAACGATTGCCGATTCAATGGTGGAATCATTAGAGGCACATGGTGTGATCGTTGTTGTAGAAGCTGAACATATGTGTATGACGATGCGTGGTGTTAAGAAACCAGGTGCAAAAACCATTACTACGGCCGTTCGGGGACGTTATGCCGAGGATGCCACATTACGTGCAGAGGCAATTAGCTTAATCAAAAGTTGAGTAGGTTGAGAGAAGGAGAGCGAAGAAATGGCGAACCAAAATGAAAGCATTGTAATTAAAGCAAAAGAAAATGGTGTTAATGTTATTGGATTAACAAGAGGCTCTGATACACGCTTTCATCATTCCGAGAAGCTAGATAAGGGCGAGGTCATGATTGCCCAATTTACCGAGCATACTTCAGCTATTAAAGTGAGAGGCAAGGCTATTATTCAAACGATACACGGAACGATTGATACGGAAGATTGAAGCGGGGATCCCCCTGCTTTTTTCTATTCTATCGTTTTAGGAAGAATGAGTGAATTAATTAGTCCAAGCAACGAAGTTATGCTATAATAGAATGCGGTTTAATGTGTATCTAACGCGATGATAGAAAATGTAGTGATGTGATTTGGGGGCCTATTAATGGTTAGTACAGAAGAGCTAAATATACAAGTAGAGACAATATCAAGTCGATTTTATAAGCTAATTGAACATACATATTTACAGCAACATATAAACAGTCCCGTCATTGATACGGATAAAGTGTCATTTCTTTATGCGATGTTATCTAAACACCTTTCGAGTCAAGATAGTCAATCTCTTATATTGTCTGCCATATTACTTCAATCTGCTCTAGATGTACATGAAGAGGTATCATTAGAGAAACTTGAGGCAGAGCATGCAAAAAAAGAGCGACAGCTAACGGTTTTAGCGGGTGATTACTATAGTAGCCTCTATTATTATCTACTTGCCCAGCTAAAAAGCCCGGAAATGATTCGAATATTTAGTCGTTCAATTCAAGAAATCAATGAGTCGAAGATGAATGTGTATCCATCTAATCTAAACCAGTCAACTATTCAAATCGATGAAGTTATGATTATCGAATCAAAGCTTTTGCAAAATATATCCTCTTACTTTAAGGAGGACAATTGGACACGATTATTCAGACACTTTTTCTTATTGAAAAGATTAAGGCTTAACAGTGAGCGTATTACAAACGGAAAGAATATAACTCTGACGAATGCTCGTTTTGACAAAGAAGAGCAATTAGAGGCAAAGTGTGAATGGCTTAAAGATAAAGTCATCGAAATCGCTTCCACTATTCAAGGCTTTGATTCGTTTATCATCGAACGATTAGAGAACATGCTAAAGATAGCGACACCTAAGAACGATGAAAGAAAGGTGAGAGAATGACACAGTCAAAAGAGGAACGTGTACATCAAGTATTTGAAACGATTTATAAACGATACGATGTCATGAATTCAGTCATAAGCTTTCAACGCCATAAATCTTGGAGAAAAGATACGATGAAGCGTATGGCAGTAAAGGAAGGTCAATCCGCACTAGATGTTTGTTGTGGAACGGGCGATTGGACCATTGCCCTTGCACAAGCAGTTGGTCCAAAAGGGCGTGTGGAAGGTTTAGACTTTAGTCAGAATATGTTAAAGGTAGGTCAAGAGAAGGTGGATCATCACCAATTGGACCAGGTCCGTTTAGTACATGGAAATGCCATGGAGCTCCCTTACGAAGATGATTCATTTGATTATGTAACGATAGGATTTGGCCTACGTAATGTTCCTGATTATAAGCAGGTTCTTAGTGAAATGTATCGAGTTGTAAAGCCAGGTGGGCAGGTAGTTTGTTTGGAAACATCACAACCGACCATTCCAGGGTTTAAACAACTTTACTTTTTCTATTTTGGAAAGATCATGCCGTTATTTGGTAAATTATTTGCGAAAAGTTATCAGGAATATTCTTGGTTAAATGAGTCTACACAACATTTTCCTGGTAGGGAAGAACTTAAGAATTTGTTCCAAGAGGTTGGATTTGGTTCCGTTGATGTGAAAGCTTTCACAGGTGGAGTTGCGGCCATGCATTTAGGAGTTAAACCAACGAAGTAAAACTAGAATTGGGGAATTAGTGTGATTAGAAAAATAAAAATCATCTTAGAAATGATAAAGTTTGAGCATACTTTATTTGCTTTGCCATTTGCTTATTTTGGTGCTGTATTAGGCGGAGCTATTATCAATGGTAGCTTACCTACTTTATCACAATGGGTTTGGATTACGCTCGCGATGGTTGGAGCGAGAAGTGCAGCGATGTCTTTAAATCGTGTGATTGATGCTCAAATCGATAAAATGAATCCTAGAACAGAAGAACGAGCGATACCGGCTGGACTTATTTCTAAACTAGAAGTAATCGTATTTATTATAGCGTCATTTGCATTGTTGTTTGTATCAGCTTTTCAATTAAATATGTTAGCGGTGTATTTACTACCTGTTGCGGTCTTTTTCTTAGTTATTTATTCTTACACGAAACGATTTACATGGTTATGCCACGTTATATTGGGGGTTACGATTGCGATTGCTCCATTAGGTGGCTGGGTTGGTGCTACAGGTACATTAACAGTCGAAGCCTTATTACTGTTTGTTGCTGTAGCGATGTGGACAGCAGGATTTGATGTGATTTATGCGACTCAAGATTTAGATTATGATAAAGAACATAAAGTGTTCTCGATACCAAGCCGATTTGGCTTAGCCCGTTCATTAAAGATAGCTAAAGCATTTCATGTGTTAAGCTTCTTAGCCTTTTTATCTTTATATTTCTTTTCACCACTCGGTTGGTTATATTTAGTGGGTGTCATTATTGCGGGTCTTATTATGATTTATGAGCACTCCATTATCTCTGCGAATGATATGTCACGTCTAAATGTCGCATTTTTTACAATGAACGGTGTGTTAAGTATTCAAATGTTCGTTTTTGCGATTGGGGATGTCTTACTATTATGATTCAGAATCAAAAGAGGATTTTTACTGTCGGGATTACGGGAGCTAGTGGTGCACAATATGGAGTGACGTTAGTGAAGGAGTTATTAAGACAGTCCTTTTCCGTCCACTTAGTTATTACAGAAGCTGGTTGGCGGGTATTTAAAGAAGAGTTACAATTAAATACTGAACATCGTGAAGCTTTGTTAGAGGATATGTTTAATGAAGGATATGAACATCTGACAGTTCATGATTTATGGGATGTTGGGGCATCGATTGCAAGTGGTTCTTTCCGTACAGAAGGTATGATTATTATCCCATGCTCAATGGGAACACTTTCTGGAATTGCTCACGGTGCATCAGGTAACTTATTAGAGCGAGCAGCCGATGTGATGTTAAAAGAAGGACGAAAGCTTGTCATTGTCCCTCGTGAAACACCCTTACACCAAATTCATTTGGAAAATATGTTAAAGTTAACAAAGATGGGAGCGACTATTTTACCTGCGATGCCTGGTTTTTACCATTTACCTGAATCATTAGATGATCTCGTCCGTTTTGTAGTAGGTAAAGCGTTAGATCGTTTAGAAGTTCCACATCAATTGTTTAAAAGGTGGGGAGAACAATGACGGTGCGCATTGGCGAAATTTCGTATACGAATATTTTACCTATTTTCTATTTTACCGATCGGAAAATGTTGATGGAGAAAGGGTTTACTTTTATCCCTCAAGTTCCAGCCGAATTAAATCGAGCCATGAAAAGTAAAGAAATTGATGTTGGTGGAATTTCTAGTTTTGCTTATGGACAAAACCAAGAGGACTATACGTTATTACCACAATTATCGGTGTCGAGTTTGGGTGAGGTAGGTTCTCTGTTTCTTTTTTCGAAAAAGCCGATTGAACAATTAAATCATTCAAAAATAGCTCTGACGAATAGCTCTGCAACAACGATCCATTTATTAAAAGTAATCCTTGCTCATTTTTATGAATTTGATATGAAATATGATATGTGTGAGCCTAATTATGAGACAATGCTGAGCGAATACGAGGCATGCTTATTAATTGGGGATGACGCGATAAAAGCAGCTTGGCGTAATGAGCCTGGCATTTACCAATATGATTTAGGGGAACTTTGGTATGAAAAAACAGGTTTACCTATGACGTTTGCTGTTATGGCTGTCCGAAATGAAGTCATTGAAAAGCAATTTGAAGATATTGAGCTTTTATATCGTCAATTTTGTTATAGTAAAGAATATGCACAACAAACACAGTTTGAGCCGATGATTGAAGCGATTTTACAAGCGCATGATGGAAGCATAGACTTTTGGCGAAAATATTTTCAAGGCTTAACGTATGAATTTACGGAAAAAGAACAACAGGGATTGTTATACTATTATCAGTTATGCTATCAGTTAGGTTTTCTCGATAAACCTGTTGATGACCTACGCATTTTCCAACCTAAAAAAGATAAAATGACGAAGTAAGGTGAAATCAATGAACCTAGCGGATATTTATATGAACTATAAGGAAGATATTAAGTCAGTAGAGCGGGAACTAGAAAGACAAGTTGGTACGAATAATAAGACATTAGAGAAAGCATCTAATCACTTATTAAAGGCTGGTGGAAAACGTATACGACCTGTTTTTGTCCTTCTTTCTGCGAAATTTGGTCATTATGATATTGAACAATTAAAACATATTGCGGTACCGCTTGAATTAATTCATATGGGTTCATTAGTTCATGATGATGTCATTGACGATGCGGAGTTACGACGAGGCACTAAAACGGTCAAGTCTCAATGGGATAATCGAGTAGCCATGTATACAGGCGATTTTATTTTTGGACGAGCAGTTGAAACTGCTGCTTATTTCGAGAACCCACGAATTCATCAAATCGTATCTCATGCAATGGTTGAAATTTGTTTAGGGGAAATTGAACAAATACGTGATCAATTTAATTGGCTGCAAAGCTTTCAAGTTTATTTGCGACGAATTAAACGAAAGACAGCCCTTCTGATCGCGATTAGTTGTCAATTAGGAGCTCTTGCAGCTAAGGCAGATGACCGATTAGCTAATGAACTGTACTGGTTTGCTTATTTTGTAGGAATGTCTTATCAAATTACGGATGACATCTTAGATTTTGTTGGCACAGAGAAGCAGCTAGGAAAGCCAGCTGGTGGAGATTTATGGCAAGGAAACGTAACCTTACCTGCTTTATATGCTCTACAAAAGGATACTCAGTTAAAGGATGATTTAGAGAATTTCTTTAAACAACCTTCACACTCTAAAGCACAATTTCAACAATTTGTAGAAAGAATTAAACAATCCGGTGGAATTGAATATGCGACTAAGATTAGTGATCAATATTTGAAAAAAGCTTTTGAGCGCTTAGAAAGATTACCTAATATTGAAGCAAAAGACCACCTACACGAAATTGCGACCTATATCGGAAGAAGGAAATTTTAATAAATACTCTAACGAGAGGCTACTAGCAGCTTCTCGTTTTTCTGAATTATGAAAGTTGGTGCGAACTTGCTGCGTTGCTCGCCGCTACCGAAATTTATGCTCCGCGTCCTGCGGGGTGGCACTGAGCTAATCGGCTCCACCGATGGATCTCAGCCCGCCACTACGTCCCACGGGAGTATCTGCATATTTTCCTCCACTGGGTTACCACTGGTTGTAAAGTTCGAATAATTATAAAAACCTAAGTGAAAGAAGAGCGACCAATCAAGAGGCAAATTCGCACTTTTATGCTTGTTAGTGATGAGTAGCATCTGAATCATTATAGAAACTTTGTATGAGAAGCCTACTAACCAGTTGTCATGAAGATGCACATATTATCTTTACTACACTTTCATACAAAACGCCCATAGCGAAGCTCGGTTTAGTTCGCCACCAACAAAGATGAAAGGGGCGTTAGCCTTCAACTAGTGGCATTTTGTTCATATGCCTATGTTTCTTTATTTGTTAGCTTTTATTATTTTTCATTCATTTTGTAAGAGAAGTGTACGAATCAAGAAGCCTGCACGAACCTAAAGCGGAGGGAATGGGGAAGCCGACTCCTGCAGGATGAAAGGGCAGGCTGAGATCCACTGGCAAAGCCAGTTAGCTCAGCACCCGTGCGGAAAGCGTGCCCCCATTCCCGTAGCGACCTTCGAAGAAGAACACATGAGCTTTAAGCAACTTTCATACAAAATAAGAGCAATCAAAACAATCGGACAAATGGTAAAAAATAGATTGAGAGCGTTTTATTTTTTTGATATACTAAGTTTGTTGTGATTTGTTATATTTGAAAGCGAGGTCAAAATGATGGAACGTACATATTTAATGGTAAAACCAGATGGTGTTCAACGTAATCTTGTAGGCGAAATTGTCTCAAGATTTGAAAAGAAAGGCTTCCAATTAGTTGGAGCAAAATTAATGCACATTACAGAAGAAACAGCAAAAAAACACTATGCTGAACATAGTGAGCGTCCTTTCTTTGGTGAATTAGTAGATTTCATCACTTCAGGTCCAGTTTTTGCTATGGTATGGCAAGGTGAAAATGTAATCAAAACAGCTCGTAAAATGATGGGAGCAACAAACCCTGCGGATTCTGAACCAGGAACAATTCGTGGTGATTTCGCTGCTCAACTATCAATGAATGTAATTCATGGTTCAGATTCACCTGAAAGTGCTGAACGTGAAATTGGCATCTTCTTCACTCAAGAAGAATTATGCGAATATGAAAAAGCCGTAAATACTTGGGTATAATTTCAATGATACATAAACGTGATGGACATCTCCCAAAAAAGATGCCATCACGTTTTTTATATACTTTACTAAATCACTAATAAGGCAAACTGAATGACGAATATCTAGAAGAAAACCAAGCATACAAACAGTTAGCAACTATATATGAGACGGCCACAAGCACTCCCCGATTGAAAGTGTGGTATAGCTCTTTACTGGTGGCTCTTCATCCAATATGTTTTTGTTGTTATTTCTTTTATGCATGCAATTTATACTTGAGAATGAGCAGTACCTAGCTTTCGAGTCATGCGGAGACTCCTGTGAGACGAAGTGGCAGAGTTGAAATCCAACTGCGTAGCCCAGCACCACGTGATTGTCTCGGGGCATGATTTTCGGAAGTGACGAGTAACGCTCCGTGTTCGCACTAACTTTCATAACAAAACGCTCATGGCGAAGCGGTGTCACTTCGCCACCAACAAAGATAAAAGTAGTAGCGACTTCTTAAACAGTTGGCTCGTTACAACTCCATCATCATGAGAAGTCGCACGAACAAAATGGGAGCAGTGACCTGTTAAGGTCGTCTATCGCAAGATGGATGACTAGCTAACGTCAAGGCACAACCTATCGCCCCCAAGTCCACTTTCATATAAAAAACAAAATAACCTCCGATTCTTTGTAGTCAATTTGCTCATCTTCCATTATGATTATAAAGATAACAAAAGGGGAGAAAGAAATGGATAAAGATTATCAAGAGTTTATCAGCCACATACATAAGCTAACAGGTATTAACCTCGGATTATATAAAGAAACACAAATGAAACGCAGACTCACAACATTACGTAACAAACACGGCTTTACTAATTTTCACCTCTACTTTCAACATTTAAAGACAACACCTACCTTACTAACTGAATTTTTAGAAAGAATGACGATTAATGTCTCCGAGTTTTATCGGAACCAAGGACGCTGGCATGTCTTAGAAACAAAAATATTACCACAACTAATTGAAAAGAATCGCCCATTAAAAGTTTGGAGTGCCGCATGTTCATCAGGAGAAGAAGCTTATACCTTGGCGATGATTTTATCTGATTTAATGCCACTTCAACCACAAGCAATCCTTGCTACAGATTTAGATGAACAAATCTTAGTAAGAGCCAAAACAGGTATTTATCTAGAACGAGCTATTAAAGAAGTGCCTATAGAAAAACAAAAAAGGTATTTCAAACAAACAGAATGGGGATATCAAGTAGACCCGAAGCTACAAGCGTATATTCGATTTGAAAAACAAAACTTACTATCTGATCGTTTTGATAAGCAGTATGATTTAATCGTCTGCAGAAATGTTATGATTTACTTTACTGAAGAAGCGAAGCATACACTTTATCAGAAATTTGCTGAAGCACTAAGGCCAGGTGGCATTCTTTTTGTTGGGAGCACGGAGCAAATTTTCCAAGCCAAACAATATGGTTTAGAGGCGGATGAAACTTTTTTCTACCGCAAATTATAAAGTGCTTGTCAGAAAAAATAGAATATACTTTAGACGAACGATCGTTTTTTTGATAGAATGTCATAATAATCAAATGAAGAAAGTCTGAAAATACTCACACATACGAATGAGAATATGGTATAATTTAACGCATAAAAGCGATAAAGAGTATTGTTGGGTGAAGGAGGAGCATATGAGATATTTAACAGCTGGAGAGTCGCATGGTCCCGAATTAACAACGATTATTGAAGGGGTACCGGCACAGCTTGAATTATTAGCTGAAGACATTAATAAAGAGTTAACACGAAGACAAGGTGGATATGGACGTGGTCGTCGTATGCAAATTGAAAAAGACCAAGTCAGAATTACGAGTGGAGTCAGGCACGGTAAAACGACTGGAGCACCGATTGCTTTAATTGTAGAAAATAAAGATTGGACTCATTGGACAAAAGTGATGGGGGCAGAACCAATTAGTGAAGAAGAAGAAAAAGAAATAAAAAGAAAAATTTCTAGACCACGTCCAGGTCATGCCGATCTAAACGGTGCAATTAAATATGGACACCGAGATATGCGAAACGTATTAGAGCGTTCATCTGCCCGTGAAACAACGGTACGAGTTGCTGCTGGTGCTGTTGCGAAGAAAATTCTCTCTACTTTTGGTATACAAGTTGGAGGACATGTGCTGGAAATTGGTGGTGTAAAAGCTGTACATACGGATTATCAATCAATGGAAGACCTCCAAAAACGTTCAGAAGCTTCACAAGTTCGTTGCTTGGATGAAGCGGCATCCGAGCAAATGATCGAGGCCATTGATGCAGCGAAAAAAGCGGGAGATTCGATAGGTGGGATCGTAGAAGTTGTTATTGAAGGTGTTCCAATTGGACTTGGGAGCCACGTACAATATGACCGTAAATTAGATGCAAAATTAGCGGGTGCGGTCATGAGTATTAATGCATTTAAAGGAGTTGAAATTGGTATCGGCTTTGAAGCTGCACGGAGACCAGGTAGTGAAGTGCATGATGAAATTATTTGGGATGAGGAAAAAGGCTATTCTAGGAAAACAAATAACCTAGGCGGCTTTGAAGGTGGAATGACCAATGGTATGCCGATTGTGGTAAGAGGTGTTATGAAACCTATACCCACTCTTTATAAGCCACTACAAAGTGTTGATATTGAAACAAAAGAGCCATTTACAGCAAGTATAGAGCGTTCCGATAGCTGTGCTGTTCCAGCGGCTTCTGTCGTTGCTGAGGCCGTCGTTGCTTGGGAGATTGCGAAGGCACTTTTAGAAAACTTCGGAAGTGACCAAATTGAAAAGATTGGTCAAAATATTGAGCGCCATCATGAAGAAGCGAGGCGTTTTTAATGAGTACCGTACAAGTTAAGACATTTTCTAAAGATTATTCTGTTTATATACAAGCAGACATTTCTGAAGAAGTTTTATCTTATGTACGAACCTTCGCTAAGCAGCCGACAGCGATTTACGTGATTACGGATTCAACGGTGGCACCTTTATATTTAAATAAAATTAAACAGTCCTTGAACACTCATTATCGGCTAGTAGAGGCTGTAATTGAAGCGGGAGAACACTCCAAATCATTTCAAGAGTACGAGAGACTGCTAACCATCGCGTTAGAAAATCAGTTAGACCGACACGCTTTAATTATTGCTTTAGGCGGTGGAGTTGTTGGTGATATTGCCGGGTTTGTCGCAGCAACCTATTTGCGTGGTATCCGTTTCATACAAATTCCTACAACATTGTTAGCACAAGATAGCTCTGTAGGTGGAAAAGTTGCGATTAATCATCCGCTCGGGAAAAATATGATCGGTGCCTTTCATCAACCGGAAGCCGTTCTCTATGATCCGAAATTCCTACAAACATTACCAGAAAAAGAATGGCGTTCAGGCTTTGCTGAAGTTTTTAAGCATGGGTTAATTGTAGATAAGAATTTCTATCAGTGGCTGAAGCAGCATGTTTCTAATCTCTCTGAGCTTCCACTCGCTTTTATCGAAGAGATGCTTGAACGCTCGATTTCTATAAAAGCGAAAATTGTTGCAAGTGATGAAAAAGAAGCGGGTGTGCGTGCATATCTTAATTTAGGGCATACATTAGGTCACGCTATAGAAAAAGAGTTAGGTTACGGTAAGGTTACGCATGGTGAAGCTGTAGCAATCGGAATTATTTTTGCTCTGAAAATGAGTGAAGAGAGATTTCGAACGAACCTAGATATAGAAGGTTTCATACAATGGTTACAGCTCTTAGGTTATGAAACGAAAATACCAGCAGGTTTACATGTGCCATCTTTAATGAATACGATGCGTAAAGATAAAAAAACAGATAATGGTATCATTCGAATGGTTCTTCTCAAAGGAATAGGGGAAGTAACGGTTGAAGAAATCGAGGATGAAAAAATAATCAAAATGCTAGAAAAAATGCTCAGGGAGTGAGTAGCATGGTGAGAGGAATCAGAGGTGCAACAACAGTAGAAAAAGATCAAGAGGATTTAATTCTAGCAGCAACAGAAGAAATGCTTGCTGAAATGATTCGAAATAATCAAGTAAAGGCTTGTGATGTCGCTCAAGTTCTTATAACGGTCACAGATGATTTAAAAGCAGCATTTCCTGCAAAAGCATTACGACGGTTTAGTGGTTATGATTTTGTTCCCGTCATGTGTGCAAGAGAGATTGATGTTCCCGGCAGTCTTAGTCGCTGTATCCGTGTAATGATGACCGTAAATACGGATGTCAGTCAAGAACTAATCCATCATGTCTATCTGAATGAGGCCATTCAACTTAGGCCAGATTTAGTCTTGACGGATAAAGGTGAGAAAGTATAAACTAATGAATAAGTTATAGTTTTAAGTTGAGAAATAGTCGAGAAGTAACAACAAGTTTAGCGAGTAAGTTTTTATTTAGAGATTTTTTAGTTGATTGAGTTGAGAAGAGAAGAGTATGAGATTAGTTAAGGAGAGCAGAGCTGAGCAAAGGTTGTACACATATACACCCTATGCCTATTTGGTCATAGGGTTTTTTATATTTTTAGCCTCCTTAATTGATCCTCCTCTATATGAATAGGAGTGATCAAGTTGATAAAGACCTCTTTTGCCAGTTTTTCAGCACTGGCCCAAACGTATCAAACGATCCCGGTAGCGGCTAAGCTTTTCGCGGATAGTTTAACCCCCATTCAAATGTTCCATCAATTACAAGACGAAGCACATTTTTTGTTAGAGAGCCATGATGAGGCCTCGCTATGGTCAAATTATTCGTTTATTGGTTTAAATCCTCTATATGAAATGAAAGAAATATCAGGCTCATTTGTGACTAGAAATAAATGTGAGGAGACGCTTTTAGAAGCGGCTAGTTTTATTGAGCTTTATGAAAAAACGATGGCCTATCTTCATGTAGCCCCGTCAGAGCTTGACCTACCTTTTAAAGGTGGAGCTGTTGGTTATATGAGTTATGACGCGATTGAAACAATCGAACCGAGTCTAGAAACCTGTTATCACCGTCATACCAATTATTATCAGTTTCTGATTTGTGAAACGCTTATCGCTTTTAATCACCAAGAGAATGAGTTAACAATTATTTTTCATCAGCGAATTGATGACAACAAAAAGCTACAAGAACAATATTTTCAGAGTGTGGAACAAGTCAATCGAGTGATAAAAAAAATAGAAGAACCTGCTCGCCCGTTAACCTTAAAGCCAACGCCAACCTTTGAGCGTGAAGTGAGTTTTGAACAGGTCGATTCTAATTATCAAAAAGATCAATTTATCGCGGATATTTTGAAAATAAAAGAGTACATTCGAGCCGGAGATATTTTTCAAGCGGTCTTATCACAACGTTTTTCGATGGACGTGAAAAGTTCGGGTATTGAGATTTATCGTGTTTTACGAAAGGTAAATCCATCTCCCTATTTATTCTACCTAAAGCTTGATGGATTAGAGATCATAGGTAGTTCGCCAGAAAGACTTGTACAAGTGCAGGATCAACATGTGGAGATACACCCGATCGCCGGAACACGCAAAAGAGGGAACAGCCTTGAAGAAGATCAAAAGTTATCAGATGATTTATTAACCGATGAAAAGGAACGAGCAGAGCACTATATGTTAGTGGACTTAGCTAGGAATGATATAGGTCGTATTGCTAAGTATGGTTCCGTACAAATTCCTACTTTGTTAGAAATAGCTCGTTTTTCCCATGTGATGCATATAATTTCTAAAGTATGTGGTCAGCTACGTGAAGACGTTAAACCTTTAGAAGCTTTAATGGCCTCTTTTCCAGCTGGAACCGTATCAGGGGCACCGAAAATTAGAGCGATGCAAATATTAAAAGAGCTCGAACCAACTAGAAGGGGAATTTATGCAGGTGCGATCGGATATTTAGGTTTTGATGGCAATATTGACTCATGTATTGCGATTCGTACACTTGTATTACAAGAAGGAAAGGCCTCCATTCAAGCTGGAGCAGGCATCGTGGCAGATTCTAACCCTGAAAAAGAATATGAAGAAACACAAAATAAAGCGAAGGCCTTAATTAGGGCGGTTCAAATGGCGGAGGAAATGTTTGGACTCGAGGAGGTTAAATAATATGTTAAAAGATCATTTAGAGTTGTGCCTACAAGGGGTTACTTTAACCGAGGAACAAGCTGAGTCGGTTATGCATGATATTATGAATGGCTTAGCAACCCCTTCACAAATTGCAAGTTTTGTCACCATTATGAGGTTTCGTGGTGAAACGGTTGATGAAATTACTGGATTTGCTAAAGCCATGCGCCAGCACTCCATGAAAATACCTTATGAAAATGAGGCATTATTAGATACATGTGGAACAGGTGGAGACTCTTTAAGAACATTTAATATCTCTACAACGGTTGGCATTTGTTTAGCGGCACTCGGGGTGAAGGTCGCTAAGCATGGAAATCGTGCGGTTTCTTCTAAAAGTGGTAGTGCTGATGTTTTAGAATATTTATCTATTAATATTCAACATACACCAGAACAAGCGGCTCAAGCATTACAAACACACTCTTTATGTTTTTTGTTTGCACCACTGTATCACGAATCGATGAAGCACGCGGTAACGCCTCGAAAAGAATTAGGATTCCGGACGATTTTTAATATGTTAGGCCCTTTAACAAATCCTGCAGGAGCCAAGCATCAACTCTTAGGTGTTTATGATGGAACGATGATCGAAAAAGTTGCTACTGCCCTCAAGCGTTTAGGTACGAAGCATTCCTTAGTTGTCTCTGGAGGAGAAGGGCTTGACGAATGCTCCATTACCACACACACAGATGTAGTCGAAATTAAAGACGGTCAGTTAAGCCGGTATCAGATACGTCCAGAGGATTTTGGTTTGCGAAGGGGTAAATTAGAAGAGATTCAAGTACAAAATCCAAAGGAAAGTGCCGATCTGATGTTAGAAGTCTTTCAAGGTAAAGCGAATCAATCGGCCCAAGAAATCGTGTATTTAAATGCAGGTGTTGCTTTATATGCAGCAGACCAAGTCGCTTCCATTAAAGAAGGGGTAACCTTTATTCGTGACCAAATTGAGACAGGGTGCGTTTACGCTCACCTCCAACAGTTGCAAGAAGTAAGAAAGGAGTCACAGCATGCTTAATCAAATTTTAGCTACAAAAAAGAAAGAGATTGCTGAACTGGTTCAACCAAAACCGTTGGAGGTGAAGCATTATTCATTATATGAAGCTTTGAATAAATGTCGTCGCCATATAGGGTTAATTGCTGAGGTAAAGAAAGCCTCCCCTTCAAAAGGTATTATTAAAGAAGATTTTAACCCACTTCAAATTGCATTAGGGTATGAGCGGGCCGGTGCCGATGCGATTTCTGTTTTAACAGATCAGACATATTTCCAAGGGTCCGTAGATTATTTAAGTCAAATTAAACAGCATGTCCAAATTCCTGTTATGAGAAAAGATTTTATAATTAGTTTTGCTCAAATAGACGAAACGAAAAACATTGGAGCAGATGCCCTTTTATTAATTGTTGGAACTTTGCCAATTGAAGAATTGAAGGAGCTTTATGACTATAGCTATTCACTTGGGTTGGAATGCCTAGTGGAGGTCCACTCTGAGGAGGACTTACACATCTTACTAGCTTGTTTTACACCAGCGATTCTAGGTATTAATAACAGAAACTTGAAAACATTCAAAACAGATCTAGCTCAAACGAAAGAAATGATTCCACTTATTTCACGTGATACGTTAGTTGTTAGTGAAAGTGGCATTGCCACAGCGGCTGATATTGATTTTGTTGCATTAGCAGGTGCAAAAGCAATCTTAATTGGTGAAACATTCATGCGGGCAAGTAGTCCTGAGCAAGGGATTTATGAGTTGCTTGGTGGTGAGCTAGATGTTACCAAAACTTAAGCTCTGTGGAAATCATTCAAGTCAAGATCTCGAAAATACGATGAAGAGTGAGGCGGATTATCTTGGTTTTGTCTTTGCTGAAAGTAAACGAAAAGTTACGAGTGAGCAAGTAACAAAGTGGCTGCAAAAATATACTGACGAACCAATTAAGCAACAATTAGTCGCGTTATTTGTCAATGAAGAAATCGATGTTATTAAACAAACAATGGAAGAGGTACCTTTTGACATCGTACAGTGTCATGGGTCAGAGTCTCCCCAATATGTAGAAGCATTACGTAAAAAGGTGAAACAACCAATCTGGAAAGTGATTCATAGCAATGAGCAGGCTCTCACCTATATGGGAAGCTTTGCTGGGCTTGTTGATGCATTTATCATTGATTATCGCCACGAAGGTGCTTGGGGAGGTACGGGTCAACGATTTGATTGGGGAGAAATTCCCCTTTATCAACAGGAGGCCAACAAGCAACAAGTGCCACTTTTTATCGCTGGCGGGATTAACAATACGAATATCAATCAGTTATTAACATTTCATGTTGATGGTATTGATGTTTCAAGTGGAATTGAACAAGATGGCTTCAAGTCAGAACAATTGATAGCTGAACTAGTGGAGAGGATGAGAGAAAATGAAAAGCACATATCCAGATCAAAAGGGGCGCTTCGGTGATTTTGGTGGTAAATATGTACCTGAAACGCTTATGAGTGTCATTGAGGAATTAGAGGTTGCCTTAGAGCAGGCACAAAACGATTCTCTCTTTTCAGATGAATATTTGGATCATTTGTATGAGTTTGCAGGAAGGCCGACAGCCCTCACTTACGCAAAAAATGTATCAGAAGCGCTAGGTGGTGCCAAGGTTTATTTAAAAAGAGAAGATTTACTTCATACAGGTGCCCATAAACTTAATAATGCAATCGGACAGGCATTGTTAGCTAAACGAATGGGAAAGACGAAAATCGTTGCCGAAACAGGTGCAGGACAACATGGTGTGGCATCTGCTACGATTGCTGCTAGGTTTGGATTAGAATGTAAGGTGTTTATGGGGGCCGAGGATATGGAAAGACAAGCCCTCAATGTGTATCGAATGGAATTGCTCGGTGCAGAGGTTATACCCGCGACCTCTGGAAGTCAGACTTTAAAGGATGCTACAAATGAAGCGATTCGTTACTGGGTCGCGAATGCCGAGGATACATTTTATTTGATTGGTTCTGTCGTTGGACCACATCCTTACCCGAAAATGGTCCGTGATTTTCAACGAATTATTGGTGATGAAGCCAAAAAACAAATACAAAAAAGAGAAGGTAGGCTACCTAACGAGGTCATTGCCTGTGTAGGTGGCGGTAGTAATGCTATTGGAACGTTTTTCCCATTTTTAGAGGATGAGGTAAGTCTGATCGGAGTAGAGGCAGCAGGACTTGGAGTAAATACCGAGCATCATGCAGCGACGATTTCAAAAGGAAAAGCAGGTGTGATTCATGGCTCCTTAACCCTTTTATTACAAGATCAGCATGGTCAAATTCAAGAGCCATATTCTATTTCAGCTGGTTTAGATTACCCTGGTGTAGGACCAGAGCATGCTTACTTAGCAACAAGCGGCCGGGTTCAATACGAGGCTGTTACGGATGAGCAAGCTTTAGAAGCACTAAAGTTTTTATCAGAAAAAGAAGGGATCATTCCAGCGATTGAAAGTGCTCATGCTTTAGCGAAAGCATTTGAGCGTGCGAAGAAATTAAATAAAGACGATTTGATTTTAGTTTGCTTATCAGGTCGTGGAGATAAAGATGTTCATACATTACAGAAATATGAGCGAGGTGAATAAGATGCCATTAACCGTAGAAAGTCGACTAATTGCGCAATTAGAAGCAAAGAACAAGTTATTTATCCCATTTATTACAGCAGGTGACCCTTGTGCCGAGGCAACGATTGATATCGCTTTAGCTTTACAAGAAGAGGGAGCTAGTTTACTTGAACTTGGTATTCCTTATTCTGACCCATTAGCAGATGGGCCGACGATTCAAGAGGCTTCCAAACGGGCACTAGAGGCTGGTATGACATTAGATAAAGCCATGTATTTAGTCCCCGCTATGCGAAAAAAGGGTTTAACGATTCCGGTCATCATCTTTACTTATTATAATCCAGTCCTACAGTTTGGATTAGAGCAATTTGTTCAAAAAGCCAAGCAGTTAGAAATAGATGGTTTGCTTGTACCAGATTTGCCGATTGAAGAAAGTCAAGAACTATCAACGATGTGTCAAAAGAATGGACTCTCCTTAATTTCTTTAGTTGCACCGACTTCAAAAGCCCGGATTGAAAAAATTGCCCAACAAGCACAAGGCTTTTTATATTGTGTATCTTCATTAGGAGTAACGGGAGTTCGAGAAGAGTTAGATCCAAGGCTGGATGATTTTTTGCAAACAGTGAAGCAATTAAGTCCAGTACCAGTAGCTGTCGGTTTTGGAATATCAAATCATAATCAAGTGAAACAAATGAATCAATATGTGGACGGAGTCGTTGTTGGAAGTGCATTAGTGGCTGTAATTGAACAAGAAAAAGATAAGCTTCTGAATGAACAGTTGAGAAAAGATTCATTGAATTCAATAAAAACATTTGTCAGAACGCTCATTTCATCGTAACATAGTAAACAGATACTTTCGCAAGGTGAGGTGCTAAAGACAAAATGGATATTAAATCACAACTGTTAAGCCTTCCTCCTTATCAACCAGGAAAACCGATGGAGGAAGTAAAAAAAGAATTAGGCTTAGAACGCGTTATTAAATTAGCATCGAATGAGAATCCATACGGAGCTTCCACGCATGTTACAGCCGCTTTGCAACAATCATTGACAGCACTTTCTATTTATCCTGATGGGTATGCCGCTCTACTTCGTGAAAAAGTAGCCAACTTTTTGAATGTGCAAGAGGAGCAGCTTATTTTTGGCAATGGTTCAGATGAAGTTATTCAATTTTTATGTCGTGCATTGCTAACGTCAGAAGATAATATGGTTACGGCAGATCCGACATTTTCACAATATAAATTAAATGCGACCATTGAAGGGGCTAAAGTTAAGGAAGTAGCTCTTGTTAACGGCGTTCATGATTTAGAGGCCATGCTTGCTGCTATCGATGAAAAAACAAAAATAGTTTGGGTGTGTAATCCGAATAATCCAACAGGTACTTATGTGAATGAAACGGCTTTTACGCGTTTCCTAGCCCAGGTGCCAGAGCATGTACTCGTCGTTTCAGATGAGGCTTATTATGAATATGTCGATGCGAATGATTATCCCGAAACGATTCCACTTCTTGTGGATTATCCTAATCTTGTCGTTCTAAGAACATTTTCAAAAGCATATGGGCTTGCTTCATTACGAATTGGTTATGGAGTGGGGAATGCAAACTTTATCCGTTCGATCGATCCGGTAAGGCCCCCATTTAATAATACGTCATTGGCTCATATTGCGGCACTTAACGCATTAGATGATCAAGCGTTTATTACTAATTGTGTCCAAAAAAATCAAGTAGAAATGAAGAAAATGGAGTCATTCTGTCAAAAACATCAATTAACGTATTTTCCATCTGAAACGAACTTTTTATTGATAGATTTTCAACGAAAAGGAAATGATGTTTTTCATTATTTGTTAAAAGAAGGCATTATTGTGCGCTCAGGTGAAGCGTTAGGGTATCCAACCTATGCTCGTATTACGATTGGAACAGAAGAGGAAAATATCCTTCTCATACAAGCGTTAGAAAAGATGCTGCAATCGATGTCAGTTCCTGTGTTAACGGACTAGAGAATAGACAGTAAGTAGGAGCCATGTTTATCTTGATGAAAACGTCTTTCATCCTGTTTTGAGATGAAGTCGTTTTCTCTTTTGTTCATAGAGAGAGGTTTTACTGTTAGTGGAGGGAGAAGCATGAAAAATCAAGTTTTTATTATTGGTTTAGGGTTAATTGGTGGTTCAATTGCTCTAGCTATTAAGAAAGAACACGACTGTCAAGTGATTGGTTATGATATTGCTACTGAACAGGTGAAAGTAGCTAGAGCGCTTAAAGTGATTGATGAAAGTGTAGCGACCATTGAGGAGGGTGTGCGTAAAGCAGATTTAATTGTGTTGGCAACACCAGTCTCAAATACGATAGCCATATTTGAAGAGATGCAGTCTTATACCTTTAAAGAAGGTGTCATTATCACCGATGTAGGAAGTACAAAGAGTAGTATTATTAAAGAAGCAGCCAAATTAGTCAAAAAAGGGATTCACTTTATTGGTGGTCATCCGATGGCAGGCTCTCATAAATCAGGGGTACAAGCAGCAAAGGCTCACCTTTTTGAAAATGCTTTTTATATTTTGACACCATCGGCACATATCCAACAACGAACAATGATTCAATTACAAAATTGGCTAAAAGGAACAAAAGCCAAATTCATAACGATGTTACCTGAGGAACATGATCGTGTAGCAGGGGCTGTTAGTCATCTACCTCATATTATTGCAACAAGTCTTGTTCGAGAAATGGCGAAGAAAAATGAAGCAGAGCCGATGTTATCACGGCTTGCTGCTGGTGGGTTCCGAGATATCACGCGGATCGCATCGGCATCGCCGGTTATGTGGCGGGATATCCTGTTGCATAATAAAGTTATTTTATTACAGCAGTTGTCTGAGTGGATGGAAGAGATGCAACATGTAAAAAAATTGTTAGAGGATAAGGATGCCCAAGCGATCTTTCACTATTTTGATGACGCTAAAAGATTTCGTGACGATATGCCAGTCCGAGAAAAAGGAGCCATTCCAGCTTTTTACGATCTATTTGTTGATGTTCCTGACCATCCGGGTGTGATATCGGATGTCACGAGTATTTTAGCCGATCATCAAATTAGTATAACGAATATAAGGATTCTTGAAACACGAGAAGATATTATGGGTGTTTTACGATTGAGTTTCCGTTCGGAGGATGATCGAGAGTTAGCAAGAAGTTATTTAGAGCGTTCATTATATGAGACTTCGATCTTATAGAGAAAGGGGAGCTAGGATGTGACCATTGCAACGATTACAAAAGTCAAAACTGGACTCAGTGGACAGATTAAAATACCAGGAGATAAATCAATTTCACATCGAGCGGTCATGTTTGGTGCTATAGCCAAAGGAAAAACGACTGTAAGTGGCTTTTTACCAGGTGAGGATTGCTTGAGTACCATTCGTTGTTTCCGAAAACTAGGCGTCGAAATTAAGCAAGATGGCGAGAATGTGGAAATCCAAGGTGTTGGTTTGGATGGTCTCAAAGAACCTATTGATATTTTAGACGTCGGAAATTCAGGGACAACGACTCGATTGATGTTAGGTATATTAGCGGCCAGGCCTTTTCACTCTGTGATAATCGGTGATGATTCAATCGCTAAACGACCGATGGCCCGAGTTACAGAGCCGTTAAAAAGTTTTGGAGCACAAATTGACGGACGTGGGAATGGGAATTATACACCTTTGTCCATTCGTGGTGGTGCGACAAAGGCCATTACCTATACTTTACCTGTTGCGAGTGCCCAAGTGAAATCGGCTTTGTTACTTGCGGGATTGCAAAGTGAAGGGGTTACGACTGTTACGGAGCCACGTTTAACGAGAGATCATACAGAAAGAATGCTAGAAACGTTCGGTGTTAGCATTCAACGTGAAGGTAAATCCATATCTATCGAAGGTGGACAGACTTTAACGGGGCAACATATTGAAGTGCCAGGTGACATATCCTCTGCTGCCTTTTTCCTTGTTGCAGGAGCGATTGTTCCCGAAAGTACATGTACATTACTTCAGGTGGGCCTAAACCCAACTCGTGCAGGGATTATGGAAGTATTAGAAGCTATGGGTGCTCGCGTATCGATTGCTAATCAGCGGATGGTTGGTTCTGAACCTGTTGCAGATATCACGATTGAAACATCACAATTAAAAGGTACCGTTATTGAAGGGGACCTCATTCCTCGTTTAATCGATGAGATTCCAGTCATTGCTGTATTGGCTACACAAGCAGAAGGACAAACGATCATTAAAGACGCTGAAGAATTAAAGGTCAAAGAAACGAATCGTATAGATACGGTTGTGAGTGAACTTTCAAAACTCGGAGCAACGATTGAAGCAACAGAAGATGGAATGATTATAACGGGAAAGTCGACTCTAAAAGGTGGAACCGTTGATAGTTTTGGTGACCATCGAATCGGGATGGCCATGGCGGTAGCTGGATTAATTGCGGAGCAAGAAGTCGTGATCCAAGATAGTAAAGCGATTGCGGTTTCCTACCCAACTTTCTTTGAACATATTGAAACATTAATAAACGTGTAATCAATAGGTGAAAGCTAAGTTCTACTGAACTTAGCTTTTTCTTGAATGACCGGTCAAAAAAATAAGCAAAAAAAGAACCTAATTTGTCAAAACGCCTTTCGTAAGCGTTTTCAAATTAGGCTTTAGCATTAAGCTAAACAGATATATTGTATGGATAGGAGTGGAGAGAAACCATACGCTTAACTTTATTATAGCGCTTACATTGGAAGTGTCAATAAAAAGATAAAAAAATTCACACTTTTTTGTGAGTTGTAGAAAAAGGGGAAAAGTACCGATGTTTTGTATGAAAGTTGGTTAAAGCTCATGTTCCGATCGTTAATCAACGCTACCGAAAATCATGCTCCGTATACGTCCAACCCTCATCTTCGTTCTTTTTTTCATAGCGATTGCATAGCTTGTCTATAAAAGATTCGCTAGGAGGCATCGTATCATGTACTTAATTGACCGCGTAAATGAAATGAGAGAAGGACACTTCATCCAGAGAGTCTACTTAGTAAATGAAGGCAAAGTGACATTTGTCCAAAATCAATTTGCCCATTGGAATAAGCGTCGAATGGATATGAGCGGATTTACGCTAGAGGTAGGCCGAGTAATGAGTGAACATCACACCCTAGACGAAAACACTCACAATGACCAAAGCCATTTGATTAAAAAAGGATGTACAACTGCCGTTTTATTTCCTCAAGTCGCATACGAATCAAAGATTCAAGACGTATACGATACAACCAAAAAGAAGATGTATTCGAGTAGGGTCGATTATGTCATTGGCTTAGAAATACCATTAAGATTGTTGCGACCATCTGTTTTATTAGCATGCAAAAAATATAAAATACCTGCTCTCAAAATCGAGATTAAACAAGGGGACAAGCCTGCGGACATGGCGTGGATGTATATAGCACAAGTTCAAAGAGAGTATCGAACAGTGCTATTGCCCTATTTCTCTTCTGGTAATGAAAGTGAAATACAAGAGCAGAGAACTGCATGGAAACAAGCAATGTCTGATTATAAAATATCATGGCATTCCTTTATTAAAGAAGGAAAACCGTGGCCTAAGGAGCTATTGCAAAAAGTAGGATTATATCCGATTAAAGGCACACTTATGGTTGGTAGCGACCTAGACTATTTACTATTTTCAGAGAATCAATCTCAATTAGTTGATGCGAATGATAATCTCGATTATGATTATAGACATCCATGTATCGTTGTACTTAGGGGACAAATAATTAAAATCAATGAGCAAGATGGTGGCAAGCTAGGATATGGACGTTTGATTGACATCAAGATGCCAGGACGTTTATTAGCGATGGGTATCGTCTATTAGCTTTAGCCGCAAGTTGGGGGTTATGATGAAAGAAATTGAAGTGGTTTTGCAAAAAATTGAAGAAGGTCAGGTAGAGGAAGGCTTACAGAAGTTAAAATTAGCCAAAGAAAAAGCTACACATGACCAATTATACTCAATAGCTGAGATCTATTATGAATTAGGTCATTTAAAGGAAGCGAAAGAAATTCTTGAGGAACTAATGGTGCTGTATCCTGATGAAGGAGCTGTTTTGATCCAACTTGCTGAAATTCTCATTGATTTAGATGAAGAAGATGAAGCGATAGAACTCTTATTAGAAATTAAAGATCACGATCCAATCTTTTTACAAGCACAATTATTACTAGCCGATCTTTACCAAATGCAGGCCTTAGATGAGGTTGCAGAGCAAAAGCTATTAATGGCTGCTAAACAAGCACCTGAAGAAGTTATTGTCTCTTTTGGTTTAGGTGATTTTTATTTAGGGCGTGGTGATTATCAAAAAAGTATCCCTTATTTAAAGAAGGCTCTTCATCAAAAAAGTGAATTACCGGAAGAGGTTCGAATTGAGCTTAAGCTAGCCGAGGCCTATAGTGCTGGAGGTCAGTTTGAAGAAGCCTTACATTATTATAAAGAAGGTTTAAAAGATTATTTTGAACCTCATGCTTTGTTCGGTTATGGATTTACCGCTTATCAAGTTGGAGATATGGTTTTAGCGATCGAGCAATTAGAAGCATTAAAAGCCCTAGATCCAGATTTTACGTCGCTTTATCCATATTTAGCGAAAGCGTTTGAAGCGGAGAATCGCTTAGATGAAGCGATGGACGCCTTACGTGCAGGGATGACCGTTGATGATTATAACGACCAGTTATATTTATTAGCAGGTAAATTAAGCTTTAAGCAACAAGACCCACAGCAAGGTATTGATTACTTACGACAAGCAATCGCTATAAATCCAAGTAATTTAGAAGCTACCCAAACGTTAGCGGCTTACTTAAAGAGTGAGCAACAATATGAGGAACTATTAGAATTACTAGATCATATTGATGATTTGGGTGAAGGTGGTGACCCTTTATTAACTTGGTATAAAGCCAATGCTTTTCATCAAGAGGAACAATTTGAGCTTGCCAACCAGAACTATCAAGAAGTGATTAGTCATTTTCAGGAAGATCCTGATTTCCTTGAGGATTTTATTCAATTTTTATTTGAAAATGGTGAACGAAAAAAGGCGACTCCTTATTTGCACAAGCTACTTGAATTAGTGCCGAGTAGAGAGGATTTGCGTGAATTACTCATGGATGTGGAGAATGAAAATTTTTAAAAAGAAATTGGTAAAAAAAGCAGGGAGTATGCTGTTAAAGGTAGAATTAAAATAATATAAGCATCTCGACGGTAGATGGACGGATTATCCACTATCCGTTTGTTGTAAAAGGAGGGAGAAAGCATGAGTAGCATTGTTCCTGTCGTAGAAAAAAAGGATTTTTTACGAAACTTCTTAAAGCAGTATGATTTAAAAAGAAGAGAGTGTGCTTGGTTATTAAATTACTTAATGAGTGATGATGATTTAATGGAAAAGGTTCATTTTGTGGAAGTTGCTGACAATGCACCAAAATCATTAATCATTTCGGCTAATGGTGTCGAGAAGCCACCTTTTTCTTTCCATAAGTACAATCATATTACGACTGATGCTGAAAAAGCTTTTCATGATATTCGATTAAATCAAACCGAAGAGATCTATATTGAGCTACATTTTTTAGGGTCAAGAACTTTCCCGCCGTATTTAGCCGTATTAGAGGACAACCCTTATTTACCTGAAAGTCAAGAAAGGCTTCAGCAAGTGGCCGATCAAGCGGAAAAAATCTTATCGATTTCTTTAGCGAGCTTTAAAAAACAGCAACTACTTGCAAAGATTGACCAAGCATTAGACGAACGAAACGAGGAAGCATTCACTGCTCTAACTAAACAACTAAAAGAACTAGAAGAATAAAAGGAAGAAAATAACGATGACTATAAGGTTATCGTTATTTTTCTTTGATGAAAAGAATGCATGTTTGTGCTTTGAAATGTGTAATTTTGCAAGGGTATAAAGCGGGAAACGTTATAAGTATGAATACAACCAATTTTTGCGTCACAAATTTGTCATTTTTCGTTTGAGATGATTGGTGTTCAAACTATTTTTTTTTCTGTTTATTTGCTAGGATAAAGAGGAAAGGATGATGTTTTGATGAAGTGGCAAGTGAATGATATTGATAAGTTTTTACAAGCCAAAGAATATGTAGATACCGCTTTTCTACCTCTTATACCCGTAACGAGTCAAAATCACCTTAAATCGATTGTAGCGATGGGTGACTTTATGACGATTATATCAAGGGAACTAGAACGTCAGTTCCAAGGAAGAGGTTTGCTATTTCCTGCATTCACTTATTTAAAATCTGAATCACCGGAAGAAAAAAAAGAGCGACTTTTATCATGGATTGCTGAGCTTAAACAAGGAGGCTTTGAACATATATTCTTACTGAGCTCTGATGCAGACTGGAAAACGGTGGAGTCTTCATTACATGCAGATTTAATTTGGCTTCCTACGATTCCGTTAGAACATATGGATTTTACGAATAAACAACAAGTAATTGCGGAACAAATAAAACAACTTGTTCCATTATTGACGAATACGTGGCAAAACCGAGAATAATAAGTAAAATACTTATTTCTATTTGGTGAAATAATTGACACTATTTGTCCGTTAAGCTATTATGGGTTATGTCCTAGTATAATCTGTGTTTAATTATGTCCTTTTTAAAGGAACACCTTATTGTGTAGGGGGGGAAAACAAGTGAGTGAGAAAGAACACAAAGTATCAAGACGTCAATTTTTAACGTACACGCTTACAGGCGTTGGTGGCTTTATGGCTGCAGGTATGTTAATGCCTATGGCACGTTTTGCCCTTGATCCAGCGTTAAAAGCAGGTGCTGATTCTGACTTGATAACAGTTGCAGATCTTTCTGAATTAACAGAAGAACCACAATTGTTTCCAATGACATATACTCAAGATGATGCTTGGTATACGTCTGAGGTTTCAGAGAATGTTTTTTTGATGCTTAATGGAGATGATGTATTGGCTTTATCGCCAACATGTACCCATCTTGGTTGTCAAGTTGCTTTTGGTACGAATGAAGATCACCCTGAGCAGTTTTACTGCCCATGTCACTTCGGACGATTTGACAAGCAAGGGAATAACATTCAAGGAACACCGCCAACTCGTCCATTAGATGCCTATGAAGTAGTAGTTGAAGATGGTAAAGTTAAATTAGGTTCAATTTATCAACGACAAGGAGGGGCGTAATCGATGCTCCAAAAAATTTATGATTATGTGGATGAGCGTCTCGATATTACGCCAATGTGGCGTGACATTGCCGATCACGAAGTTCCTGAGCATGTTAACCCAGCTCACCACTTCTCTGCGTTTGTCTATTGTTTTGGTGGCCTAACATTCTTTGTAACGGTTATCCAAATTTTGTCAGGTATGTTTTTAACGATGTATTATGCACCAGATATTATTAATGCTTATAACTCGGTTGCTTATTTACAATCAGAGGTAGCATTTGGTGTCATTGTACGTGGAATGCATCACTGGGGTGCAAGTTTAGTTATTGTTATGATGTTTCTACATACATTACGTGTATTCTTCACGGGTTCTTATAAGAAACCACGTGAACTTAACTGGGTAGTCGGAGTTTTAATTTTCTTCGTTATGCTTGCATTAGGTTTAACAGGTTACTTATTACCGTGGGATATGAAAGCTTACTTTGCAACAGTTGTAACATTAACAATTGCTGAGAGTGTACCATTTATAGGTGGTTTTGCAAAAGCGTTACTTGCAGGGGGAGATATTGTAGGTGCCGTTACGTTAACGCGTTTCTTTGCTATCCACGTATTCTTCTTACCGGCTGCGCTACTTGGACTTCTTGCGGCTCACTTTATTATGATTCGCCGTCAAGGTATTTCTGGTCCTCTATAAGATAAACAACGTTATCATTTTCGCAGATAAGGAGGGAATAAGATGAAGCGTGGTAAAGGGATGAAGTTCGTCGGCGATTCGCGTGTAAAAGTTGACGGACGTATGAAAAATATTCCTAAAGATTATTCGGAATACCCTGGTAAAACAGAAGCTTTCTGGCCGAACTACTTATTAAAAGAGTGGATGGTTGGTGCGGTATTTTTAATGGGATTCCTTTGTTTAACAATTGCACATCCAGCTCCGCTTGAGGCTCCAGCTGATCCAACAGCTGCTGGATATATTCCATTACCGGATTGGTATTTCTTATTTTTGTATCAATTATTAAAATACCCATTTGCATCTGGTGCTTATAACGTAATTGGTACGGTTGTAATTCCAGGACTTGCATTTGGTGCATTATTACTTGCTCCATTTTTAGATACAGGTAAAGAACGTCGTCCATTAAAGCGTCCGATTGCTTCTGGACTTATGATGTTAGGTGTCATTGCCGTTATTTTCTTAACTTGGGAATCTATTGACCAAAATGAAGCAGCTCCTGATCAAGGGGCTATCCAAGAAGAAGGCGACATTAACGTTGATGCTGAAGGGTATGAATATTATTCTCAGTCATGTATCGGCTGTCACGGTGATACAATGGCGGGAACAGGTATGGGACCTTCACTTCTAGAAACTGAAAAAACAGCAGAAGAAATTGTTGAGATTGTTCAAGAAGGCTATAATAACATGCCAGCTGAAACATTCACAGGTTCTGAAGAAGAATTACAAATTCTAGCAGAATATGTTGCTGCACATGGTCAGCCTGAGGAAGAAGAATAATGTCTTTTTTATGACTCGGTGAAAAGATTTTCTTTTCATCGGGTCTTTTCTAATAGAAATGAAAGGGGGAACAATATGTTAAAACAAATTCTAACGATGTTTGGTCATCGTTCGATGCTCATTCTTTTATTAGTTATTAATATACCGGGGACGATTTATGGTTTTTATTGGTATTGGGGGCAGTTACAACATACACCGCCTCAGTTTTTGATTTTTGTACCAGATAGTCCGACAGCTAGTTTGTTTTTTGTGTTTGTTTTAATTGCTTTTCTATGGAAAAAGAACTGGCCAATCATTGAAGCCTTGGCTGCTGTTACTTTGATAAAGTATGGAATTTGGGCCGTGGTAATGAATATGGCTACAGGCTTTTTGGGTGGTTCTCTTAATTGGCAGCATTATATGTTAATTGCTTCACATGCTGGTATGGCTTTACAAGCGGTCATTTACAGCCCTTATTTCCGAATCAAAGCATGGCATTTAGTGGTTGCTGCTATATGGACTTTACATAATGACTTTATTGATTATTTCTATGGGATGCATCCTTATTTATCAAGTTATATCATGCCACATATTGATTCGGTCATGATTTTTACTGTTAGCTTAAGTATTTTTTCGATAGTCTCTGTCTATTTCTTATCGGTTAGAAAAAAATCACTAAAGCTATCAATTGATGCATAAAACTTGTCCTTCTTTGGTCTAACCTTGTCCATTTCTTCATAGGATGGGAGTAGAAGAAGGAGGGACAAACTTATGGATCGTCTTTTCAGGGCATTTCTTTGTGGTCTGTTACTCTTATTGGTTTTTCCTATACGTGTTTCTAGTGAAACAACCGATACTTGGGAACAGTTAAATAAAACGACAGATCAAGTTTTATTATATGTGAAGGCTGAGAATTTTGAGCAGGCCAAAATAGAATTAGCTTTTTTTTCCAATCAGTTTTTGCAGCTTAATTTTCAAGATGAATCGTTATCGATGAATGATTTACGCACAGTGGCAAATACACTTGAAAAAACAGAAGAAGCATTAGCTGCCTTACAACTTGATTTTTCTGAACGTGTCCTTTATGCAACGAGTTTACGATTGACTGTCGATGCCTTATCGAGTGAATATGAACCGCTTTGGTTGTATACGGAACCTACAGTTAAAGGCTCACTTGATTATATGCTAACTTCATTACAGCAAGAGGAAATACAACAATTTCAATATGGCGTGGGTGATTTTATCCGGCAATATGAGATGTTACGTCCGGCCTTATATATTGATTTAGAGCAAGAACAACTCATGCGAGTCGATTCACAAATTAGGTATTTAGAAACGTTGATGAATGAAGAGGCAGATAACGATGTGGTCACAGCACATGTAGAGCTTATTTCTAACGAGTGGGATTTGCTTTATGAGCGAGTCAAGGAGGAAAATTCAGATCCGTCTTTTATCTGGGTGGTTCTAACCATTGGAGGAATGATTTTTTTCTCGTTAATTTACGTAGGATTCCGAAAGTTTCAAGCGGAAAAACCGTTTCCTCGTAAAGCGAGAGGTGGGGAATAATGTGAATGAAATGTGAACAAACTGTACAAAAGACCTCTTTTATAGAGGCTTTTTCTTTGACTATCTTTGACTATAGTAGGTAAAATAATGGTTACATCTTAGATAAAAGGAAGTGTTTGATTGATGAATATGACAATGTTTATGATCTATTTTGCATTGCTATTAATCATTCCGTTATGGGCTCAAAGTCGTGTTAAATCGGCTTATCGAAAATATTCACAAGTCGCCAACTCTTCAGGGATGACAGGGGCTGAAGTCGCACGTAAGATTTTAAATGATAATGGATTATTTGATGTTCGTGTAGAGGAGACTCGTGGTGTGTTAACGGACCACTATGACCCTCGTTCAAAGGTCGTTCGATTATCTTCTGATAATTTTCATGGTACATCTGTTGCAGGTGCTGCCGTGGCGGCACATGAGGTTGGACATGCTATTCAAGATGAGGAAGAGTATGCGTTTATGCGTTTTCGTTCTGCGTTAGTTCCTGTCGCTAATTTTGGTTCGAATGTATCGTTTTTCTTTATTTTAGCTGGTGTACTTATGAGTGCGTCGGGTATGCTACTTCTCGGTATTGTATTTATGGCAGCAGCTGTATTATTCCAAGTTGTGACTTTACCGGTAGAATTTGATGCTTCTAATCGAGCGATGGCACAAATGGTTTCGACGGGGATTATTCGAAATGATGAAGAACGCGAGACTAAGAAAGTATTAAACGCTGCAGCGCTAACTTATGTTGCTGCTGCTGTTGTTGCCGTACTTGAACTCGTCAGATTCATCTTGATGTATATTGGGATGAATGATGATTAATAGTAGTAAAAAAACCGCTATATGGCGGTTTTTTTATGAAAAATTTTAAATTAAAGAAAATGTTATGGTGTATATAACAAAATCTACTTTGAAGCAACTTTGGCACCAAAACAAACATGACGAAGCACCATGCACCTCGCCACCAACAAAAATGGAATTAGTGCCGACTATTTTAACATGGCACTTTTATAACTCCATCACCATCAGTAGTTGCACGCACAAAAAGGGAGCAGTGTGCTGTTAAGTCATTTATCGCAAGATGGATGACCAACTAACTTCAAGGCACAACCCATCGCCTCTAAGCAACATTCATACATCATCATTCGGTTTAATCACTTTTTAAAGGGCGTTTGTATTCGTCTAAGGTAAAGCCTTCACCAATAACATCTTGCACATCATTAACTGTTGCGAAAGCGTGTGGATCAATTTGCTCTACTAATGTTTTTAAGCGAATAAGCTCATTTCGGCCAACGACACAGTATAAGATTTCTTTATCACTCCCACTAAAGCTCCCTTTACCTTTTAAAATGGTAGCCCCACGATCCATCTCTGTTAAAATCTTTTGAGCAATTTCCGTATTCTTTTCTGAAATAATAAAGGCTGCTTTTGCTGAATAGGCACCTTGTTGAATAAAATCAATGACACGAGCGGCAATAAAAACAGCAACAAGTGTGTACATCGCCTCTCGGTAATTTAAATAGATAAGCGAACTTGTAATGACGATGGCATCAAAAGCAAACATCGTTTTCCCCATGCTCCACCCTAAATACTTAAAGCCGAGCTTAGCGATAATATCTACGCCACCTGTCGTCCCTCCAAATCGAAAGACAATTCCAAGTCCTACCCCTATAAATACACCTGCAAATAACGCAGCAAGGGTCATATCATCTTGAAGTGGTAAGTAAATAACAGGAAAGCGCTGAAACAACTCTAAAAATACAGAAACGCTTAATGTACCAATAACCGTATAAATAAATGTTGTTCTACCTAATATTTTCCATCCGATTATAAGGATGGGAATATTAAGAACTAAATTGGAGATGGCAGGATTGAAGGAAAAAAGAAAATATAAGATTAATGTTATGCCTGTGAATCCACCATCAGCTAATGAATTCTCCATATTAAAATAGACTAAACCAAAAGAGAGAATCGCAGAGCCAAGTAAAATCATTAAAATATCAATCCATTTAATTTGTCGTTTCAAAGAATAATCCTCCTTATTTCATGAGTAATTGTTCAGTATGTACGTATTAATTTTCACATGATAAACAGTCTTGATAAACAAGCTAGGATGCCATTCTATTATAGTCAAAGTAAGATTTTTCGGCAAATAGGTTTTTAGTATTTGTCAAAACGAACAGGATTCGCTAACATGGGAGTAGGAGGGAGTTCATACCGTGAAAGAACAATCGATGCAAGATATGCAAAAACGTGTAGATGAATATATAGGACAATTTAAAGAAGGTTATTTTAGCCCACTTGCGATGCTTGCCCGTTTAACGGAGGAGTTAGGGGAGCTTGCTCGTGAAGTGAATCATTATTACGGGGAAAAGCCGAAAAAAAGTGATGAAGAAGAAAAGTCGATGGAGCAGGAGATGGGCGATTTATTATTTGTCCTTATCTGCTTAGCGAATTCTTTACATATTGATTTAGATGAAGCATTTGATTTAGTAATGAACAAATTTGAGACAAGAGATAAAGATCGATGGACGAGAATTGAAAAGGAGTCAGAACAAGATGACAATTAAAGTAGTAATTGCAGGGCATCGAGGTAACATGGGGAAGTCAGCGGTACAAATGGTTTCTAACCAAGAGCAATTTGAACTGGTTGCTGTTGTTGATTCTAAACACGCCGGTAAAAAAATGCATGAGGTTCAAGGGGCTGAACCGTTAGATATTCCGATTTATGAGGATATCGACCTTTGTTTTGGAGAGAGATCTCCAGATGTTCTCATTGATTTAACGACACCGGCTTATGGAAAGAAACATATGGAAAGTGCGTTTGCACACGGGGTTCGTCCTGTTGTAGGCACGACAGGTTTTACGGAAGAAGATATTGAAGCATTACGTCATACAGCTCAAGAAAAAGGCTTAGGTGCGATTATCGCTCCGAATTTTGCGATTGGTGCTATTTTAATGATGAAGTTTGCTCAATCAGCTGCCAAGTATATGGAGGATGTTGAGATTATTGAGCGTCATCACGACCGAAAATTAGACGCACCATCAGGAACGGCGATAAAAACAGCTCAATTAATTTCGGAGGTGCGTGAGGCCAAGGTACAAGGGCACCCTGAAGAAAAAGAAGATTTACCTGGTGCAAGAGGTGCTGATTTTGAAGGAATGAAAATTCATAGTGTTCGCTTGCCTGGGCTTGTTGCTCATCAGGAAGTGATTTTTGGCAGCGTTGGGCAAACCTTAACGATTCGCCATGATTCCATCAACCGTGAATCCTTTATGCCTGGCGTAAAATTAGCAGTTGAAACGGTTATGAACTTAGATACACTCGTATATGGTTTAGAAAATATCATCGATTAAGTTGAAAAAGGGAGAGGAACTTCATGAAAATCGCTTTAATTGCTCACGATAAAAAGAAAGATAGAATGGTCCAATTTACAATTGCTTACGAGCAAATTCTTGCCAATCATGAATTATATGGAACTGGAACAACAGGTACAAGGATTATGGAAGCAACCAATTTACATGTACACCGTTTTAAATCAGGTCCTCTTGGAGGTGATCAACAAATTGGTGCGTTAGTAGCGGAAAATCAATTTGACTTGATTATATTCTTAAGGGATCCATTAACTTCACAGCCGCATGAACCTGATGTTTCCGCGTTAATTCGTTTATGTGATGTTCATGAAGTGCCACTTGCGACTAATATCGGTACGGCTGAAGTACTTATTAAAGGATTAGAACGTGGTGATTTAAAATGGCGTCAAATTATTCATGAGCAGGAGCAGAATTATGAGTAAGTTAGATGTGTTGGCAATAGGGGCTCATCCTGATGATATAGAAATTGGGATGGGTGCCACGATTGCGAAGTGGGTAGAGGAAGGAAAAAAGGTGGGGGTATGCTCGTTAACATATGCAGAGTTATCTTCTAACGGGACAGTGGAGTTACGTCAAGAAGAAGCCAAACAAGCAGCCCGGATTTTAGGTGTCAATTCATTACTCCAGTTAGATTTTTCAGATCGAGGCTTGAAGAAATATAATAAAGAGCAATTCGATCAAGTCGTGGATTTAATTCGTTGTTATCAACCGCGTCTCGTTTTTGCCCCATATTGGGTTGACCGTCACCCTGATCATAGTGATTGTTTTGAGATTGTTAAAGAGGCCATTTTTAATGCTGGGATTCGTCACTATCAAACGACGAATCACTTTGAGAATCATCGTGTGGAACAATTTTATACATATTTTATTAATGGCACACATCGACCTGATTTTGTGTTAGATGTAAGTGCTTTTTATGAGAAGAAGATGAGGGCTTTACATGCTTATCAAAGTCAATTTCAGAAAACGACTGATGAGGCAGTGGATACGCCGTTAACGAATGGTTATGTAAAAGCAGTGGAGGCACGTGACACGTTATTTGGACATGAAGTCGGCGTGCCTTATGCTGAAGGGTTTAAAGCGCTCAAACCACTTAAAATAGACACTTTATAAAAGAGGATAAATAATGAAAAAGTTAAAAATAGGGATAAGCTGCTATCCAACCGTTGGCGGATCGGGTGTCGTAGCGACAGAACTTGGGAAATTACTAGCTGAAAGAGGTCATGAGGTTCATTTTATCACATCAAGTGTTCCTTTTCGCCTCGATCGCGTCTATCCAAACATTTACTATCATGAAGTAGAGGTTAACCAGTATGCTGTTTTTCAATATCCGCCGTATGACTTAACATTAGCGAGTCGCATGGCTGAGGTAGCTAAAAGAGAAAAGCTGGATATTTTACACGTACATTATGCCCTTCCACATGCGATATGTGCGATTTTAGCGAAACAAATGGTAGGAGACCATCTAAAAATCGTCACAACTCTACATGGAACAGATATTACCGTTCTTGGTTATGATCCTTCCTTAGTCGAGCTAATTCGGTTAGGGATAGAGAAGTCAGATATAGTAACAGCGGTATCGAAAAACTTGATTGCTCAAACGAAAGAGCTAGTCAAGACCGAAAAGGAAATTATACCCGTTTATAATTTTATTGATGAACGTACGTACCGAAGAAAAGATGTAATGGATTTACGGAAGCAATATCAAATTGAAGAACAGGAAAAAGTATTTATTCATATTTCTAATTTTCGACCTGTTAAAAGAGTATTAGATGTTGTCAAAGCCTTTCATAAGGTTTCAAAAAGAGTAGAGGCAAAACTATTACTTATTGGGAATGGCCCGGATTTAGCGGCGGTTAGAGACTGGGTTGAACAAAATGGATTATCAGAGCGCGTTCTTTTACTTGGAAACCAAAAACATATAGCAGAATTATTATCAATGAGTGATGTTTTCTTTTTACTTAGTGAAAAAGAAAGCTTTGGATTAGTTGCTTTAGAAGCGATGTCTTGTGGCGTTCCAGTAATCGGTACAAATATTGGTGGTATTCCTGAAGTGGTTATAGACGGAGAGACTGGGTTTTTATGTGAAGTTGGTCAGATTGATCGAATTGTCGAAAAAGCGCTGGAACTTGTTTCCGACCAAGAATTATACGAAAGAATGCAAGAAGCGGGCGTAAAAAGAGCCAATACATTATTCCATGCCGAAACGATCGTAAAGCAATACGAGAATATATATCGACAAGTTATTCAAAATTAAGGGGGTGCTTGCGGTGGAAGAGATTTGGAAGGCTAGCCAAAGGTTAATGAATGAAATCAATGTGTTAGGGTTTCAAGCCTATATCGTTGGAGGGGCAGTGCGAGACTATTTATTAAAACGTCCAATAGCCGATGTCGATCTCGTCACTACAGCAGCTCCGAGTGAATTATTAACGCATTTTCCAAAAAGTTTTCAATTAAATAATCAACATGACACCGTATTAATAAAAGCGAATAACGTTTGGTTTGAAGTTACGACTCAAAATGGAGTTAGTTTGGAAGAGGACTTGAAGAGCAGGGACTTTACGATAAATAGTATGGCTCTTTCAAATGAACGAGAACTGATCGATCCGTATCATGGTCAAAAAGATTTAGAGCTTAGGCAGATCCGATCAACGGAACCGATGAAAAGTATGGCGAGTGATCCTTTAAGAATGCTCCGAGCGATTCGTTTTACAGCAGAGCTTGGATTTGAATTAGATGTACATGTGGAAGAGGCGATTGCAGTCTATGTTGCCGACCTGCAAAACGTGGCGATGGAACGAATCGTGAAAGAAATAGAAAAGATTTGGAGAGGATCCCACTTTAAAGAAGCGACTCAGACGGAGGCTGCAGCAACAATCTTAAAAAATCTCCCATTATGTGCATTTAATGATGAGGAAATGAGCAGGCTTCACATGTGGGACAACCCGATCATCGAAAACGAACTTTTTATATGGAGCTCTATATTTCTCTTAAAAGGTTGGTCAAAGTTGACTGCTCCAAAGTTGCCTTTATCTAAGAATCTTATTAAAGGTGTACACAAGCGCTTGCTTGCCTATCAAGAACGTTATGAGCAACGTTGGAATGTTGATTCCCTGTATCAGTTTGGTATTGAGGTCGCATTAGATGTTGAGGATTTGCGAAAAAGCTTTGGTTTCTCCACTATTTCCGCTCAACAATTACACGAGATGGTCAATGCGATGGCGATTAGATCAAGGAAAGACCTTCGTATAGATGGACGTTCTCTAATGGCTGCCTACCCTGAGAAAAACCCTGGGGTCTGGATTGAAACATGTTTAAGGATTGCTGAGACACTTGTATTGCATGAAGAAGTAGAAAATGACGCGGAATTAATACTTGCGGCACTAAAAAGGAGAGAGTGTGGTTGAAGGAAAAATTAGTAAGACTTCTTGTGGAAGCAAATGGACAGTTTTTATCGGGGGAAAAAATAAGTGAACAACTAAACTGTTCTCGTACAGCAGTTTGGAAACATATTGAATCATTACGTCAAGATGGGTATGAACTAGAGTCTGCTCCTCGTAAAGGCTATCGTTTTATCTCTCAACCTGATCAAATTAAAGCTCATGATATTAAGATTCATCTACATACCGACAATATCGGACAAACCATACATTATTATGAACAAATTACAACGACACAAAAGGCTGCCATGAAGCTGGCTCAAGAAGGAGCGGGCGATGGAGAGCTGGTCATCAGTAATCACCAGACAGAGGGTAAAGGAAGATTAGGACGGGTTTGGGAAACCGAACAGCAAAAAGCGATCACGATGAGCTTAATATTAAAACCTAAGATTCATCCAACGAAAGTGCCGCAGCTCACGTTACTCGCGGCCGTTGCGGTTTCAAGAGCCTTACAGCAAGCTACCAAGCTTCCTGTTACTATTAAATGGCCGAATGATTTATTAATAAACGGCAAGAAGTTAGTCGGGATATTAACGGAAATGCAAGCGGAGCCAGAACGAGTTTCCACGGTCATCGTTGGTATTGGTATTAATGTGAATCAGAGCTATGAAGATTTTCATCGTGAATTACAAGAAAAGGCAACATCGTTATTGATTGCATCGGATCAATCGTTTAAACGCTCAGAAATCGTTGCTGCCGTATTAAATGAATTTGAACGCTTATATGACCAATATTTATCGGAAGGTTTTGCCCCAATTAAAGCTTTGTGGGAGGATAACGCTGAAAGTATTGGCAAACAAATCATTGCTCATACTGCACAAGGAAGTTATACAGGCTATGCCAAAGGAATAACAGATGACGGAGTCCTTGAATTAGTTGAAGCGAATGGTCAAATAAGGCACATCTATTCAGCCGATATCGAAATCCCTTCCATAGAATTGAATTAATTGTTATACTAGGAGTAATTGGGCTGTATCATTCGAACAGCACCGATTTTTATTTGAATAACGAGTTACAATCAAATCGGATCTGCCTTGATCCAATAAGGACTAGGACAGAGGGATTCAGAACAAGCTCAAGAAGCAAGGCTTATTTCCTTGTTTTCTTTCGTAAGCATCCTTCTACCTCCATGTATGAGTAGAGATGCTTTTTTGTTGGTTTGAATCGCCTCTTCATTACGAAGGGAGTAGGGGTATGAAAACAACAGCTAGCTTTATGAAAATGAAAAGGAATCAAGAAAAAATTGCGATGATGACGGCTTATGATGCACCATCAGCAAAGCTTGTTGAGGAAGCGGGAATGGACTTAATTTTAGTTGGGGATTCATTAGGAATGGTTGTCCTTGGTTATGATTCAACGGTTCCTGTAACGCTCTGTGACATGGTCATGCATACGAAGGCTGTAAAACGCGGTGCTAAAAATACCTTTGTTGTGACGGATATGCCATTTTTAAGTTATCATGCATCTTTAGAAGAAACGTTTCAATCTGCGAAGAGCTTAATGCAGGATGCTCAAGCGGATGCGGTTAAATTAGAAGGTGCTGGTGAGGTTGTTACCGCAATTGATAAATTGACAAACGCAGGAGTTCCTGTTATGGCCCATCTTGGTTTAATGCCACAATCGGTCGGTGTCTTGGGCGGTTATAAAGTACAAGGGAAAGATGAGGAAAGTGCAGCTAGGCTGTTAGAAGATACGAAGGCAGTTGAGGCTGCAGGAGCTTTTGCGGTTGTATTAGAGTGTGTTCCTGAATCTGTGGCTGGTTGGATAACGGAACAAGTGAATATACCGGTTATCGGAATTGGGGCAGGCGTTCAAACGGACGGTCAAGTTCTTGTCTATCATGATGTGATTGGTTATGGAAGTGGACATGTGCCGAAGTTTGTTAAGAAATATGCCAATGTTGCTGATACAATTGGTACAGCTGTTACGTCTTATGTTGAAGAAGTGAAAGCACAAAAGTTCCCGCAAAAAGAACATAGTTTTCATGCGGATGTAAAACAAGTACAGCTCTATGGAGGAAAATAGAGATTCATGAATATATATCAATTAAAAAATGACATTCGTATACAAATTCGTAAGCACAAAGAAGAAGGAAAAACGATTGGATTTGTAGCGACGATGGGTTATTTACATGAAGGGCATTTAACGCTCGTTCAGGAAGCGAAAAGGCAATGTGACCTCGTTGTCATGAGTATTTTTGTAAATCCATTACAATTTGGTCCGAGTGAGGATTTTGATCGTTATCCTCGTGATATCAAGCGTGACAGACAATTAGCTGAAGAGGCTGGAGTGGACTATTTATTTCTGCCAACAGTAGATGAAATGTATAAAGAGAAGCCAACGATGGCAATTCATATTACACAAGGTACCGACGTGCTTTGTGGGGCAAGTCGTCCGGGACATTTTAATGGCGTTGCTATGGTTGTCATGAAGTTATTTCAAATAATCCAACCAGATAAGGCATTTTTTGGTTTGAAGGACGCACAGCAGGTGGCGGTCATTGAAAATATGGTCACTACCTTTGAAGTGCCTGTAGAAGTCATGGGTGTTGATACAGTCCGTGAAAAGGATGGTTTAGCTAAAAGCTCACGCAATGTGTACTTAACGAAGCAGGAACGAGTGCTTGCTCCCAAGCTATATGAAGCGCTCTCTGCCGTGAAGAAAAAAGTCGAGCAAGAGCCTGAGAGCTATAGTCGAGATGAAATCGTAAAAGTTGTTAAAAATAAATTAGAAGAACTACCACTTGGGGATATTGATTATGTGGAAGCATTACCGTATCCATCATTAGAGATAAACGAACAATTATCGGGTAAAATTTTAATTGCTTTAGCGTATAAATTTGCCAAAGCCCGTTTAATTGATAATGTAATTGTTAGTATGGAGAGGAGAGAAAACGAACATGTTACGCACAATGATGAGAGCAAAACTTCATAGAGCAACCGTAACGGAAGCGAATTTAAATTATGTTGGAAGTATTACGATAGATGAGGATTTAATGGATGCAGTCGGCATTATCGAAAATGAAAAGGTGCAAATTGTTAATAATAACAATGGAGCCCGTTTTGAAACTTATGTAATTAAAGGTGAACGAGGAAGTAAGGTATGTTGTTTAAATGGGGCAGCTGCGAGGTTAGTTCAACCAGGTGATCTCGTGATTATCATTGCTTATGGACTAGTTGATGAAAAAGAGTTAATGGATTTTGAACCAAAAGTAGCTGTTTTAGGTGACAATAACAAAATTGTTGAGATGTTAGGAACAGAACCAGCTTCTACCGTTATGTAAGATGAATACTTCCCCCTTTGAGGTAAAAACTTTAACTAAGTGTTAAAGGCTTAAAGGGGGGATTTTTTTGGAAACATGGTTACAACAAATCGATTGGGTTGAAAAGCTAAAAGAAAGCTGGAATGCTAAGTCAGGCGATAAACAAAAAGAAGCAATCGACCAATTAGAGACCTACGCCCAGTCTATTTTAGATTATTGGGGTGTTCTAGAGGAAGAAATTGCGGTTTTGAAAAAGCAATTGAAAAAAGAAGAAACCGCCACATTATATCAATCCAAAGGAACGGTTTATTTTAAATTAGATATGTTTAACGAAGCAATTTCTTATTTCTTAAAAGAAGAGCTTACAGGGATTGATGATGAATTACGTCATTTATATTTAGGGTATGCTTATTTATATGTGAATGAATGGGTAAAAGCAAAAGATCAATTTCTTTATATGATGTCATTTACAAAGGATACGGCCATCCTTCACGACGTATACATTGGTTTAGCGTGTATTTCCTGTAAACAGGAGAACTTTGAGCAAGCGATTGACTACTTTGAAAAAGCTCGTAAATGGTTAACAGATAATGACGATGTCGTGTATAATCTAGGTGTGTGTCATTTTTTAAATCAATCGTATGAACAAGCTATTCTTTATTTTTACGAGGCCATTGAGTTAAATGGAGATGATGGAGAAGCCTATTACTATCTTGGCATTTGTTTAATCGAAATTGGAAAACGTCAGGCTGGCTTCCGTGCATGGGGACAAGCGATGCCATTATTAAATAGTAGTGATACGCTTCTGGCATTAGCATATATGTTAGAATGGAATGGTCTGTTTAGGCAGGCTATTGACTGTTATCGCAAATTGTATGGAGATAAGCGTGAAATCGAAAAGTGTTTACATGGCTTAGCTTGGAATTATGGAATGTTAAATAAACAAGAACTTTCAAGACAGTATTTTAATCAATTATTTGAACTTAACCCGACTCATTCACTTGCTACACAATCATTTCAATGGTTACAGGAAGCATGGGTTTGTAAGTAGAGCCACATGTTTAGTTGGGAAGTAAATGAGAGGTGTTATGCATGGAACGTTATGTTGTGCTTGACCTTGAAACAACAGGTCATTCGCCACGACAAGGAGATAAGATTATCCAAATAGGGGCCGTTGTTATTGAAGGAGGGCAAATCGTTGAGCGATTTGCCTCTTATGTTCAGCCTGGAAAAGAAATTCCTCCGTTTATTACAGAATTAACAGGGATTACAGATGAATTAGTTCAGCAAGCCCCTACTTTTAACGAACTTATCCCGCTCATTATTCCGATGTTTGAAAGTGCGGATCTTGTTGCTCACAATGTGTTATTTGATTACTCCTTTTTAAAAGAGGCTTTACAAGAGCATGGTTATGCTTTTTCACCGAGTAATCAATTTGATACAGTCGAGCTTGCAAGAATTTTATTACCGAGTGAAGAAAGTTATAAATTGGGTCATTTAGCAGAACGACTAGGTTTTGATCATGACAGGCCACATCAGGCAGATAGTGATGCTGAAGTTACGGGACAGCTATTTCTATTTTTAATGAATAAATTACATCATTTACCGACTTCTACTTTAAAACATTTACAGGTCATTACAACATCATTTAGAAGTGACTTGCCTGCCTATATTGACAAGCTTTTATTAACGGATCGTTTTGAAATCGATCGTCAATATGACCATTTTCGTTCGTTGTCACTAGCTCTAATTGAAGAAGAGGAGCCGCTTCCCGTTAAGCCAAACCACTCTTTTCAAGAGGTTATTCAGTCATTAAAAGCGGATGTACATACGGAGACAACGAAGGCATTTAAACAATATGAAAAAAGAGACGGACAAATTAAAATGATGGAGGCAGTTGCTAATGCCTTTGCAAATAATGAACATATGTTACTAGAAGCAGGTACTGGAACAGGTAAATCAATTGCCTATTTACTTCCGTCAGCTCTTTATAGTATGGAAAAAGAAGAGCCCATCGTTGTCAGTACTCAGACCATCCCTTTACAAGAACAAATCTTTGTCAAGGATTTACCGATTTTATCGACGTTGCTTGCACAGCCGGTTCGTGCAGCACTTTTAAAGGGTAGAAATCATTATTTATGTTTACGTAGGTTTGAGCAAAGCTTAAATCATACGGCGGAAGATACATATGATATTCAATTAACAAAGGCTCAGTTACTAGTATGGATTACGGAAACGAAAACAGGTGACGTGGAGGAACTGTCTTTAACAACAGGTGGGCGTCAGTTTTGGTTTGATGTACGTAGTGAGGCAAAAGCAGAGTTAGGGAGCCATAATTCTTGGGCGAATCGTTGTTTTTATTATCGAGCGCGGAAGAAGGCCCAAAATGCTCATATTATCGTCACTAACCATGCTCTGTTATTTACGGATTTAATGTCTGTGCAATCTTTAATCCCCAAATATGAGCGCGTTATTATCGATGAAGCCCATCATTTTGAGGAAGCGGCCTCGAATCATCTTGGTGCAGCAACCGATTATCTTTCTTTTATGTATGTTTTTCAAAGGTTACATAAGCAGAAGGAAGAAGGTTTGCTGGAGCAATTAAAAGGATTGTTGGAAAGATATCAATTGTTAGAAGTTGAACGTTTTCTGAACGTGCAGCAGCAACTAAGTCTCATGAATGATGAAGTGGATGAGTTATTCCGCATGATTTTTCGTTATGTTGAAAAAAATCGTGCAGCAGGAAAAAGTGATACAGGTAGATTACGTTATCGTTTCTTGAGTTATGAAGAAAAGGGCGTGCTTTGGGATTCGATTTTAGAAAGTGCGATGCGTTTTTATATGCAAAGTAAACGTTTATTTGATGGATATGATCGGTTTTATACGTATTTGAATGATGAATCGGTCGAGTTGCAGAACTTTGAAAAAGCACAACTTGTCGATATCCATTCATTATTTGAACAGCTGAGAGAGCATGTGGCTGTCCTTTATGAAATGTTGCTTGAATGTGATCCTGATTATGTATATTGGATTGAAATTGAGGCAAGAGGAGCAAAAAATGCGGCATACCTTTTCAGGAAACCAATTGATGTAGCAGAATTGCTTGCCGATTCGTTTTTCACAAAGAAAAAAAGTGCTGTGTTAACTTCAGCGACATTAACGGTGCAAAATTCCTTTCAATACCAGATAGACCGTTTAGGGCTAGCCGACTTTGGAGTAAAAGCTTTATCAATCGCAACACCGTTTAATTACGAGAAGCAGGCTTTATTATTATTACCGACTGATTTACCCGCAATTAAAGAAGTAAGTGAGAAAGATTTTGCTATGGAAGTGTCCATTAAAGTGATCCGAATCATTCAGGAAACAGACGGGAAAATGCTGATTCTCTTTACTTCTTTTGAAATGTTACGTTCGGTCTATCAATTTGTGAAGGATCTTAAAAGTAATGATGATAACACGGTGTTAATCGGTCAAGGGGTTACAAGTGGGAGTCGCTCCAAATTGTTAAAGCTCTTTAAACAAAGTGAAAAAGCTGTGTTATTTGGGACGAGTAGTTTTTGGGAAGGGATTGATATGCCAGGTGCGGAGCTAGAACAACTTATAATTGTTCGTTTACCTTTTTCTCCACCAGACGATCCACAACTACAAGCACAATTTGAACTCGCAAAAGAACGTGGTTTAAATCCTTTTACGACGATTTCTTTACCGCAAGCCATTATTCGTTTTAAACAAGGATTTGGCCGATTAATTAGAACGAACCAAGATCGAGGGTGTATTTACATTTTTGATCGGAGAATTTCTACGACTCAATATGGAAAAGCGTTTGTTCATTCATTACCGGAAATGCCGATCGCGAAAGGGAAATTGGAAGCTTTATTAAAAGACGTACAAACCTTTCAGAATGGAGGAGGATGAAGATGGGCTTAGTAGTTAAAAATGTGAAAATCATTTCGTTTGAAACAGAAAACACCTTTGATGGTTATCTTTATATAGAACAAGGTCAATTTAAAGAAATCAAACAGGGAAACCCACGAATCGAACTAGTTAAAGAAAATGACGTCATCGATGGAAAAGGTAAATGGGCGATACCTGGTTTTGTTAATACGCATACTCATATCGGTATGAATTTATTGCGAGGTTATTCGGATGAATTACCTTTACAAAAATGGTTACAGGAAAAAATGTGGCCATTTGAGGCAAAACTAGATCGACAAGCAGTGAAAGCGGCTAGAAGACTTGCTTTAGTTGAGATGTTGAAGTCAGGTACTACGACATTTTTAGAGATGTATCACTTATTTATGGATGATTTAGCGACAGATGTTGAATCATCAGGCATGCGAGCTAGCTTAATGCGTTCGATGATCGGATTATGCTCAAAAGAAGAACAAGAGGCTAAGCTACAGGAAGCGGTTCATTTTGCTAAACGTTGGCATCAACAAGCAGATGGCCGAATTCAAACCATGCTTGCACCCCATGCTCCCTATACATGCCCGCCAGCTTTTATTGAGCGAATTATTGAGGAAGCCATAAAGCTTCAGTTACCTGTTCATACGCATTTAGCTGAAACGGCCAAAGAAGTGAATGATCATATCGAAAAATATGGTGTTCATCCTGCTAACCATTTTTATGATTTAGGCTTTCTAGAGTCTGTTGACTGGTTGTTCGCACATGGGGTATTTCTAGAGGAGGAACAGCTTGAGTTATTAAGCCAAGGAAAAAATGTAGCTATAAGTCATAACCCCATAAGTAATTTGAAACTAGGGTCAGGAATTGCTCAAGTAACGAAGTGGCAAAAATATGACCTTAAGGTTTGTTTAGGGACTGATAGTGTCGCTTCTAATAATACATTAGATATGGTTGAGGAAATGAGAATGGCCGCCCTCATTCATAAGGGTTACCAACATGACCCAACGGTCGTAACAGGTATCGATGCATTAAAGATGGCGACATTATCAGGAAGTGACGCCTTGCAATTTAAGACGGTTCAAGGATTAAAGCCTGGTTTTGATGCTGATTTTCTATTAATTGATGCTCATCAAGCTCACTTGCAACCAAATCAGCAAATTTTATCGCATTTGGTTTATGCCTTAAATAGTCAAGACATACGTGATATATTCGTTAAAGGGAAACAACTTATGAAAAATCGTGAATTATCAACGTTAGACGAAGATAAAATTATAGCTGATGCAAGTCAAGAATTTAAACGAATTGCAGCTAAATGAATAAATTCCTGCAAAAATTGCAGGAATCATTGAGGTGTGGTTTAGGTATTTATTTTGTATTTTGCTCAAAGCGCCAAGGAAATCGGGTTTGCCTTATTGATAAAGGAAAGACACTATTTTGGTCGTATCCGTGGCGGCTTAGAAGCGAAATATGTTGTTTTTCTAATTGGAACAACAGTTCCAAGCTCTTTTGTTTATTGTTTAACATGGTTTCGCCTCCCTTATTGAGTTATAATATTAGTATGGTTTTTCATTAACGAACTATGACTAGCAATAGTTTCTGAAACAGGATATATTTAAACAGTAATCAGAACGAACTGAGGGACACGCTTTTTTGAAAATAGGAAAGAAAAGGTGGATTTTTTATGAATAGTAAGGTCGAAGTATTATCTACGGTACGTGTGGATAAGTCTCATGATTTATATAAAATCGTGGACTCCTTAAATCGAACGTTAAAAGAACAAGATCTTATGTTCGGTCTAGCATTGGATCAAGAAGATCAAGAGCAAATGGTATTCACCATTTATCGTACATAAAGGTCATTTTGAGATGAAAAAATGGTTTGTAATTGGAATGGCTGCTGTATTGATTTTGAGTGCTGTATGTTTTATTTATTTTTATAATGAAATAAGGAAACCTTTAGTTAGTGGTTATGAACAGGCATTGGCATTTGCTCATGAAGAACAATTGATAACAGAAGTGGAAGATATTGATTATTATCACGGCACGGATACTTATTTTGTGTTAACGGGTTTGGATGAGGATGGCGATCCGGCTTATGCTTGGATTAAGGATGATTATGAGAGCTATCACGTTGAAAAAAGAGAAGATGGTATTTCTGTTGATGCTGCGCTATCGATTGTTGAGGCTGATTACGGGACCAAGGAAATAATTGAGGCACGATTAGGTTTTGAAAGAAATGTGCCAGCTTATGAAGTACTGTTTATTGATGATGAAGATCGTCAAAGCTATTATTATGTGACGTTTGATGATGGTACATTTATGAAAAGGTATCATTTAAATCGAGATTAACGTTAGAAGTGAAGGTTTTAATTGCTTGATGTTTTGTACAAAGGTATAATGAAAAGCGATTAAAGGAATTGTCGAAGTAATGGAGGGTATTTTGTTGAAAACTACAATAGCAAAAGTTGGTCAATTTGTGGATCGATCAGTAAAAATTGGTGCATGGATTGCGAACAAACGGTCAAGCGGTAAGATTGCATTTTTACAATTACGAGATGGAACAGGTTTTATCCAAGGTGTTGTCGTGAAGGCGGAAGTTGGAGAAGATATATTCGCAAAAGCGAAATCAATTACTCAAGAGTCTTCACTTTATGTAACGGGTACTGTTCGTGAGGATGAGCGTTCACCATCTGGTTATGAATTAACGGTTACAGATATAGACGTCATACATGAAGCGGTTGATTATCCGATTACACCAAAAGAACATGGGACAGAATTTTTAATGGATCACCGTCATTTGTGGTTACGTTCAAAGCGTCAACATGCCGTGATGAAAATCCGTAATGAAATTATTCGTTCTACATATGAATTTTTTAATCAAAATGATTTTGTTAAAATTGACCCACCGATTTTAACTGGTAGTGCTCCAGAAGGTACGAGTGAGCTATTTGCTACTAAATATTTTGATGAAGATGCTTATCTTTCACAAAGTGGACAGCTTTATATGGAAGCGGCAGCGATGGCACTCGGTCGAGTTTTTTCATTCGGACCAACATTCCGTGCAGAAAAGTCAAAAACGCGTCGTCATTTAATTGAGTTTTGGATGATCGAACCGGAAATGGCTTTTGTTGAACATGATGAAAGTCTTGAAATCCAAGAACAATATGTAGCCTACATCGTTCAATCTGTATTAAAGAATTGTCCGTTGGAATTAAAAACATTAGGAAGAAACTTAGAGAATTTGGAAAAAATTAAAGCACCATTCCCTCGTATTACGTATGATGATGCAGTCAAATTCCTTCATAAGGAAGGGTTTGATGATATTAAATGGGGCGATGATTTTGGTGCTCCACATGAGACGGCTATTGCTAATCATTATGACACACCGGTGTTTATTATTAATTATCCAACGTCATTAAAGCCATTTTATATGCAACCACATCCAGAACGTGATGATGTTGTTTTATGTGCGGATTTGATTGCTCCTGAAGGTTATGGCGAAATTATTGGTGGTTCAGAGCGAATTCATGATATGGAGTTGTTAAAGCAACGTCTTGATGAACATAATCTTGATTTATCTGCGTACCAGTGGTATTTAGAACTAAGGAAATATGGTTCCATCCCGCATTCTGGCTTTGGATTAGGATTAGAAAGAACTGTGGCATGGATTTCTGGCGTTGAGCATGTGCGTGAGTCGATTCCATTCCCGCGTTTATTAAATCGTTTATATCCGTAATAGGTGGACAAGAGGGGAAGCGAATGAATCTTGAATTCATTCGTTTTTTCATTTGAAGAAATGGTTTTGTATGAAAGTTAAATGGATGGATGGTGCTCATTTCTCGAGATAACTTGTGCTTGACTAACGAACCAAAAACACTTGGATGTTGGATACAAGTCCTGATGAGTAACTACTCTCTCTTTTTTTCTTCTTATTCATTTTAATCATTTTTGTAAGAATGATTTTAACTTGAGAATTAGCACTACCTAGCGCAGCATAATTTTCGGTAGCGATGAGTAACGCTCCATGTTCGCACTAACTTTCATACAATAATACGTCAAGTGTATGTTAAGAAAGATTATGGAACCTTGGTCGAACGGAATCGTTTTATAGCTAAATCGTGTTATACTGTTAGTTAGAGGTGTTTGAAGATGGTGGAACAAAACATTTGGGTAAAGTGGATGCAGCATGGAACCGTTTCTGTGCCAAAAATCCTTTTAGAAAAATATACAAAAATAGGGCTAAACGAAAAAGAGTTAATCGTTCTTTTACATGTACAGTCTTTTATAGAGCAAGGGGAAAGGTTTCCAACTCCTGAGTTACTGGCAACGCGTATGACCGCACTAGTAGAGGAGTGCTCAAGCTTGTTAGGAAACCTATGTCAACGTGGGTTTCTATCATTAGAGAATCATTGGGATGAACACGGAATAATGTACGAGTTTTATTCCATGGAACCGCTTTGGCTCAAACTATATCAACTGATTAAATATGAAGAACAACAACAAGATGAGCAGCAAAAAGAAACAGATGATGGCCAATTATATCAACGATTTGAAGCGGAATTCTCAAGACCGTTGTCTCCAATCGAAGCGGAAACGTTATCGATGTGGTTGGATGAGGATGGTCATAAGACAGAGTTAATCATAGCAGCATTACGAGAAGCCGTTGTGTCTGGTAAGCTCAACTTTAGATATATTGACCGGATTTTATTTGAATGGAAACGGAATGGCGTACAAACGCTACAACAAGCTAAAGCGTACGGGGAGAAATTCCGTAAGCATCAAACGAAAACAAAATCAACAGATCAAGAACGATTAAAATCGAATGCATATCCGAGTTTTAATTGGTTAGAAAGCTAGAAAAGGGGATTTAATACGGTGTTAAGTAAAAAACAGACCATGGAAGCGATAGATGAAATAGCCAAACTTTTTCCAGAAGCAGAATGTGAACTGACTCATTCTAATCCATTTGAGTTGCTCATTGCGGTTGTACTATCTGCTCAATGTACAGATGCACTTGTTAATAAAGTGACACCTGATCTATTTAAGAAATACCAAACGCCAACAGATTATTTGATGGTCCCACAAGAGGAATTAGAGGAAGATATTCGTCGCATTGGTTTATTTCGAAGTAAAGCGAAAAATATTCAAAAGCTAGCTCGTTCTTTAATCGACGATTTTGGTGGAGAAGTACCAAAAGAAAGGGAACAACTTGTGCAATTAGCTGGAGTTGGACGGAAAACGGCCAACGTTGTGACCTCTGTGGCTTTTGGAAGACCTGCCATTGCCGTTGATACTCATGTTGAGCGTGTGAGTAAACGTCTAGGGATTTGTCGTTGGAAAGACAATGTTCGTGAAGTAGAGGAAACGTTGATGAGAAAAATTCCAGAAGAGCGCTGGTCAGATACCCATCATCAGCTGATCTTTTTTGGACGTTATCATTGCAGGGCCCAGTCACCAAAATGTTTAGAGTGCCCATTATTAGACAAGTGTCGAGAAGGAAAGAAACGAATGAAGGGGAAGCTTATTTCATGAAGCTTCCACTTTCTTTTCAAGTTCGTCCTTTTTACTATGAAAAGAGCTCAATTTTTGAACCGACTCATGAAGAGCAGCAATGGCTGGACGTTTATTTTTATTGGGATTTACAAGAGCAACAAAAGCCATGGCAAAACCCTACTCAATCATTAGAGAAGATTTTTTCTTATTGGGAGAAGAACCATTATTTAATGAAAGAATATTTTAATAAAAGGGAAAATGAACAAGCCAAGCAGTTAATGCTTTCGATGAGTGCTTTAATCATTCAAGGTGTTTTTTGGCTGAATCGACAACGCGTCACAAGTTTGAAGGATTTAGGGTCTCAAATAAATAAGCTACCGAATCGTCCGGTCAATGCCGAAGAAAGAATCCCTTATATACTTGAACATCTCGATCACTTTCAATCATTTAAACAACTAGAGATGTTATTTTCTGAATTGAAGAAATTACTTATACGTGTATCACTACTCGAGAAAAAAGAGAAAAAGAAAGAATGACCAAGGAGCGGGTTAGAATGTTATCAGAAGAGTTACACAATCAACCTATAACAGGTTTATTAAATGAGCAAGAATTAAAGCGATTACATATTATTGATGAAAAAAAAGAAAAACCTTTTTTTGAAGTGGCGTTTTGTGGACACTTTTCTGCTGGTAAATCGACAATCATGAACACATTATTAGGAGCTGAGATTTTACCGACGAGTCCAATTCCAACTAGTGCAAACTTAGTCTCGATCGAACAAGGTGAGCTTGGTGTTACGGTAGGTGGTAGTGATGGAGAGACGCAATCTTGGACAGGGGATATTCCTTGGGAGAAAATACGCGAGTGGGGGATGGACGGTGAAAAAATCTCAGAAATGAGCATGTATGCACCTCTCCCTTTCTTAGGAACAAGTATTATTTACGATACACCTGGTATTGACTCCACGGACCCTAGTCATCAGAAAATGACGGTAGAAGCACTTTATACAACGGATTTAATTGTTTATGTGATGGAGTATAATCATGTTCAATCAGAAACGAATTTACATTTTTTAAGAAAGCTTTCAGAAGAGCGCAAACCTTTGATTCTCATTGTTAATCAAGTAGATAAACATGATGAAAAGGAAATTTCGTTTGAACAGTTCAATCGTCGCGTAATCGAAGGATTCCGTGCCTGGAATATCCAATATTTACAGCTCTTTTATACGAGTATGAAGAAACCCCAGGATATCAACAATGAGTACTTTGAGTTTGAGCGAAAGATGAAGGCGATTTTATATCATGGGGAACAATTAACATATTTATCTAATGATCGCATGAAGCAAAGCTTATTATTAAGTGCAAAATCCCGTCTGGAGTTTGATTTAGATGAACTGATCGAGCAAGCTCGTGAGCATCTAGCAGAGAAAGGTTTTGGTGAAGATGCAATCACAGATAAAGAAGTGATGGAAGAGAGGCTCGAGCAATTAACGTTACAGGTAGATGTATGGGAGCAGCAATTCGAGCAAGAATGGCGTCATTTATTTGAACAAGTTACCATTTTTCCTTTTGCAACAACGGATTTAACTAGGAAATGGTTAGAAAGTAAAGACCAATCTTTTAAAGTGGGTTTATTTGCTTCGAAAAAGAAAACTGAGTTAGAAAGAAATTCTAGGTTGGAAGCACTCATCAAAGAATTAGACGACAAGATCAAAAGTCAACTCGTTTTTCATTTAAAGAAAACCTTTGAAATGATTGAGCGTGACCAAATTGTTGAAAAAGAGCAATTAGAACAAGAGATAGCTCAGATCGATATACAATTAACGAAAGACTTTTTTGAGGAGGTTGATATTCCAAAACATATTAATCGGGATTATGTGTTTGTTTTTACAAAGGATAGAGAAGCAAAAATCAAAAAAATATTAGTTGAAAAAGCAAGAGGTGTTTTGCGCTTTGCAATGGAGCAATTACAGCCAGTTCGCGAAGAGGAAATCGCTGAGCTTACAGAAAAGCAAGCGAAATTCCAGTCTGTTCGTGCTATTTTTGGTGAAATAGAGGAAGCGAAAGAAATGTTTGCATTGTTTCATAAGCGGATCGCGTTGGAAGCGGAACAATATGAAGATCAAGATTTTCTTAAAACGATTGATCTTATATCCAATAAAAGCTTTCCAGAAAATCTAGACCTGACGCCATTTATCGATCTAAGCTTACCAAGTGAAAGTGTCATTGAAACCAATTGGCAACAAGATCTCACATCTAGTGAGGAAGAAGTACCTTTTGAACTTTCAACGGAAAAAATGGAGCAATTAAAATCTTGGATTCAATCTAACCACGGATCTCGATCGCTCGAAAAAGAAAGAAAACATTTACAAGAACGACTTAGACGTGAACAGAATCAAACGTTTAGAATCTCGTTATTTGGTGCATTTAGTGCAGGAAAGTCAAGCTTTGCTAATGCCTTATTAGGAGCACAAGTATTGCCAGTATCCCCTCATCCAACGACAGCAACGATCAATACAATTAAGCGTTCAACCGCGGAATATGCTCATAATCAAGCAGTTTTATTTTTCAAATCAACGGAGAATCTGGAGCAAGAAATTCGTTATGTCGGTAAGCAATTGGGGGAGGAACTCAATCTCGATCAGCTCTTGTCATGGCGACCACAGCTTTCTAGTTATACAAAAAGTTCACAAAAAACGCTTGCTGAGTATTTATTAACGTTAAAGAAAAGTCTGAATCAAGACCGTTCGAAATTAAATACAAAAGAAGTTGTCACGGTTGAAGGTGCCCAAGCATTTATTGCAGAAGAAAGCAAAGCCTGTCTGATCTACGCGGTTGATGTCTATTATGATTGTCATCTGACACTAAATGGAATTGAGCTTGTTGATACACCAGGAGTAAATTCGATTTTTGGTCGTCATACAAATGTGGCATTTACGCAAATTAAACATTCAGATGCCGTGTTTTATTTAACCTATTATAACCATGCTTTTTCTAAAGCTGATGAGTGGTTTTTACAGCAGGTAGCCAAAGTGAATGAAGGTTTTCACGAAGATAAATTATACTTTGTGTTGAATGCGGCAGACTTAGCGGGTAATGAACGTGAACTTAATGGTGTAAAAAAGCATGTATATGATGAGTTAACACGAAATGGGTTACAAGAACCTAGATTATATCATCTTTCAAGTAAACAAGGATTGCTTTATAAAAAAGGACAGCCATCACAAGCGGGGATGGAATTTGTCCAGTTTGAGCAACAGTTTTACCAGCATACGATAGAGGATTTAAAGAAGCTTAATATCAGATTGTTAATTGAAGATGTTGCCACTTATCAAAAGAAGGTGGAGGCAAATCTAGCTTACATCCAAAGTGATGAAGGCTTTAGACAGCGGAAGCTTGAAGAAATGAAAAATCAAGTCGCTCAGCTTCAAGATTTTATGAAAAAGAATGCATTATCGATTGAATCGGCTCAAGTCCAACATGAATTAGAACAATTATTGGTCTATTTGCGTGAGCGATTATCTTACGTTTTATCCGATGGTTATATTAGTGCTATCAATGTCACCACTTTGACAGGTAAAACGAAGAGACAACAGCAGGCGAGTTTAATGGAAGGAATTAGAGAGTGGAAGGGAGAAGCGGAATTATTTTTACAAAAGGAGCTTGAGGCAACCTTTGTTAGAATCGAACTAACCGTTAGCAGAGCTTATGATAACTGGCAAAATCGAATCGCAGAAAAGATAAAAGAATCGTTCCCGCATTTCATGATAGAAAAAGATGATTTTCAGTTTGACTTTAAGTTTGATTTTAATGAAAGCTTTATTGACATGAACCCTAGTGATTTTTTGGACGATTTTAAATCACCAAAACATTTCTTTGAAGAAGGTGGAACAAAAGCCTTAAAAGAAAAGCTTGTTCAAATCGCAAGTAGTAAAGGTAAAGATGCCTTAAAGCAAACAGAAATGGTCATAGCTGCTCAATTGCAGGACGTAGTTCAAGTGTTAGACAAACGAGCGAGTGAGCATATACTAAAACAGATTGCTGCTGAACGAGACAATTTTGATCTGCTGTTTTCGGAGGTAGAGCAAGGGCAATTAGTGAAGGAATTAAAACAGCTTCAAGCTATTAGTTTACAATCGTTACGTTTATAAGGTTTTTTCGTTACTCCATGCATAAAAGAAACCTTTCATGAGAATGAAAGGTTTCTTTATTGATCTTATGGTTATAAAAAAGACTGACCTGATAAAACTACTTGATTACTCTTCGTCAGGTTGTTCATCATCATCTTGTTCATCTGGGGGAGATTGGCCTTGATTCTCGTCTTCATCAGGGTTATCTTCTTCTCCGTCATCAGGGTTAGAATCATTATTGCCATCGCCATTTTCGTCATCATTACCACCATTAGTATTGTCACCATTTTGATCATCATCACCATTACCTGGCTGTTCTTCATCTGGTGGGGTTTCTTCCTCATCTGGCTCTTCCTCTTCTTCCGTAGCTTCAGGGACAGCCACTGAAGTAGTAGCAGGGTCACTTGTCTCACCATCATATTCAGCTACAACAGAGAACGAATAGGTTGAACCACGTTCAGGTGCATTAAGGATGAATTGCATGTCACTAGAGTCTTGAACGGTTTCACTACTACCACCATCAACGGACACGCTTACTTCAAAGCTGACATCATCACGTAAATTTTCTGGATAATTCCACGTCACAATAATTTGATCTTGGTCTTCTTGATAAGAAGCAGATAAACCAGTTGGTGCGTCTATATCGACGTAACGGTCAGATACCTGATTTGTTTCTGTTCCTTTCACGAATAACTCCTCACGAATTTCACTACTCGGTGTAAATGGACTTGGTCGTAAACCAGTTGAACGCTCTACAGGAACTCGAACAACAGAATCTGGCATCGTAAAATCTGGTGTTTCAATATTGGCCGATAGATACGTCATCATTTCTCTAAAGATATGCTGTGGGATTCGTCTTTCTTCGGTATTACCTATATAATTGTTTTCACCACGTTCAGCAAAACCAATCCATGCAGTAATTGTGTACCTTGTTGAATATCCAGCAAACCAAGAATCAGGGACTGCATCTCTTGGGTAATCATCTCTTATATTTTCTGGGAAGTTTGTCGTACCAGTTTTACCTGCAACTGGTACACCTGAAACATTGGCCGTACTACCGGTACCATAACTAGATGAAACAGCGGATTTTAACATATCTGTAATCATATATGCTGTATAATCTTCCATGCCTTTATGTGATTCAGGCTCAAGATGTAATTCACGGCCATCTGGAAAAACAATTTTACGAATCGCATATGGTTTTGTATACGTACCACCATTACCAAACGCAGCATAAGCACCAGCTAGTTCTAATGTGGTCACACCATTTGTGAACCCACCTAAACCAAATGATTCATGCATGGGGTCATCGCCATTTTCGGTATCGACACCAATATTATTAGCAAATTCAGCTGCTTTTTCCACGCCAACCTCTTGTAAGGCTTGAATCGCTGTTGTATTACGTGAGCGGGCAAGTGCCTCGCGCATCGACATTTCTCCTAAATGCCTTCGGTCAAAATTATTGACAGGTATATCTTCAAATTCATAGGTAGTCGGTTTATCATTCATAATCCGTGCCGTTGACCATTGTAAATGTTCAATTGCAGGTCCATAATCTAAGATCGGTTTAATCGTTGAACCTGGCTGTCTTTGAACATCTGTTGCATAGTTGAGGCCACGTTGGTGACCAGTCGCTTCACGACCACTTCCTAATGCTTTGATTGCTCCCGTTTGAGTATCTAAAACCGTTACACCGGCTTGAAAATCTTCATTATCAGGAAAGTTAGTAATATATTCATCGGACGCAAGCACTTCTTCTAAGTGCTCCTGAGCATCAACATCTAAGGTAGTATAAATTTTTAATCCTGAATTATAGACGTCATTAATGGTTATACCATCAATTTGTTCAATTTCTTTCATCACGTAGTTATAAAAAGACTCGTGTGGGTAACTCTCTTGTACAGTTGGATTTAATTGATCTTCAATCGGTACTTCTTTGGCCGCTGTTGCCTCTTCACTTGAAAGTTTACCGTGCTGTTCCATTAAAGAAAGCACGACATTTCGACGACTTTCCGCGTTCTCTGGATTGTGTAGCGGGTCATAATAACTCGGCCTTCTTGGAATTGCTGCCAGTAATGCAGCATCCTCGACATTTAAATCAGCGATTGATTTACCAAAATAGCGTTGGGAAGCCATTTCAACTCCATAGACGCCACTACCTAAATAGATTTGGTTTAAATACATCGTTAATATTTGGTCTTTTGAATATTGCTGTTCTAATTGAATCGCTAAATACGCTTCTTGAATTTTTCTTGAGATTCGCTTCTCTTCTGATAAGAATAAGTTCTTTACAAGTTGCTGGGTAATCGTACTAGCACCTTCGGCTCCAAAGCCTTCTGTAATGTTTGCCCAAACAGCTCCAAAGAAGCGGCGCATATCCATACCCCAATGTTCTCTAAAACGGACATCTTCAACGGATAAGAAGGCATCCTCTAAAACTTGAGGAACATCAGAATAATTGACATTTATTCGAGCCTCGCTAGAATTTAACATGGAAACTTGAGCATCATTTTGGTCAAAGATTTCACTACCTTGTGTTAAGACGAGGCGATCAGGGTCTAAATCTGGTGATTGTTGAACAATCGTAAATACTGTAATACCACCCACAACAACTGCTAGCATAAATAGGGCGACTAAGGTTAAAAATATCTTTTTCCATAAACCTTTTTTACTCTTTGATTTCTTCTCATTATTATTTTGTTGTTTTCTTTTCTCCACTCTAGATTTTGAATTAGGTGGATTTGTATGATTTTGATCTGACATTCCATTCTTCCTTTCAAGTAAAAATCATCATTCAGTTAGGTGTTTCAGTCGGTGTAGAGAAATATAAGTGCTCAACCATTTTTAAATAGTCAATGCGTGGTTGGTAGCCTAGTTGAATTAAATGACCATACTTTTCGATCTCCGTTTTTGGTATTGATTTTCGACCTGACTCTTGTGCTTCATAACAACTTATTAAGTAGTGGGCATCTAAGTAAAACACCTCATCTGTTAATGCAAAACGAATAAGTATAAAGGCAATTCCATTTTGTTGAAGGATCGCTTTCATATGCTCAATTTGATGTTCATGAAAATTCTGAAGGGGGAAGGAGGTTTTATTTCTCGTTTCCTTCGCTTCAAAGTCAATATAACGACCTTTATAAACCCCATTATAATCTGTCGTTGAAGCTTGTTTAAAATAAGCTTCTTTAATCACTGCTGCACTTCTTTTTGGATAATCGACCTGGACAATTTGTACGGGGGTCGGTTTTTTATGAATAACAGCTATTTGAGAAATTCGATAATATTCATTTGTCTCATTAATATCATCTTCTAATGACATACCGCGATTACTAAAGCTTAATTTTCGTTGAGTAGCCGTTTTTTTTTGTAATGGTTTTTGCTCATATCGTTTGCCGTTTGGGTAGCGGATTGTCATTACTGCGTAACCACCCTTCATAAAATGTAAGATTTAAGGGAATCTATACATACCATATATTTTCCCCATCAAACTATATTACCATAAATACCAAATAAATTAACGGAAGAAACATCTTAAGATTATAAAGTTTTGTGAAAGAAGGTGTAAAGCCCTATGGCATTAAATGATAGCCAAATAAATAAAATGGTCACATGGTTACGACAGCAAACAAAAAAACATAATCATGATAATATAAGTCGAACGGAAGCCTATTTGAAATTTTATCAACAGAACCCAGAGATTAAATGGGCTTTATTAGCTTCTGCCGTTTCAAGGAATGCTGGCTACCATATAACGCTGCTGCAAAGTACAATGTTTCAATCACTGCTTTCAACACAGATACGCGTTAATTTCACTTTATTTTTTGAAAGAGCTAATTGGTTAATATTTGAAGATGCATATCCTCAGTTATTACTATATCAATTATCGAAAAAATATGATGCTCCTTTGTTTTCATTATTGACCAATTTTCAGGTTTCAAGCTATATCAGGCAAGAATGGTTTCACTTTTGGGAAAAAAAAGATGAAGGGCGCTTGATGGTTGCTCAGATTATCAATGAACAAACCCATCTTGAACATCAGCTCATTCAAACTAATTTTGCACAAGCGTACATATTAAATTCGGCCCCTTTTATATTAGAAGATCACGCTCATCTAAGTTATGTCTTATTGCCGACATTAAAAAAACGGATATATGGAGTGACAGTGAGTGACTTCAAAAAGGTTGAACAACGAATAAAAATAGGCCAGGAATTAGCTCATATTTTATTTCATCCACTTTGTTACGGAGATATTTACGCCTTTTTAAGGAAAACAACTCATACCGGTTCGAGAAATGATTATGAACGCTTGTGTGAAAAATGGAAAAGCGAACAGCAGACCCCTTTGTTAAGGCTTGCTTTACCGAGCTTTACACATGAGCAACAATCTTATGTAAGTTGGGATTTAACTAGAAAACAAATCAAAAAGTACACGAAGCCTCATCATGATCAAGTACCAAAAGAACGAACAACATGGTTAAAGTGGAAACAAAAAGAATGGGCTCCTATTCAAATAGCACTCAAAGCCAAAAATAGACGATGATTACACACTTCAAAGAAGAGCACATCGCCTTTAGGATAACTTATATACAAAACACCCATGGCGAAGTCCGATTCACTTCTCCACCAACAAAAATGAAAGTGATGATTAGCTATTAGCCCTTAATTACTCAGCTCTTCAGGCAATTTGATGTTTTGTCTTCCGAATTACTGGAACGATATTCTCAATTTGGTTTTGCTTCTTTCTTTATTAGTTCTTCATTACTTTTCATATTATTTTATGTATGAGAAATGCTCTAATCAATGAGTAAGCTTAACCTTTAGCGGAGGGAATGGGAGCAGACTCCTGCAGGAGAAGAGGACAGGCTGAGATTCACTTGCGTTAGCAAGTTAGATCAGCGCCCACCTGCGGAAAGCGTGCTCCCATTCCTGGAGCGATTTTTGAAGAAGAGCACATTGCCTTTAGGGTAACTTTCATACAAAACCCGCATGGCGGAGCCCCATTCACTCCGCCACCAACAAAGATGAAAGTAGTGGCGACTGTTCAAACTATTGGCACGTTTACAACTCGATCACCATCAGGAGTCGGCCTGAACAAACAGGGAGCACTGTCCTACTAAGGTCATTGATCGCAAGATGGATGACGAGCTAACTTCACTGCACAAACTATCGCCAATAAGTAACTTTCATACAAAAAACTAAACACATGATTCAAATCGTCAGCTTTTGCAACTCCATTGAAGGAATCTGTTAGATTTCAACTTTCTTTGCCGAAACAATTCTAGTTTTGTCACGTATGAAGGTTTTTTTTTATGGCGGTTGAAATGAAGTAGAACAATAAAATAAACGGAGGGATGTATGATGAACGAATTATTAAAAACGAGAGAAGTATCTGAAAGACTTTCTGTCAACCCAACAACTGTGCAAAGGTGGGTTAAATATTTTGCGATTGGCTGTGAAACGAATGAGCATGGTCATTACTTTTTCACAGAAGAACAGTTTATGGTGCTAAAGTCGATTAAGGACCAACTAAATCAAGGGAAAATACTGCGTGAAGTGAAGATACAATCCAATGGCAAGATGATTCAAATGAAACCACAGAAACAGATGGTTAGTAAAAGTGAGTATGAACAAAAGCTGGAGGATGTCCTAGAAAGAGTGATGGATTTAGAACATAGACTGTCTCAAAAGGCGGATGAGGTTGTTAGCTATCAATTGTTAAAACATCGAGCCGAGATCGAAGATATGGTTAGTATGTTAAAACGTCTTGAATCTCGATTGGATAGTATGGAAGATAAGGTTCGTGCTAGCTCTGAGCAACATCTAGCAGTAGCGGCAGGTGCGGAACCGAAAAAGCGGTGGAAGTCATTTGTGCAAATGTTTATACCAGGATAAACACTTCTAACCTTTTCAGCAGTTGCCAAGTTTGATAAGATCAGACTTGGAGGTGTCGTATGCAAGAAAAAAAGCTCGAACAACTTATGACCATTAATGAGCAATTAATGAAAAAGAATCAATATGCCCATCAGTTTTTTGTGGAGACTGTTAAGAAAGATGAAAGCTATGAGCCTAATTTTTACGAAACAGTGAAACCATTTACAGATGAAATTACTTCTTTGACTTCAATATGGAAGGGATTGGCCCTTACTTTCATACATGAATATAAACCGAATCAAATTTTCCCCAATCAAATTGACCAAACAGTGGACAACTTTGAGAATGTAGCGATCAAAACGTTTTATCCTAAAACGAGCCTAAAAATTCAGCTAGAAACGTATAAATCCGTTGCTTACGTACTTAATCAATTATCAGATGCCCTAAAAACAAAAGGGAACTAAAAAACGTGTGGCAAATGTTGCCACACGTTTTGCATTTTAACTTGTTATCCGTTATCAGTAATAAGTAAGTAGGCCATCGTAACGAGTGTTGCTACTGATAAGATTAACAGTAGAATTGTCGTCATTCCCCAATCTCCTGAAGCAGCAGCATCGCCTGCTCCAGAATCTCCACCCGCGGCTAGTACTGTATGAAATGGAATAAATAACATGCCAAAAATAGCTGTTATAGCTGCTAATACTTTTTTAGTCATGATCAACCCTCCTTTAAAATCCTCCTATATGTATCGATCCTATTATAGTGTCGAATACATAAATAATCAACAAATATCAGACATATTCACGAAACAGAAAAGACTCTGAGCCCTTCGTATAATAGTTATGATGTCATTCTGGGTGTAAATAGGAAGAACAGTCTTCAATTAACCCTTTTAAACGTTAAAGCGAAACAATGAATTAGTGGTAATACCTTATCAAATCCAGATCATTATGGTAAGATGATACTATTCTTAAATTCTGAATATACAAAATAAAGGGATATTGAAAGGATAGCTGATATGGAATTTGTACAATTAGAAGATGTCATTATCGCCAATCAACGCTTAAAAGATATTGTAACCCATACACCGCTACAATATGATCAAGTTTTATCAGAACGTTATCAATGTCGTGTTTATTTGAAGCGAGAAGACTTGCAAGTCGTACGTTCTTTTAAAATACGTGGGGCCTATTATCAAATTAGTTGTTTAAATGAAGAGGAGAGGGAGCGTGGTGTCATTTGTGCTAGTGCTGGAAACCATGCCCAAGGGGTCGCTTACTCATGTTATAAGCTCAAAATTAAAGGGAAAATATTTATGCCTTCCACGACACCTAGACAAAAAGTCGATCAAGTTCAATTTTTCGGAAAGGACTTTGTAGAGGTTATTTTAACTGGTGATACATTTGATGATTCTTTTAATGAGGCGATTAAGGTTAAAGAAGCAGAAGGCTTAAGCTTTATTCATCCCTTTGATCAAGAAAAAGTGATTGCTGGGCAAGGGACTGTTGGTCTTGAAATCATGAATGATATCGAAGAAAATATTGATTTTGTTTTTGCTTCAATCGGTGGTGGAGGCTTAATTAGTGGTTTGGCCACTTATATTAAAAGTATTAGTCCACTGACACAGTTAATTGGTTGTGAACCACAAGGAGCTCCCTCTATGAAGGAATCCATCAACCAAGGTAAAGTGATTGAATTAGAATCGATTGATAAATTTGTTGATGGTGCTGCTGTTAAAAGAGTGGGTGAAGTCACTTATCAAATTTGTAAGCAATACATAGATGATATCATCCTAGTACCTGAAGGGAAAATTTCTACGACGATATTAGAACTTTACAACAAAAATGCAATCGTAGCGGAACCTGCTGGAGCGATGCCCATCGCTGCTTTGGACTTATATAAGGAGCAAATAAAAGGCAAAACGGTTGTATGTGTTGTGAGTGGTGGGAATAATGACATTGGTAGGATGCAGGAAATGTCCGAACGTTCCTTAATTTATGAGGGATTACAGCATTACTTTATTATTCAATTCCCACAGCGTGCTGGTGCACTAAGAGAGTTTATTCAAGAAGTGCTTGGACCAAATGATGATATTACCCGTTTTGAATATACAAAGAAAAACAATAAATCAAACGGACCTGTATTAATTGGGATCGAACTTAAAGCACAAAGCGATTATGAAGCTTTTATTGATAGGTTAGAAAAGAAAGGCTTCGGATATCATGAGATTAATAAAAATGAAAGCTTGTTTAATTTGCTAATCTAAAAGAGAGTGGAGAGCGTACCGACTAACAAAAATCGGACGTTCTTTTATTTATAAACACAACATCAAATATCAACACTTATAGCTGAATCAAAACCACCATTAAAAAAACGAAAATAGTGCTAGGTAACAGGAATAATGGCATTATCTGCCTGCGGAAAGCGTGCTCCCCATTCCTGTAGCGATCGATTTCCGAAGGGACAAACTATGACCTTTCATAAACTTCATGTTATAATTGGGAATGAATAGCAGTTAGAAATGAGGAATAAGCTTGGAATTTTATTTTTTAGGAACAGGTGCTGGTATACCAGCTACAAAACGAAATGTTAGTGGATTAGCTTTACGGTTCTTAAAACGAAATGGACCACAATGGTTATTTGATTGTGGAGAAGCTACACAACATCAAATTTTACAAACACCGATCTCTTTAACAAAGATAGAAAAAATTTTTATCAGTCACTTACACGGTGATCATATTTTTGGACTTCCTGGCTTAATTGGTTCTCGATCCTTTCAAGGTGCAACGACAGAACTTATTGTTTATGGACCAAAAGGGATAGAGGAGTTTGTTACGCAGTCGTTAAAAATATCACAAACTTATTTGAAATACCCAATTAACTTTATAGAGGTTACAGAAGAAAAGACGTTATTCCATGAAAATGGGATCAAAGTAGAAGCTTTCCCACTCGATCACGTGATGCCAAGCTTTGCTTATAAACTTACAGAAGACGATAAACAAGGGGAATTACTCGTAAATAAATTACAAGAGTTTGACATCCAACCAGGCCCCATTTATCAAAAAATAAAAAATCAGGAAGCCATCACCTTAGCTGATGGTACAAATCTTGATGTTCGTCAATTCGTAGGACCATCGAAAAAAGGAAGAACGGTCATTGTTGCTGGTGATACGCGGCCAAAAACGGAGCTGATTGATTTTTCTAAGCATGCTGATTTACTTATACATGAGGCGACGTTTCGAAGTGAACTAGAAGAGCAAGCGAATAAGTTTGGCCATTCAACGATTAAAAATGCAGCATCTATTGCTGATAGGGCTAACGTCAAACAATTAATTTTAACTCATATTAGTTCGAGATATGTCGATGAGGATGAAGCCCTACTTCAAGAAGCGAAGCAGTTTTTTAAAGAGACATTAATTGCACACGACCAGATGTATTTTAAACTTAAATAACGAATAAAAACAGTCGCACACGTACATAGTATGAGAAAGTACAATGGAAATGAGGCAAGTGTATGACCGTTCGAAAACAGTTAGATAATTTTATGAATAAGGCTGAAGAAACGATGCAGTATGCAGAGGTGGCCTTAGCGAATATGCAAAAAGTACAACCGATGTATTTAGAGGACTTCCAACGAGCTCAATTGGCGCTTCAAGAAATAAGTGAAGAATTAACAGACTTAAAACGTTCGGCAACAAAGGAACAACAATATCACTTAAGTCGAACAGAAGAGCAACTTCGTCAGCTACAAAACCGCTATATTCTTAAAGATTTAAGTCATTATCGTTAGAAAGTAGTGATGTAAAGCATTAGTGAATCGTTGTCACTAATGCTTTTTTAGCGTTTCAAATCGTGCTAATTTGGCTGAAATCTGTTACAATGTGGACAGTGGATATATAAAAGAGGGGAAAGTATGCAAGAAACTAATGTGGAAAATTTACAAAGCAAATTAAATAGTCGGAATTCGGTTGAGTTTTTGTACGTATATACACCACTTTGCGGAACGTGTAAGTTAGCTAAAAAAATGGTTGAAGTCATTGAAGCTACAGATGAAAGCCTTATAATTCATCAACTAAATATTAATCATGCCCCCGATTTCGCAAAGAAATGGAAGATAGAAAGTGTGCCAGCTCTGTTTGTTTTTCAAAATGGCTTAGGTGTAGAACGTATATATGCCTTTCAATCAGTTCCATTTTTATTTGAAACGTTACAGCCTTATTTAGTGAAAAACCGATTAAACCAAAATAAAGATAAAGGGGATAATTAAATGTCATCAGCTTATGAAGAATATATGAAACAAGTTGTATTACCAATGAGAAAAGAATTAACAGAGTCTGGGTTTCAAGAGTTAACAACCGCAGAGGATGTATATACGTATATGAATGAAGCGGAAGGAACAACCTTAGTTGTAGTAAATTCAGTTTGTGGATGTGCGGCAGGGTTAGCAAGACCTGCTGCGATTACATCGTTACAGCATGATAAGACGCCTAACCATTTAGTAACGGTATTTGCCGGACAAGATAAAGAGGCAACAGCAACAATGCGTGGCTTTTTTGGAGATATCCCACCGTCTTCACCATCAATGGCTTTGTTAAAAGGCAATGAAGTCGTTCATTTTATACCACGTGAACATATAGAAGGTCAAGAACCTATTACGATTATTCAAAACTTAGCTCAAGCCTATAATGATTATTGTTAAGCATACATTCTGTATAGAAAAAGAGTATCATGATCGATACTCTTTTTTTCATTATGGTTTGATAGCGTAGAAAATAACTTGTCCCATTGTCTCAATATTGGGGTAACTTCCTTGTTTGTATAACTCAACAACATGTTCACGATTGTAAGGTACACGATTTAAATGAAGTCGATGTCTACCGTCTTCAATTTCGACGATTAAATATGAGGCAAGTGGATGACCGTCAAAAGGCATACCGACACTACCTGTGTTTGCTACATTTTTACCTAATAATGAACGTACAAACGGTAAGTGTGTATGTCCATAAACGAATAAATCTGCATCATCACGTTTCATAATGATATCTTCGATTTTATCGGTTTCATCTGGTAAAACAGGTGTTAATAAATCATTAGGTGTGGCATGAAATGCATGAATAATAATATCCAAACCATCTTCAATAACGAGCTCTGTCGGTAGTTCAGCTAAATAAGACAAATCCTCCTCATTTAATCGTTGTAAAGTCCAATCTCGCTCTTCATTCATTTTCTCTAAAACTTGTTCAGGTACATCATTTGGGGCAAATCCGTTTACAAGCCACTCATCTGCGTTACCTTTGATCACTTTAGCATCAAGGGAACGGACTAAATCAAGTGAACGTTTTGGTTCAGGACCACGGAAACATATATCTCCTAGAACAAAAATTTGATCAACCTCTTGCTGTCGTATATCATGAATAACCGCTTCAAGTGCTGTGGCGTTACCATGAATATCTGATAAAAACGCAAAACGCATGTCTTATAACCTCCCTTTACCATTAGTATAACAGACAAGTGACTTTTTTTTGAAAGAATTTTATGAAATAATTAGTAATTTCTCGTATCGATGATTTATGTTCCTAAAAAGGTTAGATGATTTGGCAGCAGGTCTATGAATATGGTAAGATCGTTGCATAAATGAATAAGGAGGCTGGATTCATTGTTTATTCAATCAATCGAACCAACACCGAGCCCTAATACGATGAAATTAACTTTAAGTGAAAGCCTCGGTGGTCATCAAGGAAATAGTTATACGACTAAAAATAAAGAGAAAGCACCTACAAACATACAACAATTATTTGAAATTGAAGGTGTCAAAGCGGTGTATCACGTTGCTGATTTTATCGCCATTGACCGTCATCCAAAAGTAGATTGGAAATTAATTCTGCCGAAAGTTCGTGAAGTTTTTGGAGAAGAAGCGGATGCCGAGTCTGACCAGACAAGCCAAGTAAATGAACATTTTGGAGAAGTGACGGTTCAGCTCCAAATGTTTAAAGGTATTCCAATGCAAATCAAATTAACAGATGGTGAGCAAGAAAAAAGAGAAGGTCTGCCCGAGCGATTCGTAGAAGCATTAGCCCAAGCACAAACAGATGCTGACAATGTCGTATTGGAAAGAAAATGGGTGGATCAAGGTGCCCGTTATGGTGAGTTAGATCAAATTGCAAAAGAGGTTCGCGAGGAAGTAGCCGCTGCCTATTCAAAAGAACGTTTAAAAGAATTAGTGGATGCAGCGAATAGAGGAGAAGGTGAAGCCGGTGCGGAGCGAGTGACGACGAACCGTTATATGAAGGTGACACTTGATATGTTAGACAAAGAAGATTGGCGCGAACGTTATGAAGTCATGGATCGTATGGACCCATCTGAAGAGGACCTATCCGTTTTAGAAAAAGCTTTAGATGATGAAAAAGCCTCAATTCGTCGCTTAGCAACGATGTATTTAGGCATGATTGAAAAACCAGTCGTTTTACCACTACTGTATAAAGCATTAAAGGATTCATCTGTAACGGTAAGAAGAACTGCGGGTGATTGCTTATCAGACATTGGCGATCCGACTGCGATGCCGGCGGTTATTGAATCTTTAAAAGATAAAAACAAACTCGTACGCTGGCGTGCTGCGATGTTTTTAAATGAAGTAGGGGATGAAACGGCAATTGAGGCTTTAAAAGAAGCGGAGAACGACCTAGAATTTGAAGTCGCTTTACAAGCGAAGATGGCATTAGAAAGAATTGAAGGTGGAGAGGAAGCGAAAGGTTCGGTCTGGAAGCAAATGACAGACTCGATCTCCAACAATCGCTCTTAGGTGGATGTTAAAATGGACAGAGATCAAATTGTCAATCAATTAAAGGCAACAAAAATGGATGATTTATTAGAGCTTGTAGAGGATGCGGAGTCAGGTTATTTAGAAGAACTCGAATTAGTTCCTTCGATTGGTTTATGTTATGACCAAGAGTTAAACAACGCTCTCATCCAATTATTAATAGATAACGGTGTAACCATTATAGAAGTAAAAGACGAGGAATAATCTTCGGAATAACATTCAAAACGATAAGAGTTAAGTCAACAATGACGCATGAGTTGTTGAACTTAGCTCTTTTTTGTATGAAAGTTGACTAAAGGCGATATGCTCATCTTCGATGATCGCTCCGGGAATGGGGGGCACGCTTTCCGCAGGCCTTGCTTGAGCCTCCGCGCTTCGCTTGCGGGGTCTCAAGGCTCAGGCTATTCCTGCAGGAGTCGGCCACCTCATTCCCTCCGCTTGGGTTGTTGCAGGCTTCTTGGTTAGAGAACTTCTCATACAAAATAAATGAATGAAAAGCCAACAAATAAAAAAGCAAAACTTCCATAAAAAACGTCCATGGTGGAGCCAGAACCAGCTCCGCCACCAACAAAGATGAAAGTGTGGTTTCGCTATTTGACTGTTCGCACTTCTATAAAAAAGAGAGCCACTCTTCAGTCACTCTCTCTGTCATCTGACTAATTGTTAAATCGAATATTCATTCGTATAGGTAAATATCGACCTTTTACCTTCTGAGGTTGTAAATTCAAAACGATCATAAATATAATCGTCCTGACCTTCTTTAAGTGTACGCTCGTAATGATGTAGAACCATGATGAGATCGTGTTCTTTCTTGTAAGTGAAGAAATTAACACCGCTAAAATTAGCATGGTCATCATGTTTTAGGAGCTGTGTTAGTAAGGTATTATGACATTCAATCAAGTTCTCGTGAGTCAACTTGTAATGTTGTAAACTTTTTTCAAAGGCAGTTAAAGCCTGGGGTTCAAGCTCTTGTTTAAATATCATATAAGGGTCAAACTGTTCTTTATGAATGAAGAAGTGCGCACCTTCATTTGGGGCGAATGATTTACTGTTCTCTGATTCAAATAAGCCATCACCTACGTAAAAGCCATTATATTTTTTCTGATCAATCACCCAAATTAACTCAAAGGGACAATCATCTAATAATAATTCCCCACCATTTTGGTCGATTAGAAAATAACGATTATTACGTTTTGTAAATGTATATTTAATATGTTCCTTTAAAAATTCTTCTGAATACGTCTTCTTCAAATGGTAATTATGGACCAATCGTTCGATTTCGGACTCTAAAAAATTTTTCTCAAATGTATCTTTATCTTGTTCAGAATCAAGTTCTGACAGGCGAGTTTCATAGGCTTTGATACGTGATTCTTCAAAGGTTTTTACTTCCTGCTCGGTCCATTTTTGAATGGAAGTACCAGAACATTGGACTTGTGTTCTCTCAAGGTATAATGGATAATATGGTTTATTTTTGGCACTAAAATGTAAGTTAGGCAATCGTAAAATAGAAACGATTGTCAGGTGTGCACGAAAAGGCTTTTTAGCTTCTAAAATTAAATCATCTAATCTGGCTAAATATGTACCCTTTTGTTGGTCATTGTATTGTACAATTTGGCCAAGTAATTGTTTTGCTTCTTTACGGTCCATGTTTACCGCTCCTTTTTATCTTTCTTTCGGTCTAAATTCGATCTTGTTACTAGTATTATATACGTACTAAAAAAATGAACGCAAGTGACGTTCATTTTTTCTTGATTCATATATGATATGAATGCAGGGGAGAATGTGTTTCAAATAATTACAATTGTTTTCGATTATAACGAATTTCCTGTAGTTTTAGCAAATAATTCATTTTTTCAACTCGTGCTTTCTCTAATTGATTTTGATAGTCAAGCAAAGTTAATTCCATCTTAGATAAGGTGACAAAGATGTTTTCTTTTTGGTCTAATTGATTTTTGAGAGATAAAGATAGATACGTATTAAGTAATTTGGGTATATCTTCTTTAAACATTCTTTTTACGATATGTTTCTCTTCGTAATCCAATAAGTCGAAGTCTGTGCTAATTTTAGATGCTTGCTCAACTAGTCGTTCTAATCTATTTTGGATTAATGGGTCAATTGAAAATTGATTAACTGAATCAAAATAACGTTTTGATTCTTCTAGTAAATAAGGAAGTTGGTCGGTTGTTGAACTTCTTAATTGCTCCCTTTGTTTCGATAACCACTCTAACGAGGTTTCTGTTTGAGGGGCACCAGTAGAAAATGCTTCATCTAAACGATGCACTCTAAAAAAAACGCCTTGAAAACTAGGTGATTGTTTGATAGAACGGACATGCCATTTTCCGTCTTTGTAATAATGGATTGTTGCTTCTTTACATACACCAATTCCATTATTAGCTTTTACATAATGACGATAACATACGATATTTATTCGTTTTTGAACGGGGGATACAGAGTATTTTGTATCGGCAATTTGCAAACGAATCCATTTATGATTAACTTTTAATCGAATAATCATATCTTTTTGTTTTCTGCGGATGCTTCTTTTTTGGTTGTAGCCTGGTGCTTTTTTGGTTAAGTGGTCAATGAGTTTTTCGGCTGATTTAATTAATTTATTTGTTGCTTCGTCGCGGAGGAGGTGTTCGTCCACGGCTCGGCGGTGTGCAGGTGTTAGAAACTTGAACCATGGTGAATCTGTCAGTTCTTTCATCATGCGTCTCCTCCTTTTTGTATGATAGTTGCTTATGGGCTACGGTTAAACGTGAGAATCCTCATAATCGCTGGGATATAAGCCACAATCAGGTGGCTATTTTAGGTATGTTAGCGGCCGATTAGTTTTGTTTTCATTTCTTTGTTTAATGTATCCATTTCTTCAATGAACTTTTTACCACTGGTGACAATTCTTTCATTAGATTGTTCTGTCAGTTCGATCGCAGCGAATACTTGGTCATATGCTTTTTTGAAAGCTTCAATAGCTATCGCAGGTTCTTCTAATGTTTTTAATGTTTGTTCGGTATTCTCTTTTAATAACTGTGCATTAGATAATAACATTGACTCGGTCGCTTCGTTCACATTACGAACGGCAGATATAACTTTTTGTTGATTATTTAGGGCTAATTGAATCGATGCTGTTACGGTAATAATATTTTTGGTCATCGTAATCGCATTAAAAATAGCTTCTTCTAATTTTTCGTTATTATCGATAATTAGATCAACGGAGGCTAATGATTGTTGAAGGACCATGACTGCTTGAGACATATTTTTCACACGCGTCACGATTTTCACTTGCCCTTTTTTTAGTTCATTATCATTGTTTTGCCATTGCTCAGAATTCATTTCTTCTTCAAGCATTTCATGGAGACGATTCCCATTTTCAATTTGTTTGTTTAAATTGTGAATACGTTCCTTAGCGACCCCTTTTAATTGTAAAAGCATGACATTATCTTCTTGCAGTTTATCTCTTCCACTTAAAAGGCCATCAATAACCTGTTCAACTTGTGATTCGACCGTTTGATATTTTCTCGTATATGCTTCAATTGGATTTCTTCTTAACAGTTTATTCATGAATTTTTTCATTTGACTATCGTGAAGATAATTTGGTTCTAATTGACTAACCATTTCTTTTAATTGAAATAATTGATTTGGTAATTCATTTGATCCTTCGCCCATCATTTCTTTTACAGGTCGTTTTAAAGCCTCTAAAGATTCGCCAGCTTCTTTCTGCTCTTCTTCACCTAGCGTTTGGAGTTTTTCTAATAAATCATCTAAACGTTTCTCGTCATTGAGTGTGTTTTTTAGCTCTTCTGGGTTTATGGGTGTGTTTACCTTTTTTTCTGACATAAAAAAGACCTCCGTTCGTTTATTTCTTATTACATACATTTACGTACATATTTATTAAAAGGTTTCACTTTCATTAAGAAAGGGAACTACCTCAAGTACATTATAGCTCGTGTTAGTCATTACTATTATGAATGAAGTGAGTCTTTTTGACAAACTAAGTACTTTCTCCATGATGGTATTTCCTAAATGGTCTACTATTAAACTATTTAATCGGAAGATGCTGTTTAAATAATCGGTCTAAAGGTGGATTTTTTGTCATTCTTTAGAGGTGTGATAAAAAACGAACATTAACTCCTGAAAATAGACTTTTAATTCGTTGATAGACATATGTATTTATCCATTATACTTTTGTGGTAAAATGTTTCTCTCTGGTAGTCATTGTATTTTTATGCATATAAAATAATTAATTATACATTAAATGTAAAATGTAGTAAGTTGGTATGTTTTGAAAAAAGCCTAAAAACCTCTATTAGTAAGCGTTTTCATAAAGGGTATTTGTAATTATTAATTTGCCGAAATGTCAGAAAAATGATATAATCTTGTATATTAGCTCGAATTTTTTGGGGAGAGTTAGTTGAATTTATTTTTTGGAGAAAGGTTGATGCCAATGCGGAACGCTGGATACCCGAAGAAACAAGGTTTATATGATCCGCAATTCGAACATGATAATTGCGGGATCGGTTTCTTGGCCCATATGAAAGGAAATAAATCTCATCAAGTCGTTGAGGATGCACTTCATATTTTACGTAATTTAGAACATCGTGGTGGCCAAGGGGATGAAGTGAATACTGGCGATGGTGCAGGTATCTTACTACAAATCCCACATCGTTTCTTTAAAAAGACTTGTCGAGTAATTGGAATAACTCTTCCTCATAATGAAGGATACGGAGTCGGAATGTTGTTTTTGCCACAAATTAATAAAGAGAGAATACGGGCAGAACAAACTTTAGAGAGAATTATTAAAGAAGAGCAACTTGACCTATTAGGCTGGAGGGATGTGCCTACCGATGATTCGATGTTGGGTAATGCAGCAAAGTCTGCCATGCCTTATATTAAACAACTCTTTATTAAAAAGCCTGATAATATCGAGAATATCGAAGAGTTTGAAAGAAAGTTATATGTGGTACGTAAGTGTGCTGAAAAAGAAATAGCGTCTTTTATTACTGAAGGGCAATCCTTTTATTTTACGAGTTTATCTAGTCGGACGATTGTTTATAAAGGGATGTTAACAACTGAGCAGGTTAATCAATTTTATTTAGATCTAAATGATCAAGATTTTGAATCGGCCCTAGCATTAGTCCATTCACGATTTAGTACGAATACGTTCCCGAGCTGGGAGAGGGCTCATCCGAATCGATTTATGATTCATAATGGAGAGATCAACACAATTAAAGGTAATGTCAATTGGATGCATGCACGTGAACATTTGTTCGAGTCATCCTTATTTAGTGAAAATATCAATAAAGTTAAACCGATCATTGACCAAAGTGGTAGTGATTCTTCTATGTTTGATAATTCTTTAGAGTTCTTATCATTAGCTGGCCGTTCTATGCAACATGCTGCGATGATGATGATTCCGGAACCATGGCAAAATAATCCGAATATGTCTCCTGAGAAAAAAGCCTTTTATCAATACCATAGTACATTAATGGAACCGTGGGATGGTCCAACAGCTATCGTTTTTACTAATGGTAAACAAATCGGTGCCTGTTTAGATAGGAATGGACTTAGACCTTCTAGGTATTATGTGACAAAAGATGATTATATTCTTATGTCATCTGAAGTAGGGGTTCTTGATATTAAACCTGAAAATGTTCTATATAAGGAAAGGCTCCATCCAGGTCAAATGTTACTTGTTGACACAGAAGAAGGCCGGATTATTCCTGATGAGGAAATTAAAAAGGATATTGCCAGTGAGCGGCCTTATCAAGATTGGGTGAATGAGCATTTAATTCAATTAGATGATGTACTAGAGACGTCACAGGTGCAAAACAGTGACTTCTCGAAGCTTAAAGAGCGTCAGCTTGCCTATGGATATACGTATGAGGAAATTTCAAAGATGATTATTCCTATGATTAAAGATGGTGTAGATCCAGTAGGCTCAATGGGGTATGATTCGCCGTTAGCTGTTTTATCAAAAAAACCTCAGCTATTATATAATTATTTTAAACAATTATTTGCACAAGTTACGAATCCTCCAATTGATGCGATTCGGGAAGAAATTGTGACGGCGATGGGAACAACAATTGGAGCAGAAGCGAACTTACTTAATCCAACAGCCGAAAGCTGTCGCCATATTCATTTGCCGTATCCAATCATTAATAATGAAGAATTAGCAAAGCTCAAGCACAATAAAATGGAAGGGTTTAAAGCGACGACTTTACCTATTTTATTTGATGTTAATATAGGTCTTGAGCAGGCATTAAAGCAATTATTTGAGCAAGCAGACCGTGCCATTCAAACAGGACACTCTTTAATAATATTGAGTGACCGTGGCATGAATCATCAATTTGCAGCGATCCCTTCATTACTTGCGATTAGTGGCTTACATCATCATTTAATTCGAAAAGGGACAAGAACAAAAGTGAGTCTTTTACTTGAGTCAGGGGAACCACGTGAAGTTCATCATCATTCCGTATTACTCGGATACGGGGCTGAGGCAATTAATCCATATGTCGTTTTGGATACAATTGATGAATTAATTCAAGATGGACTTATTGAAGAATATTCTTATATTGAGTCGGTTAATCGTTATGTGAAAGCAACAACAAAAGGTATCATGAAGGTTTTATCTAAGATGGGTATTTCGACCATTCAAAGTTATCGCGGGGCACAGATTTTTGAAGCTGTTGGTATCTCAGATGAAATCATCGATCGATATTTCACATGGACAACATCAAGAATTGGTGGCATTAATTTAGCAATTATAGAGCAAGAAGTTCTTACCCGACATAAGCGTGCCTATTCCAATCAAGAAGGATTAGACAAGACTTTAGATCCTGGCGATGATTTACAATGGAGAAGAAATGGGGATCCACATCAATATAATCCTCATACTATTCATATGTTACAAAATGCTTGTCGCTCTAATAACTTTCCTTTATTTAAGAAATACTCACAATCCATTAATGAGCAAACCAAACAACAAACATCATTAAGAGGATTATTGAAGTTTAAGAAAAACTTAAAGTCTATTGCCATTGACGAGGTAGAATCAGCTTCTGAGATATTCAAAAGGTTTAGAACAGGGGCCATGTCATTCGGTTCCATTTCTCAAGAGGCCCATGAGACTTTAGCCATCGCTATGAATCGAATTGGTGGTAAAAGTAATACAGGTGAAGGAGGAGAGGACCCTAAACGATTTATACCAGATGAAAATGGTGACTTACGTCGAAGTTCCATTAAACAAGTCGCTTCTGGGCGTTTTGGGGTAACTAGCCATTATCTTGTTAATGCCGATGAAATTCAAATTAAGGTTGCTCAAGGAGCGAAGCCTGGTGAAGGTGGGCAATTGCCTGGGAATAAAGTATATCCTTGGGTTGCAGAGGTTCGGGGTTCAACACCTGGTGTAGGGTTAATTTCGCCACCACCTCATCATGATATCTATTCCATTGAAGATTTAGCTGAGCTTATTCACGACTTAAAAAATGCCAACCCATCCGCGAAAATAAGCGTAAAGCTTGTTGCTGGTACAGGTGTTGGAACAATTGCCGCTGGTGTGGCAAAAGGTCGAGCCGATGGTATTATTATTAGTGGATATGATGGTGGTACAGGGGCGGCAGCACGAACGAGTATTAAACATACAGGATTGCCTTGGGAAATTGGTTTAGCTGAGACGCACCAAACTCTATTACTCAATAATTTAAGAAGTCGTGTGACGTTAGAAACAGACGGAAAATTAATGACGGGTAAAGATGTCGTAGTAGCAGCTTTACTTGGTGCAGAAGAGTACGCTTTTTCGACAGCTCCTTTAGTTGTTTTAGGCTGTATTGTGATGCGTGTCTGTCATTTAGATACATGTCCGGTTGGAATTGCGACACAAAATCCAGAGCTTCGAAAAAAATATATGGGTTCACCTGATCATGTCGTGAACTTTATGACGTTTATCGCGGAAGAAATTCGTGAAATAATGGCTGAATTAGGATTCCGTACTTTTGATGAGATGATCGGTCAGACTGATGTACTAGAGGTCGATCAAGATGTAGACAATGAAAAAGCAAAATTGTTGAAGCTGGAAAACTTGCTGTATCAACCTAAAGTTGCAACACAAGGTCAAAATTATAAAACGGTTGAACAGGATCACCAGCTTGAGGCATCGCTCGATCACCGTACTTTATTACCTGCAAGCAAACGGGCTTTAGAATATGGTGAAAAAGTCTATATTGAATCTGAAGTTAAGAATACCGACCGCGTAGTCGGCACCATTATCGGAAGTGAAATTAGCAAACGTTATGGTTTAGAGGGGCTACCGGAAGATACGATTACTATTCAGTTGAATGGATCTGCTGGTCAAAGTTTGGGAGCTTTTCTTCCAAAAGGAGTGACGATCCGACTAGAAGGTGATGCAAATGATTACACAGGTAAAGGTTTATCTGGAGGTAAGCTAATTATCGCTCCATCAAAGTCAGCTAGTTTTAACGCACATGAAAACATCTTAATTGGTAACACCACTTTCTATGGGGCAACAAATGGGGAAGCGTACATTAATGGTATTGCTGGTGAAAGATTTGCAGTTCGAAACTCCGGAAGCTCAGTGGTTGTAGAAGGTGTCGGTGACCACGGACTTGAATACATGACAGGCGGTGTGGTTGTAAACCTAGGTCAAGTTGGTAAAAACTTTGCTGCTGGTATGTCAGGTGGGATTGCCTATGTTTATAATCCTCATGGTGATTTCGCTCAGAAATGTAATCAAGAAATGGTTTTACTAGAGGAAGTAAAAGAAGACGAGGATATGGAACGCCTTCGTGTAATGATAACCAAACATCAAAGCTATACAAATAGCCAGTTGGCTACCGAGTTATTAGCAAATTGGCAAGAAGCGATTCAACATTTTGTCAAAGTGATCCCTAAAGATTATAAGCGCATGTTAGAAGCGATTCAACGAGTGAAGTTAGAGGGATTAGCAGATGTAGATGCTGTAATGGCTGCTTTTGATGAAAATAAAAATGATCAATCAAGGGTAAGTGGTAAGTAGTATGGGGGCGTATGTTACGTACGCCCATTCATATAAAACGACAATATCAGACTGTAGTTGGGAGTGAGAGATTTGGGGAAACCAACAGGATTTTTAGAATATAAAAGAGAAAACCCAACGAAGCGTGATCCATTTGAACGTACAAAAAGCTGGCAGGAATTTCAAATCTTAATGCCCGAAAAACAGTTAAGACAACAAGGGGCACGATGTATGGATTGTGGTGTTCCTTTTTGTCAAACGGGGACAACGATGGTTGGTTCAGGAGAAATTGGCTGTCCTGTTTATAATTTAATTCCTGAGTGGAATGATCTCGTTTATCGTGGGAAATGGAAAGAGGCTCTTGAGCGGCTACATAAGACAAACAACTTCCCTGAGTTTACCGGAAGGGTATGTCCTGCTCCGTGTGAAGGCTCCTGTACATTAGCAATTAATGATAAAGCTGTCACAATAAAAAGTATGGAATTCCATATTGTTGAACGTGGTTTTCAAGAAGGTTGGATTGTAGCGAATCCTCCGAAAACAAGAACAGGAAAAAAAGTAGCCATTGTTGGCTCAGGACCAGCTGGTTTAGCTGCTGCTGCTCAACTAAATAAGGCAGGACATCTCGTAACGGTTTTTGAAAGAGAGGACCGTATTGGAGGATTATTAACGTACGGGATTCCAGATGTGAAATTAGCTAACCATGTTGTGCAAAGACGTATCAAGCTCTTAGAAGAAGAGGGGATTTTGTTCCAAACGGGCACAGAGATTGGCAAAGACCTTACTGCTCATCAGCTTGAGAAAGAGTATGATGCTGTTATTTTATGTACAGGCGCGACAAAGCCTCGTGATGTAGAATTAGAAGGGCGTGAACTTGAAGGCATACATTTTGCCATGGATTTTCTAACAGCTAATACAAAGAGTTTGCTTAATTCACAATTTGAGGACCAATCATTTATACATGCAGGAAATAAAAATGTAATTGTCATTGGTGGTGGCGATACTGGTACCGATTGTATTACTACGTCTGTAAGGCATGGAGCCAAATCAATTACACAATTTGACATTAATCGGATGAAGTTAGATGAAAGACCATCTAATAATCCGTGGCCGCTTTTCCCTATTGTCCATCAAGCAGATGATGGTCATAAAGAAGCAAAAGCTGTATACGGGGAAGATCCTCGTGCGTATCAATTAATGACTACAAAATTTGTTGGTAACGAACTAGGGCAAGTAAAAGAAATTCATACGATTGATGTTGAGACGGAAATAGATGCCAATGGTAAAAAAACTCGTCAACCGATCCCTGGTTCAGAAAAAGTATGGCCAGCTGATTTAGTATTCCTTGCAGTTGGTTTTACAGGACCTGAGCAACAATTACTTGAGCAAATGTCTATCCAAACAGATAGAAGAACAAATATCAAAGCTGAATATGGTTCATATCAAACGAATATTGAAGGTATATTTGCTGCAGGTGATAACCGAAGAGGTCAAAGTTTAGTTGTCTGGGCAATTCATGAAGGCAGAGAAGCGGCAAGAGAGTGTGATCGTTACCTAATGGGAGCTTCTAATCTACCCTAAACTACAATTCTATGAAAAAATGAATAGCCTTTTCACCAGAAATATGAGATGATATAATTGTCTATACAAGTATGGTGAGGAGGCGTTTTTTTGTTACACTGGATGAAACGAAGCTTATTAGTAACGAGTGCACTTTTATCAATCGGCCTTGTCACCTCAGGACATGATTACCGAGAGGCACATGCAGAAGAACCACGATTACCAAAAGCTACTTATGATGATCGTGTAAATATTTATAAAGTGAATGAAAACGAGTATGGATTATTTCATTCTGTTATACCAACAAGTACAGCTACCGACAAATACATACATCGAGATGTTTCTTCAGCGGATGTATTTAATTCTTACGTTAAGCAATTTGCATATGATATGAGTATGTTAAAATTTGGTGATGTGATTTCTGATAAAATTAAGGAACCTTTTGAAGAAGTCATCGTACCACAATTGTCTGAAGTTTTAGAAGAAACGACCAATCATTTAACGGCAGAGCAATGGAAAACAGTGAAGTTATCAACAAAGCCAGCAGACGGTTTAGGAGAGAAGATTTTTCATTTATATAATGAAGAAAGTGGAGAAGACATTTTTAGATTTCATGTCAGACGAGATCAGCCACCTAAAAAAGGTTATTGGTTTAATTTTCACTATCATACTTATTTAGATAAATATGAAGGACATCATTCATTAGGTAGTATATATTGGGGTAAAAACAGCCCACCTAAATGGATGAGTTGATACATCAAACACATGATTGAGCTGTACTGCTTATTCATGTGTTTTTTGTATGAAAGTTAAGGCGAACATAGAATGTTACTCGTCGCTACCGAAAATTATGCTCTCCGTCCCACGAGAGTCTCCGCATATTTTCGTCCGCTTGTTTAATCTAAAATCTCTTGTTCAATAAACACTCTTAAAACATTCATTAAATTGAAAGAGAACAAAGTGAATGAAAGACTACTAGTAAAGGGTAAAGCACGGCTTTCATCTGTGTTGGTGGCGAAGTGAATGCGGTTTTGTCATAGAAGTTTTAGTAGGAATTTAATCGGGAATCTAATCTTAGTAAAATAGTCATGCTGACGAGGGATTTCTGATGTGATAAGATAAGAAATATGGGACAATAGGAATGATGTAAGGAGGGTTAATGAATGAAAAAGCATCAAATATGGTTCCTTTGTATGACTGGAATCGTTTTTATTGGTATATGGACGATTGCTATTGTTCAATTCACTTCAGAAGATCCAGAGGTTTCAAAAGAGGCTAATGAAGAACTACATCAACAAGTTGAGGATTTAGTGGCAGTTCGAGACGTAGAGGAGCCAGAAGATATAGAGGTAGAAGATAAGAAACAAGTAAATGATAGGCACAATCAATTGATTCCTGAAGGAAAAATAGATTTAAGTCAATTTGACTTTAGTGATATCTCGACACCACTTGGAATTCCTATAGATGGTATTTTGAACAAAATTGGTTTACAAGTGTCTGAACAGGATTAAAACAGTCAAATTATCTTCATGATTTATTACACATTTGTTAGGGCTTTTTTGGTACGATAGAAGTATAGTTGTTCTTGCGAGGAGGAGCCCGGCATTGGAAATATTAAAAAGGTTTAAAGAAATTCCGAATTGGTTAAAATGGATGTTTCGATTGATCATGGCGTATGTTGCATTATTATCTATTATTCTTGCATCAACCATTTTTGTTGTCTTAATAACATTTACATTTATTATTATAGACTTTTTTAGTGGTGGCGAAGGAATGAAAACGTATGCCGAAGAAAATTTAGTACCTATTTCAGAGTTTATGTGGCATTTATTTACTTTATTAGTGCCTGGTCTATAATGGAGAGGGAGTGTCTAGATGCATATAGTGCAAGCTGTTTATAAAACAGGTGTATATATCGGCGAATGTCTAGAAGTACTAGGGGATCAAAACAAAGCTCTCGTGAAGGTTTTGGCCGTAAAAAAACATCCTCAACAAGGTGATTTACACCATCCGAAACAAACGGAAAATGTATTTTTTCATGAAAGAAAAGCACTTGCTGAATATGAAAAGGCTTGGATGCCACTTGCTTCGTTAAAAAACTACGAAGGTGAAATCCCTACATATAAAGATTCACTAGCAGTAGCATTAAATTCATTATTAGAGAAATTACAAAGCGAGGACACACCGTTTAATCAAAATAGCATCAAAACCTTAAACGAACTAAAAAAGGAATACCATATATGATACGAAAAAACACCAAGTTCACACACAACTTGGTGTTTTCTCGTATTAAACCTCAATTAACCTTTACCACAGTTCACTTCGCCACCAACAAAGATAAAAGTAGTGGCGACTTTTTAAACAGTTGGCCCGTTTACAACTCGCTCACCATCAGGAGTCAGCCGAACAAACAGGGAGCACTTTCCTGCTAAGGTCATTTATCGTAAGGTGGATGACCAGCTAACTTCACGGCGCAAACTATCGCTCCACAGTTCACTTTCATACAAAAAAGGATGAGAACATAATTCTCACCCTTAGACACGCTAAATTAGCTAACAAAAAAACTAACAGAACGATGTAAATATGATTGTAATAGCTCAAGCTCTTGTGTTGTTAAAGGAACTAAAGGTAACCGGACAGATCCAACGGAAATTCCATTTAATTCGAGTGCTGCTTTCACAGAAGTTGGATTAGGTGTAGCGAATAAAGCTTTCATTAAAGGTAATAACTCACGGTGCTGTAAAGCAGCAATCTGAACTTGCCCGCTCATATAGTTTTGAATCATCTGTTGCATCTCATTACCAATCACATGAGAACTAACAGAAACAACTCCGGCTCCACCAATAGCTATAACTGGTAACGTCAAGCTATCGTCACCACTATATAATAAGAAGCCATCCGGAGCTTGAGCAATAATAGCAGACATTGCCTCTAAATCGCCACTCGCTTCTTTTGTCGCAATAACATTAGGAATTTGGGCTAAACGTAAAGTGGTATCTACATTAATATTAACACTACTTCTTCCAGGAATATTATATAGCATCACAGGCAAATGAGTAGATGTAGCGATCGCCTTAAAATGTTGATATAAACCTTCTTGAGAAGGCTTGTTGTAATATGGTGCAACAAGCATAACCATATCTACGCCAATTTTTTCTGCTTCCTTTGTTAATTCAATCGAAGCTTGTGTTGAATTAGAACCTGTGCCAGCAATAACAGGTATCCGACCATTGACCACTTGAACGACCGTTCTAAATAGTTGTAGCTTTTCCTCATGTGTCAAAGTAGGTGACTCGCCTGTAGTACCACCGACTACGAGTGCATCTGTTCCATTTGAAATTAAATGCTCCACTAATTGTTTTGTTTTGGCAACATCCACCCTTTGCTCAGCATTAAATGGGGTAACCATCGCCGTTATAACTCGTCCTAAATTCATAATTCTCACCCTCAATTTCAGTATCGTTCATATAATTATATGGGCTAAATTTTATATTTGTGAATCAACACAAAAAAACAACAATGAAGGATCTCATTGCTGCATGGCAATAAATGTGTATACACAATCATTCCAATGCGTGAGATAGCCCTCCATATAGCCTTAGCCAGCTATATGACAGTCCTGTACTTATTAAGTCACAGTCCCAACTAAATAAAAGATGAGTATTTTATTTAGCTTCGGCAAAATTCCCTTTAAATATGTATCCATGAAGACTCATCCTTCTACACATATCTACTCATGAAGTTTGCACCTCTACCCTCACTTCAACTATTGAAGTAAAGATTATTCACTTTGTGACTCTACCTTATCAAAAGATAAAGCACATTGCAATGGTTTCAGCTCACATTTACGCATTGTAATAAAATGATCAAATTTTATTACGGATAATTGGGATTTGAATCTCGTTTAGGAGCTCGTCCAATTCTTGACTACAGCGGACAGTTTGTGCAGATGTAAACCCGTATTTTTTGGCTAAACGTAGCATTTGACTTCGTTTTGATTCAATTAGTCTTCTTTTCATCTTTCCCACTCCATTGTTTTTTATCGTTCATTAGTTCATTTATATTCAACGCTTTCACACAAGGTTTATTATATGAAGAACAGACAATAAATGAAAGTCTTTCCATAAAACTAGTCATAATTAGCTAAAAGTAGAAATGATTCGACAATAAGAATATGTCTGAGCCTAAATTTACCTCGTTGAATTTCTTATTTATGTGCAAAATAAAAGAAGAGAGGAGGGGTTGCATGAAAAAACAAAATTTCTTGTTTTCAGTAGTCATTTTGACGATGCTTATAACGAGTGGATGTGTGACTGAACAACAGAAGCCGCTAGGAGCGAAGTCGAATCCACAAAATACGTTTAGTGGTGTAGGTATCCAAGAAGTGCGTAGCCATGAAGGCCCTATTTCAGATATGCTTGTTCCAGACGATACGGTCTTACAATTAACAGAGAAAAAATCTCCGTATGAAGAAGGAGTTCACGGCTATAAGAGAAATATCGGTCTAAAAGAAAAAGGCTTAACATCAAACGGAGTAATGAATAACAGACCTGGAAAAATAAAAGAGTTATATCCACCACATCAAACGAAGATATTAACAACTAAAGAAGAAAACCACAATTACCAAGAAAACGTAAATTTTAAACAAGCCCTACTTAGCCTTGAAACGATTCAAGATGTTCACATCGTAGAGACAAATGAGCAAATTTTAGTGGGGATTGAATCAAGTGGTGGTCATCATGAACATCAAAATAAGGTGGAGAAAACCGTTCAAGCATACGCCAATGAATATGATATTGATAAAGAAGTGATAGTCACAACCAAGAGAACCATCATTAATCGAATGGAAGCTTTTGAGAACCACGAAGAAGGGCGTTTTCCTTTTCGGTCCTTTAAAGGAATGATGGCTGAATTCAAAGAATTATTCCGTTAATCATAAATGGCTGTCTATTTTCTATCGAATAGAGCAGCCATTCTTTTTAATAAATTCCATATTCTTCTGAAACAGAAAACCATTCTCTTTCTAAATTTTTAAAAGCAATAATAGAATTTTCGTAATGAACTCGAGCTGATTCAATTTGTTTGGTGTCAAAAGGATCACGCAAGTCTTCAAGAACTCTGTCCAAAATATCAAGCTCAACTAACATACTCAAATGAATTTCATGGAATGAGTTAAAAGCTTTAGGACGATCAAGATTAATTATTTCAACTGTCTCGGTGCGAATGTCGGCTAATGAATCTAAAAACAAATCAGCTGCTCGCATATCTTGTTGATTTTCAAAAAAGCCTTTATGCTTTTCTAAGTCTTCTATGACATTACTTAGATATTGACCAGTCGCATCTGCGTACAGATGTAATTCTTGTGTTGCTAACCCTTCTTTTCGATGTTTATCTTTATCACTTGCTACACCTTGAAAACCAAATGGTTTCGTATCCTTTTGAGAATCCTCAATTATTTGTGATTCTGAGTCCATTTGACAGCCTGTTGCTAATACGAATAATACGAGTAGGAAAAAAAGCCATGGTTTCTTCACTACATCATCCTCCTCATTCTAACAAAATAGATACATCTAGTATTGGAATCTTCTTGCAATCTTATGCATCAATTTTTCTGTTTCCTCATACATTGGACTATGTGAGCAGGGAGGGATTGCAGGAGATGATGACTTTTTTTCTTATTTTAATTAGCTGCTTCTTTGTAGGTTTCGCTATTGTATTATTAGGTGGTAATCGAATTGCTGAAGGGATTGAGTATCGCACAGGTAAAGACGCAGATGAGATGTTAGGTGAAATTGACAAAAAAATGAACAAATGATGATTTCAATCACTGCATGCATCGTTTTAACGGTGTCATGGCTTTTTTTTTGAAAAAGGAACATCTGTATTAAAACAGATTTAAAAACACTTTACTTTTATAATACAATGATCTATAATAAGTGTATGAAAGAGACAGAAAAAAATAAAAATTCTGCTTAGGAGGGGTATCATGAATAATCATGAAGAGAAAAAAACACAAACAGAGCAGGAAGAACCTACGATTTTGGAAATGATTAATGATTATTATAGTAGAAATTAGTTGATAGCTGGCCTTGCTTATGACAGGCAAGGCCTAGTCATTTTAAGGAATTTATGCTTGCATCGTAGAAATGACTATGCTAAAATGACTTTATTCATCGTTAAAAGTTTTGAATATTTTTCACATTTTATGAGGGGCAAAGATATGGCTGTATGTTTATCGTCATAATATGTGAAATGCCGATTTACCTGAAGTAAAGACGATGAGCATATTAAGTAATAAACAGAATGGAGTTTTTTTCATGCAAACAGGAAAAGTTAAATGGTTCAATGCTGAGAAGGGTTTTGGATTCATCGAAGTTGAAGAAGGCAACGATGTATTCGTACACTTCAGTGCAATCACTGGCGAAGGATTCAAATCTTTAGACGAAGGTCAAGCTGTTGAGTTTGAAATCGTTGAAGGTGACCGTGGTCCTCAAGCAGCTAACGTTGTTAAATTATAATAATAACTAAAACACGATCATTTTGGTCGTGTTTTTTATTGAACTAAAAATAATTTCATGTACCATATTTCAATTATAAAAGAGCTAATTAAAGATCATAAAAAAACCGTCCCTAGTATTATAAGGACGGTTTTGCAAATTAGTTATTATAATAAATGGGAGAACCTGGACCGATGTCGATACCTAACGCCATCCAAATAAACAACATAATGGTCCAAACGATCGTAAATACAATCGCATACGGAAGCATAACTGATACGAGTGTTCCAATCCCCATCTTTTTATCATACTTTTGAGCGAAAGCAATAATAATCGCAAAGTAAGGCATTAACGGAGATATGACATTAGTTGTTGAATCGGCTACACGGTAAGTTAATTGTATAAATTCAGGCGAATAATTAAATTGCATCATAATCGGAATAAATACGGGTGCCATAATGGCCCATTTCGCCGAAGCACTACCGACAAATAGATTAATTAACATCGTAATTCCCATAAAGCCAAGTAATAAAGGAATCCCTGTTAAATTAACACTTTCTAAAAATTCAGCACCATAAACACCTAAAACAATACCCATATTCGTCTCATTAAAGAAAGCAACGAATTGACCTGCAGTGAAGGCTAGTACGATAAACATACCCATTGAGGCCATGGTATCCGTTAATTGATGAGCAACATCTTTATCACTTTTAATGTTACGCATAATCATCCCGTAAACAAGTCCAGGAATTAAGAATACGAATAAAATAAGTATACCGAGTGAGTTCATAAATGGTGATTGAATAATCGGATTGTCTCCATCACCACGCATTGGTCCCCATTCAGGTACGACAAGAAGAGAAATAACAGCGATTGTTATGAACATAGCTAGTCCTGAATAAAATAGAGCCCACTTTTCACGTTTGGTTAAATAACTTATTTTTTCTTCAGCTTCGTCTCTCGTTTTATCAGCTTGATATTTACCTAAACGAGGTTCAACGATTTTTTCTGTTACATACGTACCAGCTAATGTGATCACAAATACGGATGCAATAAGGAAGTACCAGTTCATCGCAATATTAATATTGGCAGCATAAGCCGGATCAAATGTAGCAGCAGCTTGTCTCGTAAGTTCCCCAAGCATTGGATCTGATGCGGTTATAAAAATATTAGCCGCAAAACCACCTGATACTCCTGCGAAAGCTGCAGCCATACCTGCAAGTGGATGACGACCAATTGCAATAAATAATAATGCCCCTAGTGGTGGTAATACGATGTAACCAGCATCTGCGGCTAAACTAGACATAATACCAGCAAATACAAGTGTAGCTGTTATTAATCTTTTTGGTACTGAAGTGACCAGGCCACGTAGGGCAGCACTTATGAGCCCACTTCTTTCAGCAACACCTATCCCAAGCATCGTCGCTAGAACAATACCTAGTGGAGCAAAGTTAATAAAGTTATTAACCATTTCCGAAACCATATAATTAATACCTTCAGCTGAAAGAAGGTTTTTAACTTGTAACACTTCTCCAGGTTCTGCAGGATTTTCAACTTGAACATTTAAACTTGATAAAATCGCAGATAAGACAATAACAATACCTGCCATAATTGCAAACAAAGTGACAGGGTGGGGAAGCTTGTTTCCAATTACCTCAACCATTGTCAAAAATCGATTAAAGAGCGATTTCTTTGCTTGTGTCTCCATACTAACACTCCTCATAACTCTTATAATTCTATAATTTTCAGACTAATATGACTTACTAGAAGACGGTTGTCTAAAATCACATGTGACCCATTGTACTATAAACTATCGCCAACAATCCTTAAAAAATGACAAAAAAATAAAGTAATTCTTTTAGAAATTTTATAAACTATTTGACAATTGTGGAGTAGCTAACTTGAAAAAAGCAATCTACTATGTAGGATTAGGAGCTGATAATGGGAAAAACTTATTTCTTTGACGATTTAAGCGTGATTTACTGCTTTAAGATGGGGGTTAACATATAAAAAACGAGCTTGATGAACAACATCAAACTCGTTTTGAGAGGGAGTAATTGTCATTAACTATTTCGTTGATTCTGACAGTTCCCAATATGGTGCCATACCATAATGACGGTAAATCAATTCTTCATTTTCTCGAGTGAATGGTTTATCATAATCAAACTCAGGTGCTTCTTCAATTAAACCTTTTTCTACGGTGACAGTTATCGTTCTGTCAAAATGAGAAATCTCACTTAACATATCAGGTGTAATAGCAACGAGCTCTTTAGATAAGAAGCCGCCAACATCGACGATTAAATATCTAATTTTAGATGTATTATAATCGATGATACAATCAACAAGCTTGCCTACTTCGCCATTTTTTGCGTGTACATGGAATTTATTTAAGTGATCAAAGCTCTGAAGAGAAGGTTTATCTGTAGTTTGTCTTGCTTCATTTTCATCGACACCTAAAGGTATTTGTTCATCTTTGGTTGATAACAAACCAGGTACATAGGCTTGGCGACCAACAAATGTAGGCCCTGAATTCGTAGGAATTCCACCTGGTGCTTGTAGCCAGTAATGGTCCCAGCCATAATGGTCGTTGAGACGCTGTTCAAATGAACGGGAGAATGGTTCATGGTCAGATGGTTTTGGACTATTTTTAATTTGTTCTTTGGTTAGATTGACAGAGACGAGTTCATCAGGGAGATTTAATTCTCCAAATGCTGCCATTCTAAGCAAGACATGCCCTCCTACAAACCATTTTCTCGTATCGGCTACAACGTAACGTATATCAAAAGAATGACCTTCAAAAATAATGTCATCGACAGAACCTAATTCATCATCAAGTGCTTTCATTTTGAATTTTTCTAATTTACTTAATTCGATTAACATTTGAAAACAGCTCCTTTTTTAATTGAAATTAATTACTTGTTTGTTTTATACCTTTAAATGAATGAAACAAAACATTTCAAAATCTGCTCTAAAGATTATTTAATATAGAAAAGTAAGTAGATTACTTTACTTTTAGCTTTAATCATGTAGATAATAAATAAGAAGTTTTAGATTGATGTCTTAATCTATTTAGGAGGAAAATGAATATGAATCATGTATTTAAAAAAGGGGATTCAAAAAAACCGACCATTGTTTTATTACATGGAACGGGAGGCAATGAACACGACCTCTTACCGATTGCCGAGATGATTGATCCTGAAGCAAGTGTATTAGGTGTTCGAGGTAATGTATTAGAAAATGGGATGCCTCGATTCTTTAAACGATTAGCCGAGGGGGTTTTTGATGAAGAGGATTTAAAATTCCGTACCAAGGAGTTATATGATTATCTGGACAAAGCCTCAAAAGAGTATGGCTTCGACCGAGAAAAAATCATTGCTGTGGGATATTCAAATGGAGCTAATATTGCTGCAAGCTTAATGTATCATTACCAAGACGCTTTTCAAGGAGCGATTTTATTCCACGCCATGGTTCCATTAAAAGATATTACTTTACCTACATTAATAAATAAGCATGTTTTTATTGGAGCGGGAGAAAGGGATCCGATTATCCCAATGGACAATACCAAGCATTTAATAGCAGATTTAAAACAAGCAGGGGCAACCGTCGAAGAGTTTTGGACAGGTGGCGGGCATCAATTAACAAGAGAAGAAGTCGATGCAGCCAGACATTGGTACAACCAGTTAACGTAGATTAAACATGTAGCAAGACATGCGGAGACTCCTATGGGACGTAGTGGCGACTGTTCAAACTGTTGGCCCGTTTACAACTCGATCACCAGTAGGAGTCGGTCTGAACAAACAGGGAGCACTGTCCTACTAAGGTCATTGATCGCGAGATGGATGACGAGCTAACTTCAAGGCACACCCTACCGCCCATAAGTAACTTTCATATAAAAGACAAGTTATTACCTCATTAAAAGGTAGCGCTAACTTGTCTTTTTTTGTGTTAAAATATGGGTGGAGGGGGTTAATGATGAAACAGATAAAGAATTTAATCATGTGGAGTTTTTTAGCACTACTACTCATTGCATGTAGTGAAGCAGATCCTAATGTTGATGAAAAAGCGCACCAATTCGCAGAAGACTATGAAAATGGAAAATATGAAGACATCTATCATTATTTGTCTGAAGAAGTACATAATCAAATTTCCAAAGAAGATTTTGCTATATGGCACGAAGAGATTGATGAAAATATGAATGCAACAAATCGAACTTTATCCTTAGAAAAGGTTGAAGTAGCCGAGGGAGAAGAAGTACCTGAAAACGAGCAATATTTTTTATATGAAATACAAGTAGAAACACCATTAGGTTCGATTACAAATGACGGTCGTATTTTATTTGAATTAATAGAACCAGAAGATGGTGATAAAGAATGGAAGGTTCACTGGTCTCCGGGCTTATTACTTCCTCAAATTGACTATGGAGAAAGTGTAAAAATTGAAAGCTCACAACCGATTCGTGGTGAAATTCATGATCGAAATGGGGAAGCTCTTGCATTAAATGGTTCCGTCTTGGAAGTTGCAATGGTTCAAGGCAGATTAGACGAACACGATTCTAAAGAAGAAATGTATGAATTAGCGGTAGAATTATTAGGTGTAACTGAGGAATATATCGATGCGCAAATGAGTCAATCATGGGTTCGTGAGGATATGATTGTGCCAATTAAAACACTTGTTTACACGGGTAACGAAGAGTTGATGGAAACGTTACAAGAAGTTAGTCACAAAGGTTTAACTTTTCGAGAGGTTAATGGACGAGTTTACCCATTTGGAGAAGCAGCAGCTCATTTAACTGGTTTTACAGGTCCGATTTTTGCAGAGGAATTAGAGGAAAAAAGCAAAGAAGGTTACACTGCTCAATCACAGCTTGGAAAAAGTGGTTTAGAGCAGATTTTCGAAAATGAATTACGTGGAGAACTAGGTGGAAAAGTTGTTATTACTAGTGCAGATGGTGAAGAAAAGGATGTATTAATTAGTCGTGAGCCAGTTGATGGACAAAACTTAAGCTTAACGATTGATATGAATGTACAATTAGAAGCCTTTTCACAGTTACAAAATGAGCAAGGATTAAATGTAACAATGAATCCACAAAGTGGTGAAGTATTGGCACTTGTGAGCATGCCAACTTATGATCCGAATGAAATGGTTGTGAATTATAGTGAGGCTTACCAACAGTACTCGGATATGGAAGGTCATGTTTTTTTATCAAAGTTTAATCAAAAATTTATCCCCGGATCGACAATTAAACCGATAACAGCAGCCATTGCATTAGAAAATGGTTGGGATCCTTCCAAGAAAGTTGATGTGCCGGAATCGAATCGTTGGCAAAAGGATAGCTCGTGGGGAGATCATTATATAACGAGAGTATCTGGCATTCCTTTAACGTCACTTAATTTAAATGAAGCGATGCTTTTTTCTGATAATATCTATTTTGCACAATTAGCACTTGATACAGGTGGTTCAGCTATCTCTGAAGGACTTGATGCTTTTGGTTTTAACGAAGTACTACCGTTTGAAACGATTCTTGCTGAGTCGACCTTTGTTAATGATGGTCATTTAGAACGCGAAGCTTTATTAGCAGATACCGGATATGGTCAGGGTGAATTATTAGTGAACCCACTACACTTAGCGTCCATGTTTACTGCCTTTCTTCATGAAGGAAATATGATTCAACCAACTATTTTAATGGGGGAATCTAACAGCACTTTTTGGAAAGAAGCGGTTGTTTCACCTGAGACAGCTGCGATAGTTAAAGAAAGTATTCATGAAGCTATTCAAAATGAACAAGCAACAGGTCGTGTTGCCAACGTTAGCGGTTTAAATTTAGCTGGTAAAACAGGGACTGCAGAGCATAAAGTAAGTCAAGATGAAGAGGGTGAAGAAACTGGCTGGTTTGTCGTTTTTAACGACGGTACCCCTGAAATTTTATCTTTAGTGATGCTAGAGCATGTTGAAAACCGTGGTGGAAGTGGACTAGCCGCGCAAAAAGTTAAAAATATCATTGAATCTGTTAATTAATATTTTCATAAAAAAGAACGAAAAAAAGCTTGTCGTAAAAGGTGACCAGTCACGAAGAAACGACAAGCTTTTTCTATGGAAAGAAAAAAATAAAGATGCAAAACCAAATTGAGAATATCGTTCCAGCAATTAGGAAGACAAATATTAAATGATCTGAAGAGCTAATTTTTAAAAGTGTAATCTTCACTTTCATCTTTGTTGGTGGCTCTTCATTCACTGTGTTTTGTTATTATTTTTTATGAATGTCATAAGTACTTGAGAATGAGAAGTCGCCGAGCGGAAGAAAATATGTGGAGACTCCCGTGGGACGTTGTGGCAGAGCTGAGATCCGCTGGTGGCACTGATTAGCTCAGCGCCACTCCACAGGACGCGGAGCATAATTTTCGGTAGCGACGAGCAGCGCTACATGTTCGCACTAACTTACAAAAAAAATTTTGAAAAAAGTGAAGTGATTTTCTTTTTGGTGTCGTCTAATAAGTAAAAGGAAAAATGAAAGAGCTTTTCAAATAACATTATGAAAATTATGGTATATTTAGATGGTTATAGAAAAGCGAGCTAAAGGGGGAGAGATAGAAGTGCAAAAACAAACGAAATTTGCGATTTTTATATTAATTTTATTCCTGATCGGTATATTTTTAATTCCGATATCCATTGCACAAGCAGAGGAAAAGGCAAGCTTACATATTGAAACAAAGGCCGGCTTTGATGGGAAAATAACGCAGACAGGTGGATTCCCACTTGAAGTAACTCTATCAAATAGTGGTGAAGATTTGTCTGGAGAATTAGTTATTCATGTTTTTCCTACCTATCAATCAGATGCAAATATTATCATTCCTGTTGATATACCAGCTGGAGAAACGAGATCCGTCTTAACGACTATTCCTGGACATGATAGTAGCTATTATTATGGGGCAACTCCGACAAAAATGATTACCTTCTATGAAACAAGCTTTGAAAATGGTAAAGAAGTGAAAACATCCGGAAAAGCCACAATTGCTGGCTCGCAATTAGGTTGGGACGCTCCTGTTATGGGGATTTTATCGAATGACCCTGAATCTTTAAGATATTTAAATAGTATGACCAATACTGTTAAACCACAATTAGTAACAGTTGAGCCCGACCTGATTACAGATGATTATATCGCATTAACGATGTTGGATTACTTAGTCGTTGACCAATTTACGATTGCTGAGTTATCAAGTGAACAGCAGCAAGCCATTCAGCAGTGGGTTCTGTTTGGAGGGACCTTGATCTTAGGTGGCGATCCAGCGATCGTTCAAAAAAGTGGGGAATTAAAAGATTCATTGCCTATGTCAGGAATGATTTCAACAGTTCGTGCGAATAGTGAAGCACTCGAACAATTTAATGGGGAAACTCCTTATGATGCAGATGACATTGTTTTATATATTGGGGATGTAGATGATGATTTAGTTAAAGCACGTTCGACAGAGGGATACCCGCTGATTGTGTCTGCTCCATTTGGAACGGGTGAGTTAGTGCAACTAAGTTTTTCACCCGGCATTAGTTCTTTTAGTAGCTGGCAAGGAAGTCAGGACGTTTGGCGTACAATTATTAATCAGAATCTAATTAATGGCAGCTTTCATAGAGGTTCTTCTATTTTTGAGCAACTTAACTATAATTTGGCGGAAGTTAACAACTTATATCCAAGTACGATGATTCCTATTGGTGTTTTGATCTCTGTATTTATCGCTTTTATTGTGATTGTATTTCCGTTTTTATTTTTTATCTTAAAAAAGTTTGACAAACGTGAGCACAGTTGGTGGGTAATTCCAACTTTATCAATCTTGGTAGCGGTAAGTTTGTTTGGTTTTGGTGCCAAAGATCGAATTGCCAAACCACAAATGAACCATTTGTCTGTAATCAAATTAAATGAAAATGAGCAACCTTTTGGTTATGCAAGTTTTAGTTTATTTAGTAACAATAGTGGAGATTACACAATTTCTGTAGCGGAGCCTTATTTTACTGGTATTCCTATTATGAGAGATTCTTACTCAAGTTTTGGTACGGGTGCACCAATTTCTGGAAGTAGTCTGTATCGTTCTTCTGGGAATACAGATTTTTCCTTTCAAGATGTAGAATATTGGGCGGTACGGAATGCGATCGGGCCCATTATGTCAAATGAAAAAATGTATTTGGAAAATGAACTCCTATTAACAGAGGATGGAATTATAGGTCAAGTAACGAATCAAACTGGATATGACTTGGAAGAGTTAGAATTTGTTAATGGAAATAAGACGACTTCACTCGGACCTTTGCTAGCTGGAGAAACCATAGACATTTCCATACCGTTCACAGACCATTTGTTTCGAGCGCCACAAAGTCAACAATATTGGCAATACCAACATAATAATCAAGATTTTAATGAAATAAAAGTCAATAATTTGATGATTACTGCGGCAGAAGCCCGATTATTTGAACAAGGAAAACCCGCTTTAGTAGGTCATACGACAGCAGAGATTTTTGATGCAACGATTAAAGATCGAAGCCCTGAGACAAACTCGTTACATTTGCTCGTTCAATCGATTGATATTGAAAAAGAGTTAGTTGGTGAGTTCAGTTTGAAGCTTAATGATATTATGCCAAAATTAGTACCTCAAGGAGAGTTTCATTATTTAGATGATTATCCATTACAAGAAGGAATGAATTCTTTTTATGCTTCTGCAGGTGAGTTTCATGTTGAATATGACTTACCACGAGACCTATTAGAGCAAGATGTGAATTTGGAGTTATTAACGATTCAAATAAGGACCCAGCAAGCAAGTATAGAAATTTGGAATGAAAGTAGTCAAGAATTCGAAAGCGTAGATCAAAATTTAGAAATATCCAATGTGCGAGATTATGTATCGGAAGAGGGACAGATTGAATTCAAAGTAGTTAAACCTGAATCGCCTGAAGAAGTCTCCCTACCAAATATTGAACTGAAGGGAGTGTATGCAGAATGATTCAAACGGTTCATTTAACTAAAAAATATGGTTCATTTACAGCTTTAGATGATTTAAATATGGAAATTGAAGCAGGTTCAGTGTTTGGTTTTGTTGGTCAAAATGGTGCTGGTAAGTCGACCACTTTTCAAATATTAGCCACATTGATGGCACCTACTTTTGGAACAGCATTTATTGATGGAACGGATGTTTGTGAGAACCCCAAAGAGGTACGTCGTAAAATCGGTTATATGCCAGATTTCTTTGGAGTCTATGACCAGTTTCGTGCCGATGAATATTTGGATTTTTATGGGGCGAGTTATGGCATAACGACAAAGGAGAGGAAGGTGTTAATTCCTCAGCTTTTAGAATTAGTTAATCTGAGTCATAAAAAAGATTCCTATGTCGACCTTTTATCACGAGGGATGAAGCAGCGTTTATGTCTAGCAAGATCCCTCATTCATGATCCAAAAGTACTTATTTTGGATGAACCTGCCTCTGGCCTTGATCCAAGGGCTCGTATTGAAATGCGTGGCATATTAAAAGAACTAAAATCGATGGGTAAGACGATTATCATTAGCTCTCATATCTTACCTGAGCTTGCAGAAATGTGTGATGAAATTGGCGTTATTGATCATGGAAGCTTAAAAGCACGTGGAACCGTTAAAGAAATTCAGAAACAATTACAAGCAACACGACTAATTGAGGTTCAAGTTGCAGATGCCTTAGATATAAGCACTCGCTTCTTCGAGGATCAAGCATTCGTCTCAGATTTACAAGTGAAGGAAAATAAAATTGAGTTTTTGTTTACTGGAAATGAAGATAATCAAATTGAATTATTGCGAAAGGCTGTTGCCCAACATTTATCAATCATTAGCTTTAACCATGTAGAATCTAATATTGAAGATGTCTTTATGGAGATCACAAAAGGAGTGGAAGACAATTGAAATCCTTACTTATCAACCCTGTATTAAATAAAGAATTCAAACTGCGCTTTCGCTCTGTGAAAAGTTATATTGGATTAGCCGCCTATTTATTAATATTAGGTTTGCTGACGTTTGGCATTATCTATTTACAATTAGAAAATGATCGATTTGGTGCTTTTCAATCTTACCAAAGTCAATGGATGTTTATTTTCTTAAGTATGCTGCAGCTTGCCTTAGTTATTTTTATTACACCAGGCTTGACGGCAGGAGTCATAAGTAGTGAAAGGGAAAAGCAAACATTACCTATTTTGCTGACGACCGATCAATCATCAAGCTCTATCATTTTGAGTAAGCTTATTTCATCCGTTGCCTTTTTATTAGTCATTATTTGTTCGAGTTTACCATTGTACATGATCGTCTTTTTATTTGGAGGAATATCTCCTAGAATGCTTGTCCTTACTTTTCTGATGTATATTTTTACAATGGTTGTCATTGGTGCCATTGGTGTTTTCATATCCACATTAGTTAGAAAAACGATCATATCGATGGTAACAGCCTATAGTTTGGCATTCTTTTTAACGGGTGGCATGGCTTTACTAGCATTAATCTCACTTAATTATAGTTATATGGTAACAACTCAGGCTTTTCCGTTACCGTATTTGATTTCAGCTACGAATATTCCTATTATGTTTTTTTACTTGCTTGAACCTGGTTTTATGACAGAGCTACAAAGAATTGCTCAAATGGATCTATCACCATGGATTCTATTCTTTTCTTTTTACGGGGTTATATTTGTTGCTTGTCTTTTTGTAGCGATAAAAAAGCTAAGACCAAAAATGAAAACAAAACCATTGCCACAAAATGAATATAACTCTAGAACACAATAAGAGGAAAAGGAGGAGTATGTGATGAATAATCGAACTAGAATGCTACAGTTTTTGAAGCCTTTAAAACGGCGTTTATTATGGCTACATACTTCCTCTTATGTTGGTAGGTTTTTCTTTTACGCAGTTTTGATGTCACTTGCTTTAACGGTTGTATCACGTTTTATAGTCATTCCCTTTTTATATCGGTATTTCTTTATTGCTTATGTGCTTACTTTTATCGTAGTTGTGGTCATCGCTGTTAAGAGGAAACCGACTGTCGCTCTAATGATCCATAAATTTGATGAATGGGTCGGAGAAGAACGGGTTACAACAGCTTATTCTTTCATCGAAAAAGAGCAAACCATTGCGAATTTGCAACGTGAAGATACATTCAAAAGAATGCAAAAACAGCAAAATGTCGTCATATCCAATCAGAAAATGACTTGGTCTTACTCAAAAATCGTAATGAGCATTTGTGCGGCGATACTCATCTTTTTTTCTTTTCTTATCCCTAGTGAAACGATGTTAAGTGCAAAAGTGAAGGAAGAGGAGCAAAAGATTATCGATGAGGTGAAAGATAAGATGGAAGAACTCGCTGACGAGGATTCTAATGAACTAGATGATTTAAAAAATCAACTTGATGAATTAGAAACGGCAGATGAAGTGTTAGATGAATTGCTTGTAGCAGAACAAAAACTTGAAGATTTAAAACAAGAATTATTACAAAAAGAACAAGAATTGCAAGCCTTATTAGAAAATGAGCAAAACTTTCAAGACTTAGATGAGGCCTTGCAATCCGAAGATTTGAATCAATTGAACCAAGCATTAGAGGAACTTAAGGGCTCGCCGGAATTACTACAGAAGTTACAAGATGGCTTACTGGATAATCGTGTGAATGTTGACGGTTTGTCTGAAGAAGAGTTAAACGAGTTATTAGAGCAACTGAAAGATGCATTAGAAGAGGGAATGCAACTAGGGGATGAGGTAGCAGAACTAAGAGAACTTCAAGAAGGCTTACAAGAGCTTGCTTTGTCACAGCAACGAAGTATGTCACAAGCGGGCATTGGTAGTCAGAGGAGACTTTCGTTTGAACGCTCACAGTCTGAAGGAACAGCAAGTACACAGCCTGGAAATTCCTCGGAAAATTCTAATGGGCAATCTGAAGGAACTGACAATAATGGAAATGCGGGCAATGGAGAAAGTTTGAATGGTGATAGATCAGAAGGAAATGGTTCAGGAGATGGTGGGCAATCAAATGGAGCAGGTCAAGGCGGTTCAGGTACGGGATCTGGAAATGGTTCAGGAAGTGGAGCGGGTACGGGATCTGGAACAGGTCAAGGTGGCTCAGGCTCAGGTGCTGGTATTGGTGAAGGTTCTCGAGAGTTGCTAACAGTTCCCGAACGAATTGGTGGTGAAGGGGATGTAGAGCAGGACTTGACAGAACTAGGAGAAGGGGAAGGTACAACACAAGAAACGAATCAAGCCCCCACCTTAAAAGGAGAAGTTCGCTCATACCAAGAAGTAATTGGTCAATATGAACAAATTTATCGTGAATCCGTTGAACGTAATACATTACCCTCACATCTAGAAGAAATGATCGAAAAATACTTCTCTGAGCT